>CAZEAA010000090.1:0-17475 GCA_964510015.1 uncultured Sandaracinaceae bacterium
GAGCGCCACCGTGGGCGAGATCAGCCTCGCGCTCGAGAAGGTCTACGGCCGCCACGAGGCCACCATCCGGAGCATCCAAGGCGTGTACAGCAGCGAAGCGGGCCAGGGCGGTCAAGACGCGGGGGGCATGGCGGCCGTGCGAGAGCGCAGCGCCAAGTTCGCCGAAGACAACGGCCGCCGGCCGCGCATCCTGGTGGCCAAGATGGGCCAGGACGGCCACGACCGCGGGCAGAAGGTCATCGCCACCGCGTTCGCGGACCTGGGCTTCGACGTGGACATCGGACCGCTCTTCCAGACGCCGGCCGAGACCGCGCGCCAGGCCGTGGAGAACGACGTGCACGTGGTGGGCGCGAGCTCGCTGGCCGCCGGCCACCTCACGCTGGTGCCCGAGCTGAAGCGCGAGCTGGCCGCGCTCGGCCGGGACGACATCATGGTGGTGGTGGGCGGCGTCATCCCGCCGCAGGACTACGAGGAGCTCTACGCCGCCGGCGCTGCAGCCATCTTCGGGCCCGGCACCGTCATCTCGAAGGCAGCCCTCGAGCTGCTCGACAAGCTGGACGCCATCGTGGCGAACGACTGAGCGTCACGCAGTGGTGGCCACCCGCAAGCGCCTGAGCGTGGACGAGTACGTGGAGGGCTTCCGCGCGCGCGATCGCGCCGTGCTCGCGCGCGCCATCACGCTCGTGGAGAGCGACGCCCCGCGGCACGTGGCCCTCGCCCAGGAGGTGCTCACTGCGCTGCTCCCGCTCACGGGGGGCGCGCGCCGCGTGGGCATCAGCGGCGTGCCGGGCGTGGGCAAGAGCACGTTCATCGACGCGTTCGGCACGCTGCTCACGCAGCAGGGCAAGACCGTGGCCGTGCTGGCCATCGATCCCAGCAGCAGCGTCTCGGGCGGCAGCATCCTCGGCGACAAGACGCGCATGGCCAAGCTCTCGCGCGACGAGAAGGCCTTCATCCGGCCCTCCCCCACCAGCGGCACGCTGGGCGGCGTGAACCGCAAGACGCGCGAGACCATGCTGCTGTGCGAGGCCTTCGGCTTCGACGTGGTGCTCATCGAGACCGTGGGCGTGGGCCAGAGCGAGACCGTGGTGGCCGACATGGTGGACTTCTACCTGGTGCTCATGCTGGCCGGCGCGGGCGACGAGCTGCAGGGCATCAAGCGCGGCATCCTGGAAGTGGCCGACATGCTGGCCATCAACAAGGCGGACGGCGAGAACGAGGTCTACGCCAAGCGCGCGCGCAGCGAGTACCAGACCGCGCTGCACCTGATGCGTGGGCACGGCGGCACGTGGCACCCTCCGGTGCTCACCTGCAGCGCGTTGCTGAACGTGGGCCTCGCCGAGCTGTGGGCCAAGATCGAGGAGCACCACGAGAAGCTGGGCGCCACCGGAGAGCTGGCCGCGCGCCGCGAGTCGCAGCAGGTCCACTGGATGTGGAGCATGATCGAAGAGCGCCTGCTCGCCGACCTGCGCCTCACCCCGGACGTGCGCACGCTGCTGCCGGGCCTCGAGCGGGACCTGCGCGCGGGACGGGTGACCGCGACCAGCGCCGCGAGCGCCGTGCTGGCTACGTTCGACCAGGCGCGCCGGTAGAGCCTCCGCGGGCGGGGTCGTGGTACGACTCGCCAGCATGTCCCTGAAACCGACGGCCCCACTCGATGCCTCCGCGGCGCAGCGCCACGCGGCCTGGGGTGACGCCGTCTCCACCGTCACCCAGGTGTTGACGTCCGGAGTGGGCTGCGACGCCCGTTCCTTCCAGCCCTTGGTGGACGTGGCGAGTCGGAGAGGCCCGTCCGTCGATGGCGCGCTGACGGTGGAGTGGGTGGTCGCACCCGACGCCGCTCGCTGCGGCGTCACGGTGTTCCAGCACGGGTCGGGGCGCGACCCGCTCGACGCCGGGCGCGTCCTCTCTGCCGAGCGCTTCGACGCGGCGGCGCTCGACGCGTGGGATGCCCTCGCCGAGGCGCTCGCGGGCCTCGACGTGGCCTCGCACGTGGGACTCGCGTGGGACCGGCAGCGCGGCTTTCGGCTCAAGCTGTTCGTCAGCGGGGAGGCGGACCTCGCGGCGGCGGCGCGCATCGTGGGCGTCACGCCGGGGCCGGGGCTCGTCGGCGTGGGCTGCGACTTCTGGGACGGCGGTCGCTATCGTCCGCGACGCTACTTCGTTGGCCGCTCGTTCGCGGATCTGGCGGCCCAGCGGGGCGCTGACGCGACGCTCCCCGAGGGCCTCGCGCCGGTGCCGCCCGACGGCCACGCGGTGCTCACGCTCACGCAGGCCGACGACGCGCTCGGAGCGAAGACCACCTGGAGCGTCATCTTTCCTCCGGGCCTTCCCGTCTCGGCGGTCGCGCCGCGCGTCTCCGCGAGCACCGCGCTCGCGCTCACGGACCTCGCCGCACAGGTCGCCCCATTTCCGCTCTGCCCCTCGGCGCTCGAGCTCGACGTGTACGACGACGGACGCGCGGAGACGGAGCTGCTGGTCACGCTGGGGTCGCGCCACACCCGTCCACGCGGCTGAGCGCCGTGCGCTCGCGGATTCACCGCGGGCTGGCTATCCTCGCGCATGCCCGACGCACCCGTGAGTGACCAGGCGTTGCTCTACATGGACTCGCTGCTCCAGCACGTGGAGCGCGCGCTCGACGCCGGGCAGACGGCACCGCGCCACCTGCACCTGGGCTTCTGGGACGAGCCCCCCGCGCAGGTGGACGAGGCCAGCGTGCGGACGGCTCAGGACGCGATGACCGAGCGGCTCCTCGAGGTGGCCGGGGTGCGCGCTGGGGAGCGCGTCGTGGACGTCGGCTGTGGGATCGGGGGCACCCTGCTGGACCTGATCGAGCGCCTGCCGGACCTCACGCTCATGGGCATCAACCGCTGCCAGCGGCAGCTCGCCGTGGCGCGCCGCCTCGCGCTCGCGCAGGGTCACGGCCCCCCTGCGCTGACGTTCACGTTCGGCGACGCCGGCGCCCTCCCGCTCGAGGACGCCTCGGTCGACCGCGTCCTGGCGCTGGAGTGTGCCTTTCACTTCGACTCGCGGCGTGCCTTCCTCGGTGAGGCGGCGCGGGTGCTCCGGCCTGGCGGTCGCCTCGCGCTGACCGACTTCGTGCCCACCCCGGGGGCGACCGTGTCCCCCGCGCGACACGCCGCGCTCTTGGCCGGACACAGCCCGTGGCCCGACCTGCTGTTCACCGAGGGCGACTACGCCTCCCTGGGCGCGGCGGTGGGGCTGCACCTCGACACGTGGGTGGACGCCACCGACAACGTGATGCCCACCCTCTCGCAGCTGGTCGCGCGCGTGGGCGGCAAGGGCGACAAAGACGCCGCGCTCGCGCAGCTCCCGCCGGTCGACCGAGCCACCGCCGCGCTCGGGCTCATGCTGGCGGAGGGCACGCTCCGCCTGCGCCTGATCGGCTTCGAGCGTCAACCCCAGTAGTACACACGCTCGCGGGAGCGGGCCAACCCCGCGAAGCCACCCACGGTGATGCGCGCGGGGAGCGACCCGATGGTCGTCACGCGATGCTGCAGCCGACCGCCGTCGAACAGCACACCGTCGCCGACCGCGAGCGGAATCGCCCTGTCCGGTTCACCGCGGCGCGAAGCCACTTCGAGCTCGCCACCCGAGCCGGGGCGCTGCAGCGCGACGTACCAGCTGAGCTGCGTCGCTCGGTCCGTGTGGTCGAAGAGCGTCTGCAGCCCCTCGCTCGGCTCGTACGCATCGACGTGCGTCGGCGCCCCGTAGCCCACGCTCATCTCACGCACCGTGGCCACGCGATGGGGACGCGGCTGGTCGAGCGGCGCCACGGGTCGTCCGCCCGACATCGCCGCCAAGCGCGCTTCGAGGCGCGGGATCAGGGGATGGAGGCTCGCGCGCACCCACTCGACGTCGCGCGCCACGCCAGGGAAGTAGTGCTGAGAGGGCGGTCCCTGCGGGTGGATCGGCGTGGGGCTCAACATCACCCCGATGGACTTCGGCGCCGCCGGATCGGGGTACACCGTCTCCCAGTCGTCGTGAGCGGCCACCGCGGTCATGCAGCGGGCGCACTCCTCCGCGGACAACAAGCCCTTCAGGACCACGCCGTCGAGGCTGCCGGCGTAGAGGCGGTCCACCGTGTCGGCGGGCGCAGCGTCGTCGGCGATCCAGGTCGCGCTGGAACGTTCGGTCATCCGGGCGAACGTAGCACGGGGCGCGCTACGCCCAGGAGTAGAAGCTGGTCATGTCGGACGCGAAGGCACCGAAGCCTCCCACGCTCCAGCGGCCGCGCTGACCTTCGACGCGGGTGACCTGATGGTAGCGGGCGCCGCTCGCGAGGATGACCATGTCGCCCGGGAGCGCAGGCACCACGACGCACGAACGGTCCGGGACGATGTCGAGCGAGCGCGTCTGGAACGCGAACTCGCCCGGTCGATAGGCGTCGTCGTACACCACGAACCGGCCGCCCGCGGTGGGCAGCTGCAGCACACAGAAGAACCCGATCTTCTGGGCCAGCTGCACGCGCTCGCGCAGAGCGTCGTACACGGGGATGTGCATGTAGTGGTTCTCGCAGTGCGGCGGCAGGCCCGAGCCGGGCGGCATGTTGCGAATGGTCAGCGCACCATAGGGACGTCCGCGTTCGTCGGTGGCGAGCTTCACGGGCACCCCCGAGAGCGCCGCCAGGACGCGCTGAGCCACGTCGGGAAACGCTGGCGCGGGCGCGAAGAAGCCATCGGCACGCTCGCGGAAGTCCACCGCGGCGGCGTGATAGGCGTCGAGGTCGGGGCCGCGCGGAGCGAGGTCGCTCGGGCTGACGGCGAGACCGAGCGTACGAATCTGGGACACGCTCGCATCGGGCACGTCCCGGATGCGGAAGTCGGCGGGGAACTCGCCGCGCTCGAGACGGGCGACGAAGTGCTCGACGAGCTCGGAGCTGTAGACGCCGCGAACGAGTGCTGCCGAGAGCGTGCCGGCCGCGATGGCGGCGAGCGTGTCCGACGCCCCTTCGAGGGAATCTGCCGCGAGCACGCGCACCTTCGGGTCGACACCACTCTCGTTCATGCGGCGCAGTGTACGTGTAGGGGCCGTGTCCTCGCCACCCTCCGCTCGCCTCTCGCGGGCTCGTTGACATCGCCGCGGCCTCTCGATAGAGGAGCGCATGAGCTCGTTTTTCCCACTCGTGCGGTGGTCGGCAGAGGACGCCGTTCCGGCGGGAACGCTCGATGCCATTCACGCGCGCGAGCTCGCCGGCGTGGTCATCGAGGGCGTGTTCGACACGGGCGCCCTCCAGCGCGGCGTCACGGGGGTCACGGGCTCCACCGACCTGACGAAGCACTCTTTCTCGCCGCGCTTCGAGGCCTATTCCTACGGCGAGATCCTGGATCACAGCGGCGCGGACCGGACCCTCTATCACGACCAGGCGCAGGTCATCACACGCGTGGTCACCGAGAGCTTCGGGGAGTCGCTCGTCGAGCAGCTCCGCGCCCGCCTCGGCGAGCTGGCCGCCCCACGGCCCCTGCGTCAGCCGCGCGCGGCGAGCGGGGTGGCCTATGCGCCGTTCACCGTGCGGAGCTACCCCGAAGGAGGGCTCATTCCTCCGCACTGCGAGCTGGAGCAGCTGCGCCGCGAGTCCTATCAGGACCTCTTGCCGCAGATCTGCACCGACACCCTGCTGAGCTTCCTCGTGATGGTGTCGGCGCCCGAAGCAGGCGGCGACCTGGTGGTCTACGACCTGGACCAGACCGACCCGCGCGTGCCCGACTTCTACTCCGACCGGAGCGTGGTCCACAGCATCCGCCAGGGCTTCGACCACGAGCGCATTCCGCTCCGCGACGGCGACCTCTTGGTGTTCGACGCCGGTCGCCACTTTCACCAGATCCTTCCGGTGGTGGGTAGTCGCCCCCGCTGGACACTGGGGGGTTTCATGGCCCCCACACCGGACCGCTCCGAGTGGCTCTGCTGGAGCTGAGCGGGCGCCAGCCGAAGCGCCACACGGCGTCAGCGCTCGTCCGCGGGCGCCGACCTCTCGAGCGCGTACATGCGATACCGTCGGTCGCGCGCGAGATCGGTCTCGAGCATGCGCCCCTCGAAGATGGCGCGTAGCGGCACGTTGTCCACGTTCTCGAAGACGCGCTGCACCTCGGCGCGTAGGGCGGGCGCCTCGTGCTCGAGCACGCCCATGACGAGCCGGTGATAGGGCACGACCCCGCGCGTCAGCGCCTCCTGGAATGCCGTGGCGGAGTAGGCGGCGTGCTCGTGGACGTCCTCTTCATGCACGATCCGGAACCCCTTCATGCCGCGGATGGCCTGGTCGATCTCCCCGGTCACGATGTCGGCGAAGATCAAGCGCCCACCGGGTCGCACGAACGAGGCGCAGCGGTCGGCGAGCCGGTCGAGCGAGGGCTTGGCCTGTCCCTGCCACTGCCCGACGAAAAAGTTGAACGACTCGGCGAACACGAGCGCATCGAACGGCGCCTCGGGCGCGGGGAACGCTTCGAACGCCGAGCAAACCGCCGACAGCCCCGGGACGCGCTCGGCGGCGATCAATGCGATGTGGTCTTCCCGCGGGCTGATGGCGACCACCTCTCGGCCCGAGTCGACCATCATCTTGCTGATTCCGCCGAGTCCGCAGCCCACGTCCAGCACCCGCGGGCCCGGGGGCAGCATGGCCAGCACGCGCTCCGCGTAGACACGCTGCGCGTCGGGCAGGAAGCGCACCTCGCGCGGGACACCGTCGAAGAGCCCCCAGTGCAAGTGCTCGAAGGCGGCGCCGGCGAAGAGGTCGAACGTGAACCGCAGGTAGAGCTCGGGCAGTGTCGGCATGCGGCGCGACTCTACCGTATGCCCCATGGTCGGAGTAGCCACGGCCCCTCGCGATTGACTCGCTCCGGTGTGGCAGATAGGCTCGAAACATGACGAGGATCAAGCCCGCGCAGCGGATCGCGCTCGTCTCGCTGAGCCCTTGGAAGCTGGGCGCGCGTCACGTGTCCTTCAACCTGGCGGTGCGTCGCCTCCAGGCCTCGCTGATGAGCGACCCACGCCTCGCCGGGAGCGAGGTGCGCGTGTTCGAGATGGGCGCCGAGCCGATCGCCACCTGGGTGGAGCTGCTCAGCGACTTCGACCCCGACCTGATGGGAGCCTCTGCGTACCTCTGGTCGTTGCCCACGTTCAGCCTGCTGGCGCGCGCCGTCAAGCTGCGGTCGCCACGCTGCTTGACCGTCTTCGGAGGTCCTTCGGCGCGGCCTGCGATGCTGTCGTTGCCCCCCTTCCGAGACGTCGCCCAGTTCATCGACGTGCTCGCGCTCGGTGAAGGCGAGCAGGTCATCACGGATCTGGCCGTGAACTATGGGCACGGCGTCCAGAGCTTCTCAGCGATCCCCGGGATCGCCCTCCACAGCCCGCTCGGCTGGAGGAAGACGGCCGCTCCCAGCCAGCCGCTGTCCATCGACACGCTCCCCTCGCCCTACCGGATGGGGCTGTTGCCGAAGGGCTCCACCGCCTACATGGAGACGTACCGAGGCTGTCCCATGTCGTGCAGCTTCTGCCAGTGGGGCAACCTCGATCCCTCGTCCGGCGTGCTCTCAGTGGATGCCCTGGTCGAAGAGTTCGAGGCCATGGCGAAGACCGACTTGCTCGGCGTGGCCATGGTGGACGCGGGCCTCAACTTGAACGCGCGCGCGTTCAGGAACCTGGTGGAAGCCGAAGCGCAGACGAACTTCTTGAAGGGGCGCTACTTCGACACCGAGATGTACCCGCACCTCATGAAGCCGGAGCACCTCGAGTTCCTCGCGCACGCGAACTCGAACGTGGGTCTTGGCCTCCAGAGCGCGAACCCCGAGGTGCTCAAGACCGTCGACCGGCCGTTCAAGCGACAGCACTTCGCAAAGGTCGTCGAGGACCTGTCGAAGGTCGCGCGCGTTACGGTGGAGGTCATCATGGGCTTGCCGAGCGACAGCCCCGCCGGGTTCAAGGACACGATGGCGTTCCTTGACGACCTCCCGTGCAACTCCCGAGTCTACTACTGCCTCGTGCTGCCGGACGCCTTCATGAGCCGCTTCCCGCGCGCGGACGAGCTCCGCTTCCACCCCATCACCCTCGAGCTCGAGTCGGGGCCGGGATGGAGCGCCGCAGACCTCCGCGACACCTGCGATTGGCTGAACGACAAGGTGGTGTCCGAGGGCTCACTCAAGCAGCAGCCCCTCGTCGGCCGCGGCGACCGGCTCGAAGACTTCGTGGACAAGCTGGTGGACCCTCCCTGGTGGTCCTTCGATCGCAAGATGAGCGGGGTAGCGCCCCGAGATCAGGTCCCGAACCTGCGTCGTCTGCCCGCCCACCTTCCTCAAGGGGACGTGGCCGCAGCGAGCGTGCATGACGCCATCGCCGCCGCGGTGAAGCGAGCCACTCGTGGTCATTGCAGCATCGGCGACGTGGTGCGCTCGGGGGCCGAAGTGGTGATCCATCTGGACGTCGAGCGGTCCCCCTACGAGCTGGTGGCGCGACGCATCGCGCCCGGGAACCCGTCATTTCGCGATGCGGCGGGCTGCAGCTTCGTCTATCGCTCGGACGGGTCGGTGCATCCGGACGAGCGCGCCAGCTTGCTCCTCACCCGCGCCATCGACGCCATCGCAGCCGACGTGGCGCCGCTCATCGCTGCCACATAGCCGCGTCCGTGCGAGTACCCCGCCGGAGTACTAGCGGGTGTCGCGAACCCGCAACGCGAGGTGCCGCATCAGCCCCGCGGTGACCGACAGCACGTCATCCGCACCGGGCGCCCCATGGACGTGGAAGCCAGCCGCCATCCCAGCCGGCGCGCCCATCAGCGCGAGCGTGTGGGCCTGCGCGCCCAGGCGTCGAACGAAGTCGGCCGCGTGTCCTGCCAGCGGCGCCGTGACGAAGGCGTCGAGGACCAGTGGGACGATGTCGGCGAGCTCGGTCGCCGCGAGCGAGCGTGGGTCCTCAGGCCTGAGGCGCAGCACCAGGTCGGCGTGCTGGGCCTGCGGCCGGATGTACCGCTCGGCGTCGTCGCGGCGACGGGCCATGAGCTGCGCCAGCTCGGCGCGGGTGTGGTTCCGCTGCTGAACGTCCCGCCGCATCTTCAGGCGAACGCGGAGGTCTTCGTTGGTGTCGAGGTGCACCCGCAGGTCGAGCTCGGCCCGCAGCTCGGCGGTGTAGAGGGTGTGCAGGCCGTTGACGATGACGAACGGTCGAGGCGCGTGGCGCAGCACCGGCCCGAAGCTCCCCGTGCCGTGGTCGTACGGCCGCCCCCACACCTCGGTCCCGCGCGCGAGCGCTGCGACATCCGCCGCCAAGCGAGCCAGGTCGTTCGCCGCGGGGTCGAGGTGGGTCACGGCGTCCCAGAGCGGGTCGTGGCGCTCCGCGAGGTGGTAGTCGTCACCCGAGAGCTGCGTGGTCTGCTCGTCGCCGATCAGCGCACCGAGAGCCCTGGCGAGGGTGTCCTTGCCGCTCCCGGAGTCCCCCGAGATGCCTATGACCACCCCGAGACCGTCGCGCGTCGCCATCGTCGTCACGTCCAACGCTCGGGCGCCTTGGTGCACACCGCGTCCAGCGGGACGCCCTCGAGGCGAGCTCGAAGCGCCTCGATGGCGCCGGTCTCGAGGCCATGCGCCTGCAGCTCGGGCGACACCAGGCAGGTTCGAAAGCCGGCAGCGCGCAAGGCCTCCGCCGACGCCGCGTCGAGCGGGGAGCGCTCGAACCCGTCGACCCACACCCAGTCGACCCGGCCCTGCATCGCCAGCACCGTCTCGAGCGACTCGTACTCGGAGAACCGCATGGCGCAGCGTCTCTCTCCGCGTCGGGCCAGCTTGACGATGGTGGGAAAAGGCTGGTCCAAGAAGAAGAACTCCGTGACCGCGTGCGCGGAGAGCAACGCGAGGATTCGCTCTTCGAGGCCGTCCTCCTTGACGTTGAGGATCAAGAGGCGGTGGTCGTACGCCGACAACCAGCTCTCGAAGTCTTCCCCCTGAACGAACGGGTCATGGTGCAGGTGCAGGCGCCCGCCCTCACTGCGGAGGTCGATCTCGACGCCCAGTTCGGTTGGGGTGCGGCGGAGCGCGTCGAGGGTGTTGATGCGATGAGCGACGCGGATCACAGACGCTGCCTTAACTCGAGGCTGAACGAGACGGTGCGCCGAATGAACTTCAACTTGCTCGGGAAGTCCACGTTCCAGTGCGAGCTGCCATGGGCGCGCACCCCGAACGCCACGGGGAAGCGCTGGACCACGAGCCCCTCGCGCACCGCGAGCCCGTACGCAAACAGGTCGAGCGCGAAATCGGCGGGAGGCTCGGACCAGCGCTCGAAGAACGAGCGATGAAACAGGGTGGGCTGGGCGTTGATGTCCCACAAGGGCTTTTGCAACAGCGCCGACTCGAACACCGACATCCCGACGGTGAACGCGACGTCGCCGAGCGGGCGGCCGTAGCGTCGTCCCTTCACGAACAGTCGCTCGGGGTCCCGCGCGCCATCGAACGACGCAAAGCCCGCGAGGGCATCGCGCGGGTCGGTCTGCAGGTCGGCGTGGGTCCAGCCCAGGCGCTCGCCGCGAGCGGCTCGGAGGCCCGCCACGATCCCGTGGCCGTAGCCTCGGTTCGGCTCGACCCGAATCGCTCTCACCCCCGAGGCGTTCGAGAGGCCCGCGAGGAGCGCAGGCGACTCGTCGGTGGAGCCATTGTCCACCAAGACGACTTCGGTCGCAGGGGACTCGGCGACCACCTGCCGGCATCGCACGAGGAGCTCCGGGAGGCTACGAGCCTCGTTGAAACAGGGGATGACCAGGGAATTCTTCATCAGCCGGGAGCGCTCGCGGGGCGCCTCGATCGTGGCCCCGAGGGCAGCCCGAGACAAGCCGAAACTCTGACGCGAAGCCTGGTTCAGCCACGCGTGGGCCGGTCTCGCGCATGAGGAATGGCAGGGGGTGCGGTCCGCCACGCGGCCTCGAGGCGACCCACTCGATCAGCGGGTACACGCGCGTCGTGTCGGAGCGAATAGGGGTGCCCCGACCACTGATGAAAACAGGCCTGCCAATAGTGGAACGTTCGGAGGTCGTTCGGGGTTCCCCAGCAGAGGTAGCGGTCGACTTCGAAGACACGGCAGACGAGGCCCAGCGCCACGGCGTCCTCGATGCAGGTGTCCACGTAGAACTCGCCACGCACGCGTGCTCCGCGCGCGATCATGCGCTCGGCCGAGGCGACGAAGTCGCGCCCCCGACGGAACGTGAACGCGCCGATGATCACCGGGTCGCTCCTGGGATCCGTGAGGGCCGCCTTCACGGAGACGCCGAGGATGCGCCCGTCGTCCGCAGCTCGGACCCATCCGTAGGCCGACGGGTCCCGTGCGGCGAGAGGGTATCCCCGCGCGCAGTGCACCCACACGTCGGTGTGAGCGTCCGCCATGGCGCGCTCGAAGGACGCGTCGTCGTAGAGGGACCCGTGGTCGCACGCGCCGATGGTCAGCGGCGCGTCCAAGTCCACCCCGTCCAGCCCCTCGAGGCACGTGGAGGCCTGGCCCTCGGTGGGCCTCGAAAGGATGCGGAGCGAGGCCGCGGGCGCCGCGTTCGTGAGCCGGGCCCGCAGTTCCTCGACCTCCGCGAGATGCGACCCGAGCACGAAGCGCTGTTGCGGGGCTGCAGGGAGGTCCTCGAGGGCCCGCAACACCATGGGGACGCCGGCGACCTCGATGAGCGGCTTGGGCAGGTCGGTCGACGCGCCGAAGCGGGCGCCGACGCCCGCCATGGGGATGAGCGTGGTGCCGAGCTGCTTGGCGCGCTGACGGGGTCGCCGCGCGAGCTCGCGGAACGTGTCCGACCAGTAGCGATACTCCTCGAGGTCCTCGGGCGTCCCCCACTGCATGAAGTGCGGAAGCGGATAGACCGCCACGGGCCGCGACGCCTCCAGCAGGGGGGTGTAGGCGAGGCTGACGTAGTACTCACCCGCCACGTCGAGGCCGCGGGCGACCACCTCGTCGAAGCAGCGCGCCATCAGTTCGGCGGTGGCGAAGTAGTAGGTGCCGCTCGAGGCGTACTCGGACGTCGGGTCGTCGGTGAACGGGCGCTTCTCCTGGATGCGATGTCCCCACAGCGTTCGCGCCCCCGACACATCGCGGAGCACGTCCACGTACGCGTAGTTCACCGACCCGAGCATGTGCGGGTGGAAGCCGCTGTAGCAGGGGATGCACCCTTCGCAGCCGGACTCGCGAACGAACTCGACGAAGTGCTCGAAGTCCCAGCGGCACGCGAAGTCGCAGTAGTTGACGATGACGGGGCGCGACGGATCCAGCAGGTCCGGGGTGCGCAGCGCCTCGCGGACCGCATGCACCGGGCCGAGCCGATGCGGCGCGACCGAGACCACCCGCGCCATCGGGGCGATGTCCGAGAGCACGCGGCGAAGGCCCAGGTCCGGATCTCGGAGGTGCTCTTCGTTGCAGATGAACACCACGTCGGTGACGCCGGGAAACAGCTCGACCACGTGCTGGATGATCGGCTTTCCCTCCACCTCGATGAGCGGCTTCGGGACGCGGTACCCAGCTCGCTTGAAGCGTTCGCCAACCCCCGACATCGGAATGACGAGTTGCATGGTGTGGGCCGTCATGTGCCTCGCTCGGAGGCAGGCCGCCCGCGCTGAGCACGATAGGCTTCGGCCTCCCAGTGGGTCAGCGCGGCCAGGTCGTCGTCGTCGAGAGGCTGGAGCGGGGTGTCCATGCCGAGCCGCTGGCCAACCCGCGCCGCGCACTCGAGCATCTGCTCTGGTGCGTCGGCGATGTCGTCGCGCACGACCACCCCGGCCCCCGCGACCACCCAGTAGGACGTGTCTCGGCCGTGCTGGCGCTGGTGACGTTGGTTCGCCACTTCAATCGGCTCGGCGGGCTGCGCTTCTGGCCATGCGTCTCCGAGGAAGACCACGTGGTCCGGGTACAACACACCGGTGGAGAACGCTCGGTTCGCTGCGGCGTCGGTCCCGAGGGCGTGCACGACCGGAGAGCGCGGCAGGCGCCAGGTGGCAGACGCGGCACCCGACAGGAAGCGGCGAAGTTCGTCCTCCCTGGGCGGCGGAGTCGGCCGGAGCTCGTCGTCGAGGCGCGCCTCCACCTCGTCGAGCCGCGCGCGCACGCTCGGTACGTCATCGCCCGCCACCACCAGCCCGTGGTTGCCGAGCACGAGCACATCGGGCGCGGGGACCGTGCTGGCCAGCGCCCGCGAAATGGCGTCGGTCAACGGAGCGCCGGGTCGTCGATAGGGGACGAACGCCCACCGCATCCCTTGCAACCGCGCCGCGAGCTGGCTCGTGGCGTCGCGCCGTACCGCGAAGGCCAGCGCACGCACCGAGTGCACGTGCAGCACCACGGTCTGGGGCATGACCGCGTGCAGCGGGGTCTCGATGGACGGCCGCGTTCCTTCCCGGCCGTGCAGCAGAGCGAGCTGACGCGGATCGAAGGCCGCTCCGTCCCGCTCGAGCATGCGCCCGATGGCCGACCGCTCGACCGCCACGAACGTCGGCTCTCGCAGCGCGTCGACCATCCAAGTGCCCGAGGCTTTGACCCACAGCGCCCCCTCGTGCTTGAGCGACGCATTTCCGCCCGCGCCCTGCACGATGTCCGGGTTCGCGCCGAGCGCCGCGACGAGCGCTTCGAGCTCTCGCAGCATCGGTGGCGGCAGAGTGGGCATGAGCGCGAGAGCATACTGCAACTCGGCCTGCGAGCCCCACGCGGTGCGCGACGCGCCATGATAGCCTCCCGGCCGCAGCGGGCCGAGCGAACGGGCCCCTTCGAGAGAGCACGTGAGCTACAGCCAACACATCCTCGACGTCCTCGGCGGACGCCGCATGCCGTGGATTGCGGCGCTTGCCGGTGTCTTGCTCGGGTCCACCGTGCTCCTGACGGGGCTCTCGGCCGACGACTACCACCAGTTCGACCACGCCATCGACAGCCCGTTCTCGCTGCTGCGGCGGCCCGTGCTCAGCCCCGAGATCGTGCGCGCCGCTCAGGACACCGGCTACATGCCCTGGTGGGCGTCGCTGGACTCTCAGACGCCGCGCCAGATGCGACCACTCGGCGCGTTCTTCCTGTGGATCGATCTGCGGCTCTGGCCGAATCAAGCGTTCCCGGCCCACGCGCACAGTCTCTTCATGTACTTCTGGCTCGCGCTGGCGGTGGGTGGCCTCTACCGGCGCTTGTTCCGGGACGCGGGCCCCACGGGCCCCGCCACGGCCGGGCTGGCGGCGCTCATGTACGCGATCGACGACGCTCACGGTGTCACCATCGGGTACATCCACGAGCGCTCGAGGATCATCGCGGTCGCGCTCGTCGCGCTCGCCTGTACGGCCTACGTGAAGCAACGCCAAACCGGGTGGCGGCCCGGATGGTACTGGGGACCCATCGCGTTCGCCGCTGCCGTGGCCACCTACGAGGCGGGCATCCTCGCCCTGGCGATCCTGATCCCGTACGCCCTGATCCTCGACGAAGCCCCCGTCCGCCAGCGACTGCAGGCGCTCGCTCCCTACGCGGCCGTAGCGGCTTGCTGGCGCGCCATCTATGCGTTGAACGACTTCGCGAGCGCCAAGTCGGGGATGTACGCCGACCCGCTCGGCGAGCCCGCGCGCTTCGCCCGCCACGTCCTCGAGCAGTTCCCCATCTACCTGGGGTCCACGCTGCTCGCGGTCCCCGCAGACCCGTTCTTGTTCTTCGGTCCGACGAAGTACTGGATCGGCTGGACGGTCTCGCTGGTCTCCGCGCTGGTGCTGCTGTTCTGCCTCCGCGACTTCTTGCGGCGCGACAAGTTCGCCCGCTTCTTCCTCTTGGTGACGCTGCTCGGCGCCGGTCCCGCGTGCGCGGCGTTCATCAACGACCGCCTCCTGATGGTCGCGCAGATCGGCGGCTGCGGTCTCGCCGCGCGCTTCTTGGCCACGGCGTTCGAAGAGCGAGCCGACGCGTGGCGGCGCCCGCTCGTGCGGGTGTTGGTGCTGTGCCACCTGGCGGTCCCCGTCGTGTTGCTCCCCATCCGCACCATGACCATGGACTGGGTCTTCGGGCGCCACCAGCGGGCCATGTTCGCCGTGCTCGACGCCATGACGGATGCTCACGGCCGCATCGTGGTGCTCGTCAACACGCCCGAGATGATCACGGCACTCACGCCGAGCCTGGCACTGCAGCGCAGAAGACTGGATGCCGAGGGGGTCATCATGCTCGGCGCCACCTCGGAGCGTCTGGTGGTCACACGCCCTGACGCCAGCACCTTGTCGCTGAGCCCCGACGACGGTTACCTCAGCGACCGCATGAGCGTGTTCGTTCGCTCGACCGACGACCCATTCCGGGTCGGAGACGCGGTGCCGGTGCTGGGAACCACCATTGAAGTGGCCGAGATCACCGAGGACGCTAGGCCCGCCCGTGTCCTCTTTCGGGGCGCATCCGCGCTCGATGGCGGCGAGTACCTCTTCCTGGTCTGGGAGGACGGCAACCTGCGTCGTTTCACCGTCCCGAGCGTCGGCGACGAGCGCGTCTTGCCGGCCACGGACTTGGCCGAGTTCGCGTTCGGCATCTGAGGCGGCACGGGGAGGTCACGGCGATAGCGCTGGACGAGCGACCGACCTATGCTGGTCGACGAGCGATGACCGGACCTGCCAAGCGCATTGCCCTCGTGGCGCTCAGTCCATGGAAGCAAGGGGAGCTCTTCCTCTCGTTCAACCTGGCGTGTCGTCGCTTGCACGCCGCGCTCCTCACGGACCCCCGGCTCGAAGGCAGCCACATCGAAGTGTTCGAGAGTGGCGCCATCCCGTTGTCGGAGTGGGTGGAGCGAATCACGGCGTTCGAGCCCGACATGATGGCCGCGTCCGCCTACCTCTGGTCGCTGCCGAGCTTCGCGTTGCTCGCCGAGCAGGTGAAGCGGCGTCTCCCGGGGTGCCTGACGGTGTTCGGCGGCCCGTCCGCTCGCCCGGTGGTGCTGGACCTCGCGCCCTATCGCGCAGCACGACGGCACATCGATGTCCTCGTGCTCGGTGAAGGCGAGCACTTGGTGGTGGAGCTGGCCGTGCGGGGTATGCAGACCGCGAGTGGCTTCAGTGACCTGCCCGGCCTCGCGCTCCCGAGCCCGCTCGGCTGGCGTCACACACCGAAGCCAGGCGCGAGCCTGGACCTCAACACGCTCGCGTCGCCCTACGTCATGGGCCTCGTGCGGCCAGGCGCCACAGCTTATCTCGAGACCTTTCGAGGTTGTCCCATGACGTGCAAGTTCTGCCAGTGGGGCAAGATGGACGCTGCCCAGGGGGTCCTCTCGGTAGAGCTGATCGAGGCCGAGCTCAACGCCATCGCGGAGCTGGACCCGGTGGGTGTCGCGGTCGTCGACGCCGGTCTCAACCTCAACAAGCGCGCCTTCCGGAATCTCGTCGAAGCGGAGGAGCGCACGGGCGCCCTCGCCGGTCGGTACCTGGACGTGGGCCTCTATCCGTCGTTGCTCACGGACGACCACATCGAGTTCATTCGACGCTGCCGTGCCCGTGTGGGTCTGGGCCTCCAGACCACCAACCCGGAGGCGCTCGTCCAACAGGGCCGCCGGTACAACGACCGCCTCTTCGAAGACGCGGTCGAGCGCCTCGCCGGCGTCTCGGACGTCACCGTCGAGGTCATCGTCGGGCTGCCCGGCGACACCCTCGATGGCTTCAAAGAGACGATGCGACGCATCAGCGACCTGCCCTGCAGCATTCGCGTGTACCAGTGCTTGATCCTGCCCGACGCGTTGCTGAGCGAGCACGCGGGTGACGAGCGTGTGCGTTTCCACCCCGTCACGCTCCAAGTGCGCGAAGCGCCCGGTTGGTCGCCACGCGACCTCGAGGAGGTCTGCGACTGGCTGAATCAGTGGTGCGGCGCGTCCGGTCCTCAGTCCCGCACGCTGGCGGACGCTCACGGAGAACACCTCGAACCGTACGTCGAGGAGGTCATCGATCTGCCGTCCTGGGTACGCCATGTCGGTCGCTACGAGACGCTGCTGCCCCAGGGCGCCGACGAGGCCCGGTTGCAGGGTCGTCCGGTCATGCTGTCGACGTCCACCACGCGGGAGCCGGTCTCACCACTCGACGAGGACGAGGTGCGGGAAGCGCTGCGCGTCACCTCGGAGATGCTCCTGCGTCGAACGCGCGGTCGGTGCTCCGTGGAGGCCATCTCGTGGCAGGACGACGCCGTCCGGTCCGTGTTTCGCGTCGGCAAGCGTCGCGTGGACGTGCTGGCCCGGCCGCGCGGGCGGGTCAGCGACGCGTTCGTGGTGGTCGGCGGTTGCGAGTTCACCTACAACGTCGCGGCGAACGAGGTGCGCAACCGCGCTGAAGATGAGCTGCTGGCCATGTGCGTGCGGGAGGTGTGGCGCCCCATCGCGAAGCTGGTCGCCGCGGCGGACCAACGCCTGAGCCGAGCCGCAGCGGAGCATCCGTCGCTCCCCTAGAGCGTGATCCAGGATGGGCGGAAGTCCTGGCTTGTCTGAAGGGGCGCGGGCGGCGTTGCTCCTCCTCGCCG
>CAZEAA010000091.1:0-17260 GCA_964510015.1 uncultured Sandaracinaceae bacterium
GTGCCACGACGCCGACGGTCACCGGGACCCTCAACGTCAGCGGCGGCGCAGGCGGCCTCCCGCGCGGCGGCGCAGGCGCGGCGGGCCGCATCACGATCTCGCCATGATGGACACCCGGAGGGTCAGAATGCGCTCGAATCCAACGCCGCACGGCATGCGCGGGGTGGCCACTCGCTTCGCCTTCGTGGTGCTCGGCATGGGGACGGTGGCCGTCGCGGGCTGCGGTGGAGACGCGCAGCCCCCGCCGCCCAACCTCGATGGCAGTGTCGACTCGGGCTTCCGCGACGCAGGCACCTTCGACGGCGCGACGGACGACAACGGCATGCCGCCCGACGACGGCGGCGCGGATGCCGACGTCACCGTGGACGGCGGCGGGCTCGACGCCAGCCCCGACGACGGTGGACCCGGGGACGCCGGCCCGGAGGACGGCGGACCCCAGGTGGGCGAGTCACCCGTCATCGCGAACATCGCTTGGACCGTGGCCCAAGACGGCAGCTGCGGGCCGGGCTCGGGCGTCCTGTTCAGCGTCGTGGTGTCCGACCCCGACACCATCGCCTTCTTCCTCGAAGCGAGCGTCACGGGCATGGGGTCGTGCTTCTTGTCGGACGTGGACAGCGCCACCGACATGGTGGACATCACGCTGACCAACTGCCCGCACGACCAGAACTACACGCCGACCGTGACGCTGACCGATCCCGAAGGGAACTCGGCGACCGTCAGCGGCTTCACGGTCATGCCGTGCAGCAACGGTGCGTACTTCCCCTGACGCGGTGAGGCCCTGCAGCGCTCCTCTAGGCTCACGCCCAGAGCGACGCGCGCAGCTTCTCCATCTGGCTGCGCTCGTCGGCCAGCTGGACCAGCGTCATCCCGGTGCCGGACGTGAACTCGGCGAGCGAGCCCTCGCCACGGCTGCGAGCGTCACGCGCCCCGCGGATCAGCTCGGCCACGCTGCGCGTCATCTCGGCGTTGGCCTGCGCCACGAAGTCGGTGAGCCGCTTCCCGAACTCGTCGATGCGCGCGTCGAACGCGTCGGCCATCTTCGCGGCGGCTTCCTCGACCACCCTGGGCGCCTCGGCCTTGGCGCGCTCCTTGGTCTGCTTCTCGGCGCGCCCCTTGAAGATGTAGGCCAGCACCGGCGCGGCCAGCGCCATGGCGCCGCCCACCACGATGTTGCTGAGCACCATGAGCGTGACGCCGAAGGCACCCACTGCGAACACCGAGACGTCGTACGCCAACGTGTTCACCGCCAGATCGAGGGCCGGACCGCCCTCCCCCAACGACTCCCGCAAGCGCTCGGCCTGGGTCTTCGCGTCCTCGCTCACGAAGGCGATGGCCTCCTCGGCCACGCGCTCGAGGCGCTTGGCGATCTCTTCGGCTTGGTCTTCGGCGAAGCCGCGAAAGCGCGCCTCGATGAAGCCCGCCAGGTGCGCCTGCAGGTCCTTCGCGTCAGCCGCGTCGATCTCGGCTGGCAGGGTGTGCGCGAAGCTGCGCCCGAAGCTGGTCACGTCGGCCCGCACCAGCGCCTTCACGCCTGCGATGTTCTCGCGGATGCGCGCGCTGCGCTGGGCGATGCGCTCGTCGCTCGCGTCGAGGTCCGCTTCGAGGGCACCGAGGCGCCGCTCGAGCTCCGAGGTCTCCAGCTTGAGGGCGCGCTGCTGCACCTCGATGCCGGCGGTGAGCGTCTGCGCGGCGCGGATGCCGGCCTCGAGCCCGTTGTCGATCAGCACGCGGCCGCGCTCTTCGCGCAGGTAGCGCGTGAGGAAGTCCGTGAGCTCCGTGATCCCCGAGTCCGGCTGCCCCTCGAGGGCCTTCTCGGCGCTGATGCCGAACACGCGCGGATCAGGCACCAGCTTGGCCAGGTTGCTGCGCGCGTAGCTGAGCGCCTCTTGCTGCTCGTCGGCGTCCAGGAGGTCCATCTTGTTGATGATGAAGACCACCTTGTCGCGGCTCTGCGCGAGCAGCTTGCCCACGATGAACTGGCGCTCGCTCTCTTTGAGGATCTGCCCGGCGTCCAGCAGGAAGAGCACCGCGTCGGCCTTGGGGATGTACTCGTAGGTGATCTCGGCGCGCGCGTCATTGAGGTCGTTCACACCCGGGGTGTCGACCAGGATCACGCCCTCTCCGAGCACGGTGTTCGGGTACTCGAGGTCCAGGTGCTGAACGCCGTCGGCCATGGCGGTGCCGCCCACCTCGTAGTTGGCGAGGCTCTCGAAGGGCACGCTCTCTTCGGTCCCGTCGGTGCGCACGGCCTTGGCGCTGGGCGCCGCGCCATGCCGAATGCGGTGGATGACCGCCGTGGTGGGCGTGACGCCCGAGGGCAGCACGGGGCCTCCCAGCAGCGCGTTCACGAACGTGGTCTTGCCGTGGTTGAACTCGCCCAGCACCACCAGGTGGAAGCGCTCGTCGCGCAGGCGCGCGATGCGGTCCTGCTCCAGCGTCTTGGCCAACGAGGAGGCCCCCGCGCTCTTGGCCAGGCGCGCGACGTTGCGCAGGCGCGTGAGCGCCTCGGTCTTCAGCTCGGTGTAGTCTCTCGCCACGTGTACCTCAGGGGTTCCCACTCTCGGCCCGCGGCGCATCGTCCAGCGTCGGGTCCGCAATCTCGATGATGCGCGACGTGCGCGAGTCCACCTCGGCCATGCCCATGCCGCCCTGCCCCGAGCCCACGGCCTCGCGGTACAGCGCGCTCTCGGCGAACACCTTGAGCGCGTGGATGCGCTTCGGCAGGTAGGGGTGCGTGGCGAACGCCTCTTGGTAGCGACCCAGGTTGCCGCGCGCGTCCTCGAACTGCTGGAGGTACACGTCGAGGTCGATCTGGTCGTAGAGCTTCTGGCTCCCGCAGGCCAGCTTCAGGAAGCTGCGCGTGGCGCTGCGCAGGTCGCGGCTGCACAAGAGGCCGGCCCGGTCACACGTGATCTCGGCGCGCCGCGACCACGTGGCGAGCGCCACCTCGGCGGGCGCGATGATCCAGCGCAGGAAGATGGCGGCGCTGGTCTTCAGCACGCGCAGCACGGTGCCGTACACCACGTGACGGTTCTGGATGTGGCCCATCTCGTGGCCGATCACGAAGCGCAGCTCGTCGTCGTCGAACTGGTCCACCAGCGCCGAGTGCACCACGATGAACGCGTCCGAGTTGGTGCCGAAGGTGTAGGCGTTGATGACTGGGCTGTTGGCCACGTAGAGGCGCGGGAGCGGGATGCCCAGCGTCTGGGCGCAGCCCTTGGCGATGTGGTGCAGGTGCGGGATCTGCTTCTCGGTGACCCGCAGCATGGTGCCCAGCTGCTGGGCGTCCATGAGCTGGGCGCTGGCTCGCACCACGGACGCCGCCGCCATCTCCACGGGGCGCATGCGCTCGAAGGCCCGCAGCATGGCCACATCGGCCGAGAACGCATACTCCGGCGCGCCGCTGGGCCGCGCGGCGGCCCCACCCTGCGATTGGGAGCGGACGTAGCTCTGGAAGTCGACGGGCGGGTTGGGCATGCGGCTCAGGGTACGCCGAGGGCTCTCCGATCTATCCCGACAACGCGCGGAGGCGCAACCTTGCTCCCTCGCGCCTTACTTTTCTCCACGTGGGGTGTTCGCCTCCGTAGCGTTGCCAGCCGGCGAGATGTGGGTCACGAAACCACACATGGCTGGAATCACCATCGTCGGCACGGGGCACTACGTCCCGGGCGTCCCCGTTCCCAACGCGCACCTCACGCGGGTGATGGACACCGACGACGAGTGGATCAAGCAGCGCACGGGCATCGAGCAGCGGCACTTCGTGGCCGAAGGCGAAGGCGTCAGCGACCTCGCGCTGATCGCCGCGCGGCGGGCGCTGAAGGCAGCCGACATGGAGCCCGAAGACATCGACTACATCATCTTCGCGACCATGACGCCGGAGCACATCTTCCCCGGCTCGGGTGGCTTGCTCGGCGCGAAGCTCGGCATCCCGCGGGTCCCTGCGCTCGACATCCGCCAGCAGTGCGCGGCCATGCCCTACGCGTTCCAGGTGGCCAACGGCTTGGTCATGGGCGGCGAGGCGAAGAACGTGTTGATCCTCGGCGCCGACGCGCACGCGGGCTTCATGCCGTGGGACGACTGGGACGTGCTCACCGGCGAGGCAGACCGCGAGATCACGGAGGACGCGCGCGCCAAGGGCACCCGGCACCGCAACCTGGCTGTGCTGTTCGGCGACGGCGCCGCGGCGCTGGTGGTGACGCGCGCTCCGGAGGGCTCGGGCTACGTGGGCACCGAGGTGCACACCGACGGGCGCCTATTCGACCGCATCTACATCGCGAGCGGCGGCTTCAAGACGCGGCCCTACTTCACGCCCGAGATGTTCGAGCGCGAGGAGCACATCCCGCGCATGCTCGGCGCCGACTTGATGAAGACCGCGGTCACCGAGCTGAACCGCGTGGTGCGCTCGCTCACGGAGAAGCACGGCGTCGCGCTCGACGAGGTGGACTGGTTCGTGGCGCACCAAGCCAACGACCGCATCAACGCGGCGGTGCAGAAGGCGCTGGGCATCCCGGCCGAGAAGGTCCCGAGCAACATCGCACGGTTCGGCAATACGTCGGCGGCCACCATCGGCATCCTGCTGGACGAGATGCTGCGCGACGGGCGCGCCAAGCGGGGGCAGCTGATCTGTTTCTTCGCGCTGGGCTCCGGGCTCAACTGGGGCGCCACGCTCATCCGGCTCTGACGTTCGTCTGTCGCCGACGGCTGCCTGACGCGGTCGATCGCAGCCCGCTCACAGCCGCGCGCGGCGGTGCTCCACCATGATGCAGCGGTCCTGCACCACGGCGATGCCGGCCTCGGCCAGCTTCAGCGCAGACGCGTCGTCGCGGATGCCCGCCTGCAACCACACGCACTTGGGGCGCATCGCGATCAGCGCGGGCACGTGGTCGGCCACGTCCTCGGGCCGCCGAAACACCACGCACACGTCGATGTCGCGCAGGCGTCGCAGGTCACGCTCCACGGGGAGGCCCAGGATCTCTTTGACCTCGGGGTAGTAGACCGGCACGGGGATCACCTCGACCCCCACTGAGTCGAGGTAGGCCGGCACGTAGTACGCAGGCTGGTCGCGGTGCGAGTCGGGCTTGATGCCCAAGACGGCCACACGCCGCGCGTCGAGCGCGATGACGCCGATCTGCGCCGGCTCGGTGATGATGAGGGGATGGGGGGAGGTCATCACCCCGAAGCGTGGACGCCGCGCGCCCTGGCCGCAACACTCGGTGCCACGACCGAGGTCACCTGGGCCCCCCGAGGCCAACCGGGCGACGGAGATCGGCAAGCGGGGTCAGCTGCCCGCGCCGGCTGCCACCGCGAGCGTCTCGGTCTTCCCGTCGGGATACACCGCGATGGCCCAGCTCTCGGGCTCGTACGGACCACCCGGCACACCCGCGTTCCAGTCGAGGTTCAGCCACAGCTGGCAGTCGCTCGCCGGGCGGAAGTGGATGCCGTTCACGCGCTGCTGCATGTCGCGGTCGGTCAGGGCGCGATAGTGCGTGTCCAGGCGCGCGCGCACGTCTTCGGCCTCGGCGTCGAGGCACACCTCCGGGTAGGCGTGCCCACCCTCGGGGCCGTTCATCATGACGATGCGCGTGCGCCCACCGATGGCGGTGATCATGGACGCCACCACGATGGCGAAGTCGTCGCAGTCCCCCACGAAGCTGTTGTCGATGGTCTCGCTGGCATGCGCGAAGTACTCGCTGCCCTGCGGGTCGTTCACGTAGCGCCACTGGCCGCGCACGTGGCTCCACACCGCGGCCACCTGCTCCACGTGGAAGGCGCCCTCCTCCCCCGCCGCGAGGCGCGCCGCGGCGTTCCGCACGATGGGGTTGCTGCTGTCCATGGCGGCCACGATGCGGTCGCGCGAGTGGACCCGCACCGCCAGCTCCTCTTGGCTGGTGGGCCGCGGGCCGATGGGCTGCAGCTGCTCGCGCACCACACGCGCGCGCTCTTCGCCGCCGTTTTGCCAGAACCACACCGCCGCGAGCACCGCGACGGCCACGAGCACGAAGGTGCCCAGCAGGTTCTTCAGCAGCGAGCCCGGCCTGTGCCGCGCGCGCGCCTCGGGGGGCGGCTTCCTGCCCACGATCAGGTGCGTGTGGCAGCCCACGCACTCGAGGGTGCCGCCATCGAAGCCATGCGGGATCAGGCCGGTCTGGCCGCACGCGCCGCAGATGTACTTGCGGCCCGGGATGCTCATCCCGAGGATCGTGTCGCCGGCCGCGCCCTTGCGCAGGAAGCCGTAGATGTCGGGGTGTCCCCACGGGAACGAGACGGCCCCGAGGCGCAGGTCGTCGCCGGGCCGGAGCTCTTGCTGCGTGATGCGCTGGCCCCGCACCCAGGTGCCGTTGGCGCTGCCGAGGTCCTCCACCAGCAGCGCAGCCCCGTGCCAGGTGAGCCGCGCGTGGCGCCCCGACACCGACGGGTCGCTCAGCACGAGCCCGCAGTCTCGTGAGCGTCCGACGACGATTTGGTGGCTGGCGGTCATTCCGGCGTGGGCGAAGGGGGTGTCGGTGGCGGGCTGCCTGCGCGCTGAGCATCCAGCACCCTCAGGACATTCTCGCCGAAAACGGCCGCGACGGGGAGACGTCGTGCTTCGAGCGCGGCGCGCAGCACGGGAAGGTCTGCGACGTCGTCCATGCCGGCCGGCAGCTCCCCCACTCCGTCGAAGTCCGAGCCGAGGCAGGCGGCCCCCGGCCCTGCCACCTCCACCACGTGGGCGATGTGGTCGGCCAGGCGCTCCACGGTCGGGTAGACCAGGGTCGGGTCCAGCTGCTGCGCGAGGGTCCGGCCGGCGGTGGCCCGCGGGCGATAGTGCGTGTGCTCCTCTTGGAGGGTCCGGAATTCGTCCGGGTGCATGCGCTGCACGCGACGCCGCCCCGCGCGATAGGTCGCGTCCAGGAACTGCGCGTAGAAGTTCAGGCACACGGCGCCCCCGTTTGCGGCGATGCGCTGGATCATGGCGTCGGTCACGTTGCGCGGGTGGGCGGCGAGGTCACGGCAGCTGCTGTGCGACGCGAGCACCGGCTTGGTGGTCAGCCCCAGAATGTCCTCGAACGTGGCGTCGCTCACGTGCGAGACGTCCACGATCATCCCGAGCGTGTTCAGCTCGGTGACCAGCGTGCGGCCCGCGTCCGTGAGGCCCAGCTGCGGCTCGCGCCCGGTGGAGCTGTGGCCGAAGTCGTTGTCCGTGGACCACGTGATGGTCATGTACCGCACCCCCCGCCGGTAGAGCAGGCGGGTCCGGTCGAGGGCCTCCTCCATGTCGCTGGTGCCGAGGGCATGTGCCCCTTCGACCCCCATCAGGATGGCCGCTTTGCCCGCCGCGAACGCAGCGCGCACCTCGTCGCTCGTGGTGCACAGCGCGGCCTGGTCGGGGTGCTCGGTGACCAGGTCCTCCACCGCGTCGATGAGCTGAAGCGTGCGGCGCCAGGCCCGCTCGCCCGTGTACTTGCGCGGGTCCACCCAGATGCTGAGGAACACGCCGCCGAGGCCCCCCTCGCGCATGCGGACCAGATCCACGTGGCCGTCCGGGAGCCGCTGCGAGAGGTCGGCGTCCTCGTCCAGCATGCGCTGCGTGGTGTCCGAGTGCGTGTCGATGGCCAGGATGAGCGCGGGCTCGGCAGGCGGCTCCGGCGGCGCAGGCTCCGGGGGCGCGGGCTCCGTGCGAGCGGGCTCCTCGGGGGGCGGCGCCTCGTCCGCCCCACCACAGCCGAGCCCCGACAGCAGCGCCACGACCGAGAGCCACGGGCCGAGCCGGGGGCGTTGCAGAGTACGGCTGGGACGCATCGGCGGGGATGTACTCCGACCCCGTGGCCCCATCAAGATGCGGCGCAGGCCTCGGGGCCCTGCGGCACCGCGTGGGCGCGACCCCAGTACGCCACGTAGCTGGCGAAGATGATGGCGCCGAAGACCGCGCTGACCCCCCAAGGGCGCGCGTGGCTCACGTCGCTGACCACGCTGCCGAGCACCCCGAGCGGCCGCGTGAACAAGTCCCAGCTGTTCCAGCGCAGGAAGCGCCCTAAATAGATGGCATATCCGCTCAGCGCCGAGATGAGCGCGAGCAGCCCCCAGGCCACCTTCTCCTGCACGTGGCGGCGCAGCACACGGTGGACGATCTCGAGCGAGGCCAGCCCCACGAAGAGGCCCGCGAGCGCGAGCGTGGCGAAGAAAGCCACGTCGAACCAGAGGGGCACCGGCGCGCGGTGCTTCAGGTGCACCAGGTCGGTCACCAGGTAGGGCGCGTTCGGGAAGAAGGCCAGCCAGGCGACCGCCAGCCCCACCACGGCGGGTCGCCGGACGGCGCGCTCGAGGCCCAGCGCCAAGCCGAGAGGCACCCACGCCAGAAAGAGGTTCCACGCGAACACCAGGAACACGGGGTTCTGCGAGTAGAGCACCCGCGCCGCCAGCAGCGCGACGGAGAGACCGCTGAAGAGGGAGAGCGGGAAGACGCGCTTGATGAGCATCTGGACAGCGTCGCGTCGCGAGGTGGCGTGCACGGGGCGCCAACAAGGAGAAACGATGGCGGCATTCCCGGGTGCGCCGCGCGAGCGACTGAGATACACCCGCCGGGTGGACGCCCCGCTACAAGACAAGGTGATCGTGGTGACCGGCGCGGGGCGTGGCATCGGCCTCGCCTGCGCCACGCTGCTGGGGCGGCTCGGCGCGCACCTGGTGATCAACGACCTCGGCTGCGACGAGGCGGGCGAAGGGGCGGACCCCACGGTGGTGGCGGGCCTGGCGCGCACGCTCGAAGACGCGGGCGTGCCGGTGGTGGCGCACGCAGGCGACGCCTCCGACCCAGAGTCGGCTGCGGCCCTGACCGCGCTGGCCCTGAGCCACTTCGGTCGCCTGGACGGAGTGCTGGCGAGCGCGGGCGTCACGCAGCGGGCGCGCTTCACGCGCACCACCCGCGAGCAGCGCCAGCGCGTGTTCGCGGTGGGCGTGGAGGCTCCGCTCGCGTTGATTCAGGCCGCGCACGAGCCCATGCGCAAGGCGGGTGGCGGCAGCGTGGTGGTGATGACCGGAGGCGCCGCCTTCCAGGGGCAGCGTCGCGACCTGGCCGCGACCATGGCGCAGGCCGCAGTGGTGGGGATGGTGCGCACGGCGGCCCTCGAGCTGCGGCCCGACGGCGTGCGCGTGAACGCGGTGGCGCCCACGGCCCTCACACGGCAGACGGCCGACCTCCCGCTCTTCCACAAGGGGAGCGCACGTCTCACCGCGGATCACGTGGCGCCGCTCGTGGCGTTCCTGCTGTCGGATCAGAGTCGAGACGTGTCCGGCCAGGTGCTGGGCATCGCCGGCTCGCGCTTCTTCGCGCACCACACCAGCGAGACCGACGGCTACTTCGGCGACACGGACGACGTGCTCAGCCTCGACGACATCGCGCGCCACTGGAACGACGCCACACGTTGAGACACAGCAGGCCCTGGAAACCAGGGTGATTCAGAGGTCGATGATGACCACGCCACGCTCGGGCGCGTCAGGATCGCGACCCGAATCATCCAGCTGCGGCATCAGCGGGAGCCGAGGCGGCATGGGTAGCTGAATGGCGGGTTGGTCGCGGATGGACCTCTCACGCTCTTCTCGCTGCCGAATCTGGTCGATGATGAACGGTGGTAGCACGATGTTGTTCGTTCGGTGTTCACTATACCAAGTGAGTTGTAGGGAACAAGATTCGCACCCGGTTTTTTGTTGGACCACCATCCGAGGCCTCTCCGGCATCTAGTCGAGGCCGGGATGGAAACGTTTCGCGACGGGTGGTGTCCGTGTTGTAGGTTCGTTGTCTTCCATGAGGAAACCGTTCGACGAAGGCCATGTCTCCCGGAGGTCCGGAGGCGGCCGCGCGTGCTGGGTGATCCGCTTGCTGGCGTGGGGGATCACGCTCGGCACCTGCGCCGCGAGCGCTCACGCGCAGGCCGAGTACGGGCCCGACAACACCGAATGGGACGGGCTGAGCGAGCTCATGGCGCTGGCCGAGGAGAACCACATCGCGATCGACACGCCCGCCGACTTGGACCTTGGTGCCCTCGCTCCCGGTGACGCGATCGTGATCCTCTTCCCCAGCGCGAGCCTCCCTGCGGGGCTCGGTGGCTTCATGGCCGAAGGCGGACGGGTGGCCATCGCTGACGACTTCGGCGCGTCGGACGCGTTCCTCACCAGCTTCGGCATCCAGCGCACGCCCATGTCGGCCAGCGGCCTGCGAGGCAATCCCAACCTGCCCATCGCGGCGCCGCGCGGGGCGCACCCCATCACCGCGGGGGTCAGCGCGCTGGTCACGAACCACCCCACCACGCTGCACCACCGGGAGCTCGTGCCGGTGTTCTCCATCGGGGACGAGTCGCAGGCCGTGGTCCTCGCGGGCGCCGTGGGCTCGGGCCGCTTGATCGTGCTGGGCGACCCGAGCGTGCTCATCAACAACATGATGCAGTTTCGCGGAAACAAGCGCTTCGCGTTGAATCTGCTGCAGTATCTGATCTCCAACGGCGGCTCGGGGAAGGTCTACTTGATGCTCCCCGGCGCGGCCCTGCACGGGCGCTTCGGCACGCTCAACGCCGACCGTCCCCTCGAGCGCACGCGCCTCGCCCTCGAGCGCGCCACGTCGTTCGACCTGCCGGACACCATGGTCCGCATGCTGGCGGGGGCCATCGCCGCCATCCTCTTGCTGTTCGCGGTGTCGGCCCTGCCACGCACGTCACCGTATCAACCGAGCATCTTCCTGCCCGTGGCCCCGAGCAAGCTGGGCGGCATCGGCGGGCGCCTGGACCAGCTGCGCGCCGACGCGAACACCCTGCCCTCCGCGCTGGTCTATCGCTTCGAGCTGCTGGTGGAGCTGCGACGCCGGCTGCGCCTCCACCCGGACACGGCCACGCCGCACGTGCTGCGGGCGCTCGCCGGCTCGGGCGTCCCGGCCCGCGTGCTGGGCGAAGGCACCCAGGTCGTCAAGCGGCTCGAGGGCCTGTGGGAGCTGGTGGACCTGAAGGGGCGCGCCCCGCGAGTGAGTCGGGCGGCCCTCGCTTCCATGGTAGAACGGGGCGAGGCGCTGCTGCGTGCGTTGCCCGAGCCGAGCGCCACCAAGGAGCCGCGCGGCCACTCCACTCTCGAACTCGTCGGATGACCCACTCGTGAACGATCCCGCCCACGCGCCGTCGCACTCCCAACCTCCCGCCCTCTCGCCCGAGCACTTGCGGTATGCGGCCCAGCGCGCGCGCGCCGTGGTGGAGGCCGTGCAGTCGGTCTACGTGGGCCCGGCCGACGTGCCCGAGCTGCTGCTGGTGGCCCTGTTGGCCCGTGGCCACGTGCTGCTCGAGGGTGTGCCCGGGGTGGCCAAGACCACGCTCGTGAAGGCCTTCGCGTCCACGCTGGGCTGCGGCTACCGGCGCATTCAGTTCACTCCCGACCTGCTGCCCGCGGACATCACGGGGACCTACGTGCTGGACCCGCGCAACGGCACCTTCGACCTGCGCACAGGCCCCATCTTCGCGAACGTGGTGCTGGGCGACGAGATCAACCGTGCTCCCGCCAAGACCCAGAGCGCCCTGCTGGAGGCCATGCAGGAGAGCCAGGTCACGGTGGAGGGCGAGACCCGCACGCTGCCGGCGCCCTTCCTGGTGCTGGCCACGCAGAACCCCATCGAGCAGGAGGGCACCTATCCGTTGCCCGAGGCGCAGTTCGAGCGGTTCCTGGTGCGCATCGTGCTGGGCTCTCCCTCCGAGGAGGCCGTGCTGGGCGTGCGGCGGCGTTTCGCGCGCCCGCCGCCGCGTCCCCCCGCGGTGCTGACACCGGCCACCATCCTCGAGCTGCAGAGCATGGTGGAGCGCGTGCACGTCGAAGACGAAGTGCTCGAGTACGTGGTGCGCCTGGCCCGCGCCACGCGCGCGCACGGACGCTTGCTGCTGGGAGTCAGCCCGCGAGCCGCCCTGGCGCTGGTGCAGGCCGCGCGCGCGAAGGCGCTGCTGGACGCGCGCGACTACGTCCTGCCCGACGACATCAAGCAGCTCAGCGCCCCCGTGCTGGCGCACCGCCTCGTGCTGACGCCGGAGGCCGAGATGGACGGGACGAGCGCCGAAGACATCCTCACCCAGACGCTCTCACGCGTGGCGTTGCGGCGAGGCTGACGTGCTCCCGGTCCCCTCGCGCGAGGCGCGCCTGCTCTTCATCACGGCCGTGGGGTTCCTAGGCTGGGGCTTGATGCTCGCGTCCGCGCCCGCCGTGGCGCTGTCGTCGGTGACCTTGCTGGCGCTCGCGATGCTGGCCGCGTGGACCGTCCCGCTCGGCCGCCGGGTGCGCAAGCAGCGCCTCGAGTTCGCGTGGTGGTTGGACCGTGCCAGCGGGAGCAGCGGCACCATCGTGCCGGGGGCGCCCTTCCAGGTGCGCTGTTACGTGCGCCATCGCGGGCCGGAGTCGCTGTCCCTCACGGACGTGCGGCCCCTCGCGGCGGAGGTGGACCTCTTGCCCCTGCCCGAGAGCGACCTGTGGGTGGGCGCCACCTCGCGGACGGAATTCACCTGCCGCATGACGGCGCGCGCGGTCGGCCGCGTGGTGCTGCACGGCCTGGCCGTCTCGCTGCGGGGCCCGCTCGGCCTCTTCAGCATGCCGCTCTACTTCCCGAACCCGCTCGTGGTGCGCGTGCTGCCGCGGGTGGCCGGCAGAGCGAGGCGCAGCCATCCGCGCACCGGCTACGCCGCAAGCCGAGCGGGTCGCACCGCGCAGCGCCGGCGCGGTGGCGGGACCGACTTCCACGAGCTCCGCCAGCTGCAGCCCGGTGATGCCTTCAAGTCCATCGCCTGGAAGGCCAGCGCGCGCGCGGGCCGCCTGCTGATCAAGGAGGTGGAGCAAGAGGTCCAGGAAGCCCACGTGGTGGTGCTGGACGTGATGGGCAGCATGCGCGGTGGCGACGCCGGCGCGCGCAAGCTGGACCACGCCATCGACGCGTGCGCCGCGCTGGCGCTGCAGGCGCTGCACGACGGGGACCGCGTGGGGCTGGTGCTGGCCGACGAGCGTCCCATCGCGCACGTGCCCGTGGGTGAAGGGGCCACGCAGCTGCCCAAGCTGTACGACGCCATGCTGGCCGCCACCGAGGTGGTGGACGCGGACCTCACGGCGTTCGACGACCAGCAGGTGGGCGCGCTGGTGGCCCGCTACATCCGCCACCAGGACGGGCTCGACTTCTCGCCGGGCAAGTCGGGCCGCTACCGCTCGCTCGTTCGTCACGTGCACGCGTCCCTCGACCGCGAGGCCTTCGAGCAGAGCGTGACGGCCGAGACCCCCGAGGCGCGCACCCTGCGAGCCTTCTGCCGGAGCCGCGGGCTGCCGCTGGCCCATCGCCCCGAGGCCGACTACGGACGCAAGGGCCCCGCGCTGGCGGAGGCGCTGCAGCTGGCCGCCTCGCGCGAGCGGGCCCCGCGCTCGATCACGCTCATCACCGACTTCCACGGTGTGGTGAACACGGACGCGCTGCGGCGCACGGTGCAGCTGCTGCACGCGCACGGCCACGCGCTCACGGTGCTGATGCTGGTCAGCCCGGCGCGCTCGCCGCTCGAGCAGGCCGTGCACGGGCGCACGGAGGCCCGCCAGGTGAGCGAAGCGCGCGCCTTCTTCGGCAAGCTGGGCGTGCCCCTGCGTGTGTCCGACGGGCAAGACACGTCGTCGGCACTGGCGCACGCGCCCGCCTCTGGCAGGCTCGCGTCGTGACCCCTTGGGAATTCGTGGATCCGCGCGTCGTCTTGGCGCGTCACCGGCTGAGCGCCAAGCGCCACTACTCGCAGAACTTCCTGGTCTCCGAGGCCACCGTGCGCGGCATCGCGCAGGCCGTGGGGCTCACGCCGGGTGAGCGCTGCGTGGAGCTGGGCCCCGGGCTCGGCACGCTGACCGGTGCGCTCGTGGCCTCCGGCGCCGAGGTGATTGGCGTGGAGCGCGACCCCGACATGCTGCAGGTGCTGCGCGGCGAGTTCGGGGATGCACCCAATTTCAGGGTGCAAGACGGGGACGCGGGCAGCGTGGACCTCGGTAGCTTCTGCGACTCGGGCAGCGACCGGCGCGTGGTGGTGGTGGGCAATCTGCCCTACGCCATCACGGGGATGATCGCGCGCAACCTGGTCGAGCAGGTCCGCAGCATCGACCGCGTGGTGGTCATGGTGCAGCGGGAGGTGGCCGAGCGGTGGCTCGCGCTTCCGGGCGAGCGTCCTTACGGCGCTCCGTCGGTGTTCCTGTCCGCGGTCTACGAGATCGACCATGTGCTGGACGTGCCGCGCGGCGCCTTCCACCCTGCGCCCAAGGTCGAGAGCGCCGTGGTGCAGCTGACGCCTCGCGCGGTGCCGCGCGCCGAAGAGACCCCGCAGCTGCAGGCCGTGGTGAAGGCGGCGTTCCATCAGCGACGCAAGACCCTGCGCAACGCGCTGCGCTCACTGTTCCCCGACACCACCGAGCTGGACGCGGCGCTCGAGGCGGCCGGCATCGACGGCCAGCGCCGCGGCGAGACGCTGAGCGTGGAGGAGTTCGCGCGGCTCGGAGCGCTCTTGCCCGGGAACACCAGCGCCGGTTCTGACAAAGAAGACACCGACAGCTGACCCCCGTCGATTCGTCACGAGTCTCCGGTGGTGACTGGGATGCCAATTTGGGCTTCTGGGAAGGTGATTTGGGCACCCCCGGCTGAAGCCTCAGGATTCAACACATCTCTCGCGGTGGCCATTCTCCGTTGCTGCAGGGCATAAGGGGCACCCACCGCTGAAGCGGTGGGTGCCCATTGACCCGCTCCCCGTCTCAACGAAGTCGCTCGCAATCAAGGGGACGACAGCCTACTGCTGCGGTGGCGGGGTCCGCTCGTTGGTCGCTTCGCTCACAGACGCGTCAGGCTCGAGGTTCACCGCCTCCGGCACGCGGCGGCGGTACTCGCCCACACCCCACAGCACCAGCGCGTAGGCCGGGAGACCGACCGCGAAGCCGAGCACGAGCGACCCGAGCCACAGCTCCCCGCCGAGCTGGCCCATCATCCCTCCCATGCGGCGCCAGAAGTCCGCGGAGAGCAGCTGGTCGTAGACGCTCTCGGAGCTCTGCAGCTCCGCCGTGAGCCGCGCGCTGACCGCGTCCCAGCTGGACTCGCCGTGGCCGCCGTGGAGCAAGAGGTTGCCCACCCACCAGCAGAAGCCGTAGAGCGGCAGCGCGCTGAGCGGGTTCGCGATGAACGTGATGGGGATGCCCGACACCTTGTTGGCGCGCACCAGCGTGGCGAGGCTCAGGTAGAGCACGATCTGGAGGCCGATGGTGGGGGTCATGCCCACCACGAAGCCCAGCAGCACCCCGCGCGCGATGCGCTCGGGCGAGTCCTCGAGCCCGAGGATGCGGGTGACCACCAGGTCCTTCAGGCGCAGCCACAGCTTCATGGGGCGCTGTCCGCTCCGCTCGCGTCCGGGACCCCGAAGCCGCCACCACCCGGGGTCTCGATCCGCAGGACGTCTCCGGGGCGCACCTCAAGCGAGCACTTTCCGGGGACGGGCACGTCGTTGAGGAAGTTGCCGCCCATCCCTCCCGGACCGCCACCGGCGAGGCCGAAGGGCGCGCGCGTGCGCCGCTCCGAGATGATGCTCACCGTCAGCGGGGCCAGGAACTCGAGCTCGCGCACCAGGCCCTCACCCCCGCGCGTGCGCCCAGCCCCGCCCGACCCGCTGCGCAGCCCGAAGCGCCGCACGCGGACCGGGTAGCGCGCCTCCAGCAGCTCGACGTCGGTGATGCGAGAGTTGGTCATGTGGGTGTGCACGCCCGAAGCCCCGGCATGCGCCGCGCTCGCACCCGCGCCGCCACCGATCGTCTCGTAGTAGCCGAAGGTGCTGTCCCCGAGCGTGAGGTTGTTCATGGTGCCCTGGCTCGCGGCCGCACGTCCGAGCGCCCCGAGCAGCACGTCCACCACGCGCTGCGAGGTCTCCACGTTGCCGCCGGCCACCGCGCTCGTGGGCGGCGGGTCCAGCAACGAGCCCTCGGGGATGCTCACGGAGACGCCGCGCACGCAGCCCGCGTTGAGCGGGATCTCGCGCGATACCAGCGAGCGCAGCACGTAGAGGATGGCCGCGCGCGTCACGGCTCGAGGCGCGTTGAGGTTGCTCTCGAGCGCCGCGCCCGTGCCCACGAAGTCGAGCTGCAGGTGGTCCCCCGCGATGCGCGCGGTCACGCACACCGGTGCCCCGTCGTCGAGCGCGTCCTCGAAGCGGTACTCGCCGTCGGGCAGCGCCGCGATCACGTCGGCGACGGAAGCCGCGGCGTCGTCCTGCACGTGAGCCATGTACGCGTCCACCACGGGCTGGCCGACCTGGGCCACCAGCTCGCGCAGCAGCCGCTCGCCCAGCTGGTTCGCCGCGATCTGTGCGCCGAGGTCCGCCAGGTTCTCGTCGGGCCGCCGCGCCGGGTGGGGCCCAGCGCCGAGCGCCGCGCGGATGCGGTCTTCCAGCAAGACGCCTCCTGACACCACCTGCAGCGCGCGCAGCACCACGCCCTCGTCGGCGAGGGAGCTGGAGAACGGCGGCATCGACCCCGGCGTGATGCCCCCGACGTCGGCGTGATGCCCGCGCGAGGCCACGAAATAGGAGGGTTCGGGCCCAGCGAGGTGCACCGGAGTGACCACCGTGATGTCCGGCAAGTGCGACCCGCCGCCCGAGGGGTCGTTGGTGGCGAACACGTCGCCGGGCTGCATGCGGGGGTGCGCGGCGCACACCGCGGCCACGGACTCGCTCATGGCACCGAGGTGCACCGGGATGTGCGGGGCGTTCGCGATCAGGGCGCCCGCGGCGTCGAAGATGGCGCAGCTGAAGTCCAGCCGGTCACGGATGTTGGTGCTCATGGCGGTGCGCTCCAGCACGGCCCCCATCTGCTCGGCGATGGACATGAAGCGGTGGTGGAAGATCTCGAGGCGCACGGCGTCGGGCTGCGTGTCGTCAGCGGGCCGGCGCTCGGCCGCATCCTGCTAGTCCGTGGCGACCAAGATGTCGTCCGGACCGCGGCGCACGACGAAGCCCGGCTCGATCACCAGGGTGGCCGTGGCCTCCGCGATCACCGCGGGGCCGGCGACCTCGTCGGGCAGCTGCTCGCGCGGGTAGAGGGGCACGTCCTGGAACGCTCCGTTGACGAAGAGCCGCGTGGTAGTTGGCGCCGAGGCGCTCCCCAACACGCGCTCCACACCGACCACTTGGTGCGTGGGCTGTGGGCCACTCGCCCGCTCGGCGCGTGACGCGCCCATGGCCCCCGAGCGCCGGACCACCCGCACGCGGACGGCGGCACACAC
>CAZEAA010000092.1:0-15874 GCA_964510015.1 uncultured Sandaracinaceae bacterium
CACGTGGGTGTGCGAGCGCGCGCACGAGGTGGGCAGCGCCGAGGTGCTGCGCGCCAAGCACGAGCCCGACAGCGAGGCGGGCGACGCGCTGCTGCGCCTCGCGGAGCAACGCCTCAACACGCGCGGCCTCGACCGCAAGATGGTCCTGGCGCGCGTGCGACGGCTGCTGCGCGCCGAGGGCGTGGACGACGAGCGCGAGTGGGAGGGCCTCGCCGCGCTGGCCACCCCCGCCAGCGCCGACGAGGCCGACGCCGTGCGCGTGGTGCAGCCCTCCGCGCGCTTCGCGCTGCTGTCCCGCTTGCTGCAGCGCGCCAGCGTGGAGCGGCCCGTGATCGTGGCCTTCGACGACGTGCAGTGGGACGCGCTCACGCTCTACTTCGTGGAGTACGTGCTGGACTACGCGCCCTCCCCGCTGCCGCTGCTCTTCGTGCTCACGGTCCAGGAAGAAGCCATCGCCGAGCGCCCCGCCGAGCGCGCACAGCTCGAGCTGATGGAGGCGCGCCCCGACGTGACCGTCATTCGGGTGGGCCCCCTCGACCCGCCCGAGCACCTCACGCTGGTGGCGAGCCTGCTGCGCTTCGAGAGCGAGCTGGCCGCCAGCATCGCGCGGCGCACTGCCGGCAACCCGCTCTTCGCCACACAGCTCATCGGCGACTGGGTGCAGCGCGGCGTCCTCGAGCTGAGCAAGCGCGGCTTTGCCCTGCGCGAAGGGGCCAGCGCCGACCTGCCGGACGACCTCTTCAGCGTCTGGACGCAGCGCGTGGACCGCGCCGTGGAGGGCGTCCCCGACGGCCGCGTGGCGCTCGAGCTGGCGGCCACGTTCGGGCGCGTGGTGCCCGTGGACGAGTGGCGCAGCGCGTGCCTGGTGCTGCGCGTGAGCGTGCCCAAGGACTTCCTGAGCGAGATGCTGCGCGCCCAGCTGATGGAGCTCGAGGATCCGCTCGATCACACCATGAGCAAGGTCTGCTTCGTGCACGGCATGCTGCGGGAGGCCCTCGAGCGCAGCGCCCGCGAGCGCGACGTGCGGCCGCACCTGCACGGCGCCGTGGCCGACGTGCTGCGCCCCAAGCTGACCGACGGCGAGGTGGACGTGGCCGAGCGCCTCGCCATGCACCTGCGGGCCGCCAACCGCCTGCGCGAAGCCGTGGCCCCGCTGCGCATCGCCGCCGACGTGCGCCGCAAGCGCGGCGAGATAGAGCGCGCGCTGCAGCTGCTGGATCTGCACTCGCGCACCCTGATCGACATCGAGGCCGAGGCGGAGCACGTGGAGTGGGTGGACAACCTGCTGATGCGCACCGAGGTGGCGTGGAAGCAGGGCGCGCTCGCGCGGGCCTCACGCCTGGCCGACGAGTCGCTGGAGCTCGCGGAGCGCGCCGCGCAGACCTTCCAGCTGGCGCACGCGCGCTACCTGCGCGGCTACCTGGACGTGCACCTCGGCAAGCTGGACTCGGCGGAGCCGCTGCTGTTCGCGTCGGCGCAGGACTTCGACCTCTTGGGCAAGCGCGTGGAGTCCGCGCGGGCCATGCGTGGCCTCGGCTTCTCCGCCATCTCGCGCGGGCACCACGCGCTGGCCTTCGGCGCGTACCTCACCGCCCTCGAGACTTGCCGCGCCTACGACGACCTGCACGGCGCCGCGGCGAGCCTGGCCGGCATGGGCTTCTCGAACCCCGACGACCCGCAGGGCAGCGCGGGCCACCTGGAAGAGGCGCTGGCCCTGTTCGAGCGCGTGGGCGACCTCTTCGGCGTGGCCTCCACGCTCAACAACCTGGGCGACCTGCACCGCCGCGCCGGTCACATGATGGAGGCCGAGGCCCACTACCGCCGCGCGCTCGGCATCAGCCAGACCCAGGGGGCCGCGCAGCTGGAAGCGATGATCGTGGCCGGCCTCGCCTTGGTGCTCATCAGCGAATTCCGCTACGACGAAGCCCTGCGCGAGCTCGAGGTGGCCTGGCGCATGGCCGACGTGCTCGGCCATGAGGGCGTGCTCGCCGCCCTGCACGCGCTCAGCCTGCCGTGCGCCGTGGTGGCGAAGGACCGCGCTGGGTGGGCCGAGCACGAAGGCCGCCTGTTCGCGCACGTGAACGACGAGGCCGTGCTGGAGCGCGCCGTCATCGAGGCAGTGGAGCTGGCCGGCGACCTGTCGCACCAGGCCGGTGACGCCGAGCGCGCGCGGCGCGCGTGGTCATTGGCAGCGCGGCTGTTCACCAACGCGGGGCTGCGGGAGAAGGCGGCGTCGCTGCGGGCCCGGGCCACGGACTGAGCCCCCGGCAAGCGGTTGGTGACCGGGATGCCGAATCGGCTTCCGGGAAGGCGAATTGGGGCACCCCCCGCTGAAGCGGAGGGCAGCAAACTACGCTTGGATTTGCCTAAAGTCCCCGCCCTTCGGCGCGGACTACGTGGCTGACAACAGGGGGTGTTCTACACGAGGTACCCGAACGCAGCGGCGGGAGCCGACTCCCGTGTGTGGGGTCCGGGTAACCTTGGTGGGCCGGCCTCTGAGTCCACGTTCACTCAGTCCCCGCCATCGACTTGTGACGAGTCGATGGCCGAGTCCTTCGTCGTCGACGTGGATAGCTGGCTCTCGCGCCGACAGAAGAGGAGCGGTAACGTAAACATATACGTTGACATCACGGCCATTTAGACAACATATATATTCATGCCGAAGCGGTCCCAAGCCGTCCTGAGCCTCACCCCTGCCACCCTCGGCGCCGTGGAGACGCTCGGCGCGCATCTGGCTGTCGCGCGCGTTCGCCGCAAGGAGTCGCTGGCCACCCGCGCCAAGCGCATGGGTGTGTCGGTGCCCACCCTGAGCCGCATGGAGAACGGTGACCCGACCGTCTCCATGGGCGTCTACGCCCAAGCGCTGTGGCTCATCGGTCGTGACGGGGAGCTCGCGCGCATCGCCGCCCCGGAGTTCGATCGAGGCGCGCTCGAGCTGGACGTTCAGGAGGCCATCACGCTGGGCAAGCAGCGCGCCCGCCGCGCCGAGAGCATACGCGTCAGCCGGCTGGAGAAGGCCAACGCGCGCACCACCCGCGAGGAGGACTGACGCATGCCACGGGTGCCGTCACCAGCGCGACGCGCGACTGCGTCCGTGCCCGCGCGCTTGTTCGCGTGGTACGTGGCGAACCCGCAGCACCCGCTGCTCGTGGGCGAGATCGAGCGCACCAGCCGCGGTGACGCGAGCCTCACGTATGCCCCGCAGTGGCTCGAGGGAGGTTTCCCGCTGAGCGAAGACATGCCCCTGCGCGACCTCACGTACGTCCCAGCGCATCGGCGCGGGCGTGAGCCGGCCGCGGCGGGCGCCCTCGACGATGCGCGCCCCGACCGCTGGGGCGAGAAGGTCATCCGCTACCTCTACAAGAAGGGCGCGACCCTCACGGACCACCTCTACCTCGCGGGCGACGACCGCTTCGGCGCCATCGGCGTCTCGGGCGCGGACACGCACTACGAGCCGTTCCAGCGTCGTCCGCTTCCCCGCCTCGCGGACGTTCCCTCGCTGGCCCAGGCGGTCGCCGTGGTCCAGAGCGGCGACGGTGAGCTCGACGAGCAGCGCCGCCAGTTGTTGGGTGCTGGGGGCAGCCTCGGGGGCGCGAAGCCCAAGGCCGTCATCCGCATCGACGACGACGAGTGGGTGATCAAGTTCTTCGATGGCGAGCCGTGGGACCACCCGCTGGTGGAGCACGCGTGCATGACCCTGGCCCAGCGCGCCGGCATCCGTGTGGCGCAGACACGCGTGCTCCGCCTGCCTGGTGAGCACGCGCTCGCCGTGCGCCGCTTCGACCGACAGGGAAGCACGCGCTTGCACGCCGTGTCGGCGTCCACCTTGCTGCGAGCAGCCACCGCCCAAGGCGAAGAACCGCAGTATGGCTACCCCCACCTCGCGCGGCGCCTACGCGCCATGGGCAACGTCCAGCGCCTGGACGAAGACCTGCACGACCTCTTCCGGCGCATGGTCTTCAACATCCTGATCGCCAACACCGACGACCACGAGAAGAACCACGCCGTGACCTACCAGCGTGTGCACGGCGCGCCCGTGGTGAACCTCAGCGACGCATACGACGTGGTCACCACCGGGTCCGGGGCGGTGGCTCACGAGTTCATGATCGCCGACGACGTGGTGGACCCCGACCTCGAGGCCGCCCTCTCGGTGCACCGCGACTTCGGCCTGGACGAGGCGCGTGCGCGCGAGGCCGTGAGCGAGGTCACGCGCGTGGTGGACGGCTGGCGCGAGCACTTCCGCTCCGTCGGCGTGAAGAAGCGAGACATCGAGACGCTCGCCGAGTTCATCGACCGCGAGGACCTGCGTGGGCAACGAGAGCGCCACCGCGACCCGGCGCCCACCGCGGCGACGCGGGGCCGACGAGGCGGCACGCCCAAGGTGTTCCGCTAAGCCACGGAAGCCCCGCCTCCAACTCGGCCCCGCTCCGCGGGGTACGGTGGACACGTGAGCGAGCGTGCCCGCCAGCTGTTCTCCTTCGACGACTACGTGATGGTCGAAGAGATGAGCCCCATCAAGCACGAGTTCTTGGATGGACACGTGTGGGCCATGGCGGGAGCCACCCCCGAGCACGCTGCCCTCGCGGCGAAGGTGGCCTCGCTCCTCGATCGTCAACTCGAGGGCCGCCCGTGCCGCGTGTTCAGCTCCGACCTGCGCGTTCGCGTGAAGGCCACCGGCCTCGGAACCTATCCGGACGTGTCCGTGGTGTGCGGTCGCCTCGAGATGGATCCCGACGACCCGAAGAAGCACACCGTCACGACCCCCAAGGTGTCCTCGTGTCTCACGAGGCCCGGCGCATCGACGTGTGGCGGCGGGTGGGCAGCGAGTGGGCGAGGACCGTGGCCGAGGGGGATGGCGTCGCCACGCTGGGCTCGATCTCGTGTGCCCTCGCGCTCGACGACGTGTATCGTGACCACTCGTGTGAGACGAACGCGAGGCCTAGGGGGCACCAATTGTGCAGGATTGCGCCGACGGGTGCGTGGCCGGCACTGTGCCGCAACGGTACGTTCCAGTGCAAGCACGCAGGGCGTGGGGTATTGCGACGCCACGGCTCGCTGCTCGCCGACCGAACGCCCAAGTGCTCGGTGCTCGCGAGACCACTCCGCGAGTGAGCAAGCCGAACTCGCCGCCGCCCGATTCCAAAGCCTGCGATGGACGGCGACGGACGAAAAGTCACTACATGCACGCACCCGAAAGTAGGCCGGCTGAAATTATGACCGTACCAACTGGAGCGCCCAAAGAAGAGTTTCCATGGACATACGAAAGAACCTCGGATGCTGAACCGAGTGAGATCTCCTCGACCCTGATGATCCGAGATCAACAAGCATGAAGGCGATGGATACCGGTGGCGTGTTGCGATCGAGAAGAAAATCGAACTTTCCTTCACGGATCTCGCTCGCGACATCGTACACGCGATCCAAGTCATATTCGCCATCCCTCGACGCGACCAAAAGGCTCATCGTCACATTGAGTCGCTCCACGATCTCCCTCGCAGTGCGGTGATTTGGATCGGAGCAGGTCACGGACTCAAGTCGACAGAATCCGAAATTCTCAAAACAGATGGAGATATCGCGCAATTCATCATGACGGCCAATTCCAACTACTGTCACAGTACTCATGGAGAGAAGGTACCCCCTTGGGTGCGAGGATCACTAATGACGGGCGACAAATACTCTCCAGCGTCTGGTGGACGTGGACGTCCGAGGTTAGCCTTTATGGGGTCTGTTGGACTCCTGTGGACCGGATGAACATGTGGCTGCATTCCGCCATGGTCGTGGCTAAAGTCGACCCGGCCCGTAACGTGGAGCTGGGCGCGTGCGTGCGGCTGTGCGGGTGAACCGCTCCGGCCAACGGACCCTCGGCATTGGGCGCCCGCATCCAGATCGCCCCCCCTTCGAGCGCGGCCCCTTGGTGGCCAAACACATCGACCCCCGAGGCAGCCTGCCCAGGGGGTCGAGTGACGCGTCACGCGTGTGGCTTCACTTGAAGCGGTACGAAAGGCCGAACGACACCAGGTTGGCGCTGGCCGTGAAGCGGCCCGCGTTGATGACGTAGCCCGGGCCAGCGGCGCTGGGAGCGAGGACCCGCGCCTCGGAGTTGCTGTTGTTCACCGTGAAGTAGTGCGTGTGCATGTAGCCGAGCCCCAGCTCGAAGCGCTGGACCCGGAGCGTCATACCGAACGACCCACCGAACAGCTGCCAGGGGGTGAAGTCGAGACGCTCGTACCCGGCCTCCACACCGTGCGACTCGTAGACCAAGCCCCAGCGAAGCGCGAGCACCTCGGGCAGCACGTTGACGTCACCACCGAGCGCGACCATGACCTGCGTCTTCCAATTGTGCGGCAGGTTGATGGGCGGGGGGCTCGGGAGCGTGAGCACACCCGAGACCAAGCGCTGACCTTCGACGGGCGACGAGACCACGTTGAAGGTGTCCACTCGGCTCCCCAGCGTCACCACGACGTCCAGCTCGAGGTCGAAGACTTCGTCGCGCATCGGGTCGAACGGACGGTCGACTTCGCCTTCGGCCAAGGTGGGAGCCGCCACACCCGCGACGCGGTCCGAGGTGGTGCGGGCGCCTGCGCGCGCCATCGCGTAGCGCGCGCCGAAGCTGACCACGGAGGTCTGCGGAGCGACGAGGTTGACGGGATACGTCACGTCTTCCCAGCCCTCGTCATTCGGCAGACGGGGCTGCGTGACCTGGTCGTCGATGTTGCCCCAGAAGACCGGCCGGAGGTTCAGGTCCCCCGAGGCCTTCACGTCAGCGGTCCACGTGAACCCCGCCATCAGCTCGAGACCATCCACGGGCTCGGCGGCCACGGAGACGGCGACGCGCGGCACAAAGAGGTCGTGGGCGTCCACCTCCGCGATGATGTCGCGCGCAAAGTCTTGGCTCTGCACGGGTGCCACTGCCGTGAGGAAGCCCGTGCTGGCGTAGCCCCAGCCGAAGGTGGCACCCACGCGGAGGCGCGGATGGATCTCGACGCCCGCGCCCACGGCGAGGAAGGCGAGCAGCACGTTGGCCTCGATCACGTCGTAGCGACTGGACACCGGAAGACGGCCGGTCGGCGCGCCCGGAACCTCGTACGTGCCGATGTTGGCGCCGCTCGCGGCACCGAAGCTTCGGTGTCCGATGTTGTTCTTTGCGATCAGGCCGATGCCGATGCCGATGCGGTCGTGCGGCCGGAACGACAGCGCCATCTGCGGGATCGGGAAGAGGCCCGCGTTGTTGCAAACCTCCGGGTACTCGATGTCGGCATAGTCGCTCGGGTTGCCGAAGTCGGATGCGTTGCCGGGCGTGTCGTTCTCGTTGCCGCGAGTCCCCTCGACACCCCCCTCGTCGTTGAGCTCCCCGTCCCGCGTGGGCGTGCCATTGCGGTCGAAGCACGACTGCAGGCTGGCCACGTGGACGTTCAGCTCCACGTTCACACCGGACAAGCGCGCCAAGTTCGCGGGGTTCAAGTGCAACGCCAACGCCGAGTCGGCCCGCACGTTGTAGGCGCCGGCGCGGCCGAGGCCACGGGTGCCGATGCCCGGCATGTCGAAGCCGCCGGCTTCGGCCGTGGGGGCTCCAAGGGTCAGGCCGAGCGCGCCCGCGACGAGGCCAGCCATCACGCGGGACTTCCGCGTGGTCAATTCTTTCAGCATCCAGTTCACTCCGAGAGATGGCGGCGAACCAAGTGGCCCGGACCCGCGTGCCGGCAGAGTATACGTGCGGCGCTCGAACAAGAGAAGCCCCAAAGCTTACTTTATCCGACACTGGATGACGTTCCGTGAACTGCGCGCGCCGACTGCCTGGTCACGCTATCGGTGGACTACCGGCCGACGGAGGCCCGACGACGGGCGGGCTACTGCACGGGGTCGCCGCGTGGTATCTCTCCCGCCCCCATGAACCGCGAGACCTCGACCGGCCGGGTGCCGCCCAACTCCCTCGACGCCGAGCGCGCCGTGCTGGGCGGCATTCTGCTCGAGAACGGGGCCATGAACATCGTGGTCGAGATCCTCGAAGCCGAGCACTTCTACAGCTCGGCCAACGGGATCATCTACGAGACGATGCGCACCCTGTTCGCGCGCAACGAGCCCATCGACCAGGTCACGCTGCGCTCGGCGCTGGTGGGCAGCAACAAGCTCGCCTCGGTGGGCGGCGACGACTACCTGCTGTCGCTCTCGATGAGCATCCCCACCGTCGCCAACATCGAGGCGCACGCGAAGATCGTCAAAGAGAAGGCCATCGTGCGGCGCCTGCTCTCGGTCTGTCACGAGCTCGCGTCCGAGGGCTACGGCGACTACGGCGACGTGGAGAGCTTCCTCGACACCGCCGAGAGCCGCGTCTTCAACGTGGCGAAGGAGCGCGCCAAGAACCCGTACGAGCACATCCGCGAGGTCGTGAAGCGCACCTTCATGACCATCCAGGAGGCGGCGCAGCGCGGCGAGGCCATCACGGGCCTGCCCACCGGCTTCAGCCGCGTGGACGCCATGACGGCGGGCATGCACCCCGGCGACCTGATCATCATCGCCGGCCGCCCCGGCATGGGTAAGACCTCGTTCGCGCTGAACGTGGCCATCAACGCGGTGGTGAAGTCGGGCAAGGGCGTCGCGGTGTTCTCCCTCGAGATGCCCAAGGAGCAGCTGGCCCAGCGCATGCTCGGCAGCGAGGCGCGCGTGGACGGTACGCGCCTGCGCACCGGCAAGCTCATCCGCGAGGACTGGCCCAAGCTGTCGAAGGCCGCGGGCCTCTTGAGCACCCTGCCCGTCTTCATCGACGACACGCCGGCCATCTCCATGCTCGAGCTGCGGTCCAAGGCGCGCCGCATCGCGAGCGAGCACGGCCTCTCGCTGATCGTGGTGGACTACCTCCAGCTCATGCGCTCGGGCAGCAAGAACGACTCGCGCGAGCAGGAGATCTCGGAGATCAGTCGAAACCTCAAGGGCTTGGCCAAGGAGATGTCGCTGCCCGTCATCGCGCTCTCGCAGCTCAACCGCGGCGTCGAGAGCCGCGGCAACAAGGACAAGCGCCCGCAGCTGTCCGACCTGCGCGAGTCCGGCGCCATCGAGCAGGACGCCGACACCATCTGGTTCATCTACCGCGACGAGGTCTACAACCAAGAGACCGAGGACCGCGGCGTGGCCGAGGTGATCATCGGCAAGCAGCGCGCGGGTCCGACGGGCACGGCGCGCGTGCGCTTCTTCAACGAGTACACCCGCTTCGACAACCTCGCCGAGGGTGACTACTACGGCGGCGCCCCGGAGGAAGACTACGGCGGCGGTGGCGGTGGCGGCGGCGCCAACGAGTTCATCGACGAGTAGGCGAAAGTCCGCGAGGCGGTCGTCTACGTTGACGTTGACGTCGACGTGGTCGTCGACGTCTTCGTGCTCGTCGACCTGCTCGTGCTCGTGCTCGTGTCCGCAAGCGATCCGCATCGGCGACCCCGACGGCCTCCACCGGCGAGACCGTTCGCCCTGAGCCCGACCTACCGACGCTTGCGCACCGGCCGGCGGAAGTCCCGGTCGAACAACCGCACTCGTCGCAGCGCGAGATCCATCAGGAACAACCCGAGCGCCAAGAACAACAGCTTGGGCCACAGCTCTTCGTGCGACCGGATCGTCTCGTCGCCCGGATCGAACAGCGCGCTGATGGCCTCGAGCGCACCCCCGCCCGTCACCGCGGTCGCTTGCTCCAGCAAAGCGCGGTTGGGCTCGAAGGTCAGGTACTCGCGCGGGTAGGGGTTCGCGAGCTGCGCGGTGCTCTCGGCGATCGCGCGACCTTGGCGCTCGTGGCTCGCGGTGAGCATGAAGGAGCCGTAGCGCTCGAGGGGGAAGCGGGCTTCGTAGAGGCCGGGCGCCGTCTGGCGCAGCGCGTGGGTCTCGCGCACACGGGCTTGTGGGTTGACCACGCCCTCGCGAGCGGGGGGCGCGCCCATGGGGCCTTCCACCGTGAGCGTGGACTCGAGGTCGTTCATGAAGCGGTCGGCGGTGTCGATGGCGTCCACCGTGACGCGCACCTCTCCGTCCAGCACCTCGGCGGTCATGTCCAGGGTCTCGCGGCGGCGCTGGCGCATGTGCTCGCGCACCAGCTGCGTCCAGAAGCGGGAGAACTGCGGCCAGCGCAGCCACTCCACCGCCCAGCGGTTCTTCACGTCGCTGGTCCAGGCCATCGACCAGCCGAGGCCCACACGCCAGCGCGCCAGGATGGGCTCGGCCAGATCGCTCTGGAGGATCACTTGAGCCGGGGTGGGTTTGCGGCGGGTGGCCACGTAGCCGTGCAGGAACGGCGCCGAGGCGACGTCGATGCCGCGCAAGAAGTCGGCGTTCTGCACCACCATGGGCTGGAAGTACTCTTCCACGGCAGCCGAGCGCGCCACGGTGGTGGTCTCGCGCATGAAGATGCGCGGCACGTTGTGCGGGTCGCTGGTGAAGTAGCTGCGGCCGCCGCCGAGCGAGCCCACCTGCTCCAGCAGCACGCGGTTGACGTCCGAGCCGAGGCCCACGCTGCTGACGGTGATGCCCTCGGCGCGCATGACCTGCACCAACTCGGCGATGCCGCTCTCGGGGGCCTGTCCGTCGGTGAGCACGATGACGTGCTTCACGCGGGCGCGCGTCACGGCCAGGTCCTGATAGGCCATGTCCAGCGCGGGGAAGATGTTGGTGCCGCCGCGCGCCGTCATGCGGCTGATGTCGCGCACGATGCGCAGGCGGTTGCGCGCGCTCTGCATGCGCACGATGCGCTCGGGCTCGGAGTCGAAGCCCACCACCATGATGTAGTCGTCGGCGCCCAGCATCTCGGCGGTGGCGCGCGCGGCCTCCTTGGCGAGCTCCAGCTTCTGGCCCGCCATGGAGCCGCTGCGGTCGATGACCAGCGCGAGCGCGAGCGACGGCTGGTTGCGGCGCCGCTCGGCGTCCATGCGCACGGGGAGCAGGCGCTCCATGCGCGAGCCTTGCCAGCCGCCGAGGCCGAAGCCGCTCTCGCCGCCGGCCATCATGAAGCCACCGCCCTGGTCGCGGACGTAGCGCTCGATGGCGTCCATCTGGCTCATGCTCACCTCGTCGGCGGAGACGTCCGAGAGCATGAAGAAGTCGAAGCGCTCGAGCTCGGCCGCGCTGGTGGGGATGGAGCGCGGCGTGCGCACGTCCACGTCGAACTCGCCGGCGGCCAGCGCGCGGCTCAGGTAGTTGGCGCGCCCGGCGGCGCCCTCCACGTAGAGCACGCTGGGCTTGCCCGGCACCACGGCGGTGGTCTCGAAGCGGTTGTTGGCCGGGAAGCGGTCTTCGCCGCGTGGCTGCAGCTCGAGGCGGTAGGTGACCGGGCCGGCCACGCGCACCACGGACTGGAACTCGATCTCGTTGTCGCCGGGCGTGAGCGTCACGTCGCGCACGGAGTCGAGGCCGTTCAGCGTCTCGCCCTGGTACAGGCGCACGCGCGCCTCGGCGGCGTAGTTGGAGAACACGCGCGCCCGCACCGGGAACGGGTCCCCCACGCGCAGCTGCTCGGGCACGCTCATGTCGCGGACGGCCACCTCTTCGGGCGCGCCCTGCGTGTAGACGTGGTGGAACAGGCGCACGTCGAATTCGCGCGCGCGGCTGGCCTCGGCCAAGAGGTCGCCCTCGGTCTGGCCGCCGTCCGTGAACACCACCGCGCGGCGCAGGTGGCCCGGCGGGAACAGGCCGTAAGCCAGCTGGAGAGCCGCCGCCATGTTGGACCCGGCGCCCGCGTCGGTGTGCGCCTCGTCGCCGTGCCGCGCCAGTGTCTCCGGCAGCTCGGTGGCCCCGCGGGCCAGCGGCACCACGCGGGCGTGGCGCGCGAAGGTGATCAACTGCACGTCGTGCTCGCCGCGTTCGTTCAGCGCGGCCTGCACCTGCTCGCGCGCCTCGGCGATGGCCTCGTCGGTGACCGAGTCGGACACGTCCACCAGGAACACCGTGCTGATGCGCGCGCTGTCGGTGGTTCGTGACAGGCGCGCGAGGCCCAGCACGAGCGCCCCCATGAGGACGGCGCGCAGCAGCACGCCCAGCCACTTCTGGAGCGGCGGCAGGTCGGCGAGCGACAGCGTGGCCACCCAGCCGAGCAGCGGAAGCAAGCCCAGCAGCACCAGCGCGCGCGACGCGAGGAACTCGTAGCGCTCGCCGCCGAACTCCCACGCCACGTCGTGGTTCCACACGCGCAGCCCGATGGCCACGGCGATGGCCCCACCCAGCACCAGCGCGAACACGAGCGCGCCCGGGTTCATGGAGCGTGCGCGGCTCATACCGTGTACCTCCGGTGGTAGGTGAACCACTCCACGCCCAGGATCAGCAGGACGGCGGCCAGCATGTAGAGCCACAGCTCACGGCGCACACCCACCTCGCCGGGCGTGACCTGGCCGGCGGTCGTCGCGCCCACGGACAGCGCCTCGGCCGGCGCGATCCGGGTCTCTGCGCTCGCGCCCAGGTTCACGGCGAACGAGTCCTCGCTCACGGCCCCCTCGGCGCCTTCGGTGCGAATGGTGTAGATGCCCGCGTGCGCACCCGCGAAGAGCGCGCGCCCCTCGGACACCGGCACCACGTACTCGCGCTGGTCCGGGCCCACCAGCGTGGCTTGTGTCGCGCCCGCGGGGACCGGGATGTGCCACGTCTCGCCGGTGTAGTAGCTGGACACGTAACGCGCGTCTTCCTGGACGAACCAGTCGATGGTGTTGAGGAGGAACAGCGGCCAGGCCACGCGCAGCACCAAGTCGCTGCGCCGCGGGTCGAAATTGAGGGCCACGAAGCGCTGCCCGTTGCGGCGCCCCTCCACGATGAGCGGGAGCGCGTCGGTGCCGGCCACCACGCGGTCCTCACGCTCGAGCGCGACCTGCAGCGCGGAGGCGATGTTCACGTCGGTGAGGGCCGTCCAGCGCACCAGCGGATGACGCCGCTCCACGCGCTCGATCGTGGGCGCCTCCACTTCGCCCTCGATGACGAACGGACCCGTGACGCCCTCCTCGGGTCGCGGGTACAGGTAGAGCGCGGCGGTGTCCGGCGGGGAGGGTGGCACCCACGCATCGAACAGCACCACGTCGAAGCGCCCCTCGGGCGGGTAGGCGTCCGGCGTGACCTCGACCACGTCCAGGTACTCGTCCAGCACCAGCGCCGCCTGCAGATACAGGTTCCCGCGCGACACCAGCAGCACGCGCGCGCGCCGGCGCTCCGGGAGGCGCGCGTAGGCGTGGTCGTCGGCGTCCAGGTGGTCCAGCCCCTCGCGCGTGACGAGCCGCGCTTCGAGCGTGCGGTCCACACCCGACACGTTCCGGAACGTGCGCCGCAGGCGCTCCTCGGGCCCCAGCGACAGCGTCTGGATGTCCACGGGCTCGCCGTCGCCGATGAGCTGCAGCTCGACCTGGCGCGCCTCGTCGGTGGGGTTCCAGAGCTCCACCAGCACCTCGCTCTGGCTCTTGTCGAGCGGGTAGCGGCGCACGGCGAACGCTGACAGGCCCACGTTGGCGTCGGCGCGCCCGATGCGCACCCAGCTCAGCCGGATCTCGGCCTCACGCAGCTCCGCCGCCATGGTGTCGCTGGCCTCGAGGCCACCGTCGGTCAGCACCACCACCTCGGCGCGCGGTTGGTTGCGCAGCACGTCCAGCGCGAGGTGCAGCCCCGGCCGCAGGTTTGCGCGCAGGTGAGTGGTGCTCAGTGACTCGGTGGCATCGCGCAGCACGCGCGCGTCGCTGGTGAGCGGCGAGAGTGGCGTGGCGGTCTCGTCCAGCTGCGCGATCTGCAAGCGGTCGGCAGGCCCGAGGCCGTCGATCAAGCGCCGCAGCTCGGCTTCGGCCGCCTCGAAGCGCGAGGGCTCGACGTCGGTGGCGGACATGGAGGCGCTGGCGTCCACCAGCACCAACAGCGAGCGGCCCGTCTCCGTGGCGCCTTGGTAGCGCGGGTCGCCCAGCGCGAACGCGAGGATGGCGATGATGAAGAGCGCGAGCAGCAGCGAGAGCCAGCGCTTGAGCTGCGAGAACAGGCGCGTGGTCTGCTTCTCGGCGAGGATCTCCTCCCACAGGCGGACGAAGGGCACCTCCACCTGGCGACGCCGCAGCTTGAGCAGGTAGAGGATGACGGCGCCCACGCCGAAGCCACCCAGCACCATGAGCACTTGGGAGAGGGACAGCCCTGTGAGTGTGAGTCCGGAGGCGCCCATGCTTCAGCCCAGCAGGCCTCCACGACGCAGCACCGCGAGCACGGCCTCATCGAACGGAACGTCGGTCTGCACCGCTTGATAGGCCACGTGCTTCTTGGTGCAGAAGTCTTCGATGCGCTTGCGGTAGGCGGCGTGCGCCAGCGCGTACTTCTCCAGCAGCCGAGGCGTGATGGTCACCTCGCGGTGCTCGCCCGTCTCGTGGTCCACCAGGCGCACGTCGCCGTTGATCTCGGGGCGCACCTCGGCCGGGTCGAACACCTGCAGCACGAAGGGCTCGAACTTGGCGAAGCGCAGCTGGTTGATGCCTGCCTCGAAGCCGGCCGGGTCGTACAGATCGCTGATCAGGATGGCCACGCCGCGGCGCTTGTTCTGGGCCGCGAAGGTGCGCAGTGAGTCGCCCATCTGGGTCTCGCCCTCGGCTTCCACGTCGCGCAGGAAGTCGAACACCTTGAAGATGCGGTTCTTGCCGCGCGTGGGCGCGAGGCGTGCGTGCATGCTCGAGTCGAAGGTGAGCACCGACACGCGGTCGAGGTTGGCCAGCGCCACGTAGGCGAAGGCCGCGGCCAGCTGCTTGGCGTAGTCCAGCTTGGCGGGGTCCCCCATGCCCATGGAGCGCGAGGAGTCCACCAGCACGTAGACCGAGAGATCCTCTTCTTCCTCGAAGAGTCGCAGCAACAGGCGCCCGGTGCGCTGGTAGACGTTCCAGTCCAGGTAGCGGAAGTCGTCGCCCGGCACGTACTCACGGTGGTCCGCGAACTCGATGCCCGCGCCCGTCTTCTTGGAGCGCCGCTCGGCGCGCATGCGCCCGTTGTAGATGCGCCGCGACACGATCGCGAGGTACTCGAGGCGCCGCTGGAATTCCTCGTCGAAGAGGTCCCCGTCGGCACGTTTCGCACGCCGCGCACGCGTAGGTGCCGGGCTCGTGCCCGTCCCCGCAGCAGCCTTTCGTCGGAACCAGCTGAGCACGTGATGGCTACTTCGCCGTCTCGGGCACCGACTTGAGGATGTCGTCCAGCACTTGGTCCGTGCGCACGCCCTCGGCTTCGCCCTCGAAGTTCAGGATCATGCGGTGGCGCAGCGCGGGCTTCGCGGCCCAGCGCACGTCGTCGATGCTGGCGCTGAAGCGCCCGTCGAACAGGGCCTTGATCTTGGCGGCCAAGAGGGTGGCCTGCACGCCGCGCGGGCTGCCGCCGAAGCGCACGAAGCGCGCCACGCTCTCGGGGGCACCGGGGCGTCCGGGGTGCGTCGCCTCCAGCACGCGGATGGCGTAGTCCTGCACGTGCCGGGCGACGGCCACGTCACGCACCACCTTGCGCATCTTGAGGATGGTCTCCTTGTCGAGCACCGGCTTCACCTCGGGGGTGTCCGCGCCGGTGGTGCGGTCGAGGATGGCATGCAGCTCGTCGCGCGTGGGGAACTCCACCTGCAGTTTGAACAGGAAGCGGTCGAGCTGGGCCTCGGGCAGCGGGTAGGTGCCCTCCATCTCGAGCGGGTTCTGCGTGGCGAGCACGAAGTACGGCTGGTCCATCGGGTAGGTCTTGCCGCCGATGGTGACCGAGTGCTCCTGCATGACCTCGAGCAAGGCGCTCTGCGTCTTGGGCGTGGCGCGGTTCACCTCGTCGGCCAGCACGATGTTCGAGAAGATGGGCCCCTTGCGGAACTCGAGCTTCTGCTTGCCGTGCGTGTCTTCCGACAGGACGGTGGTGCCCAGGATGTCGGCCGGCATGAGGT
>CAZEAA010000092.1:15884-17203 GCA_964510015.1 uncultured Sandaracinaceae bacterium
CTGGGTCGCCAGCACGAAGAACGGGGGCTCCAGGCGATGCCGCTCGCGGGCGACCGACACCTGGCGCTCCTGCATCGCCTCGAGCAGCGCCGACTGGGTCTTCGGGGTGGCGCGGTTGATCTCGTCGGCGAGGACGATGTTGGCGAACACCGGGCCGGGCTGGAAGCTGAGCTCGCGGCCGCCGCCCGGGGTCTCGACGAGCACCGAGGTGCCGACGATGTCGGCGGGCATCAGGTCGGGCGTGAACTGCACGCGCGCGAACGACAGGTCGACCGCGCTGGCGAGGGTGCGGATCATCAGGGTCTTGCCGAGGCCGGGCACCCCCTCGAGCAGGCCGTGGCCGCCGGCGAGGAGGCAGGTGAGGATGCCGCGGATGACCTCGTCCTGCCCGACGATGACGGTCTGGACCTCCCGCACGAGGGTCTCGAGGCTCTGCTGGATCGCGTCGAGTTGGGCTTGGGTCTGGGAGATCGTCATGTCACGGGGCGTGGGGGAAGCATACACGCGGACCTGTGTCCGACCGCCGCTGATCCCCCGGAGTTTGCGGCGCTCCGGAAAAATTGCGCGAGGCGAGCGGGCTCGTCGGCGACGCGCGCGGTTTCGTTCGCGCGTGAGGTCCCCCATGCAGGCGCCGCTGTCGGCCCGGGAATGGGCGCGTATGATCGCCGCCGGAACGCTGTCTGCGAGGCTGCGCGCCCAGGTCGGCACCGCCCATGCGCTACGAAGGCAAAGTCTATCGCCCGCCGTCCGAGGCCGACGCCTACATCCTCCAGGCCACCATCGGCTGCTCGTGGAACCGTTGCACCTACTGCGACATGTACCGCGACAAGGTCTACCGCGAGCGCGAGCTGCCGGCCGTGCTCGAGGACCTGCGCACCGCGGTGGCGATCGCCAGCGCCCGCATCGACAAGGTGTTCGTGGCCGACGGCGACGCGCTCGGGATGCCGACCGAGTCGTGGCTGCCGATCCTCGACGCGGCGCGCGCCGGCCTGCCCAACCTGCGCCGGGTGTCGTGCTACGCGACCGCGACCAACCTGCTCAAGAAGACGCCCGAGGAGCTGCGGACGCTGCGCGAGCGCGGGCTCGCCCGGCTTTATATCGGGCCCGAGTCCGGCGACGACGCGACGCTCAAGCGCATCGCCAAGGGGGCGACGCACGCCGAGCACGTGCTCGCGGCCCAGCGCGCGCGCGCGGCCGGCATCGAGCTCAGCATGATCGTGCTGCTCGGCGTCGGCGGGACCGCGCGCGCCCGGGAGCACGCGCAGGCGACCGCGGACCTGATCACCGAGATGGACCCGAACTACGTCGCGGCCCTGACC
>CAZEAA010000093.1:0-17169 GCA_964510015.1 uncultured Sandaracinaceae bacterium
GGAGGTATCAGAGCGAGCGCCAGCGCGAGCGCCCCCGCAGACCAGGGTGCCCGTCTCCCTCCTCGCGATCACGCCCCTGACGTACCACCAGGAGGAGCGGTCCGAGGATGGATCTTGCTTCCGCGAGCCAGTCACGCTAAGGGCCTTGCATCGCTTTGGCAGGAGACAGAACGCGTGCGTGAAGAGCTGGTGGCACTCTCGAAGCTTGCGGCCATGGATGCCGCGGCCGTCAACTACGACCAAGAGCTGAAGGACACGCCGACGCGGCTCGAGTCCATGGCGGCGGACGTGGCGGTCCTGGAGACGCTGCTCGCCCGTGAGCGCGCGCAGCTCGACGAAGCCGAGGGGCTCCGCAAGCGGCTGGCCGAGGCCATCCAGGAGCGCGTCGAGGGGCTCGCTCGCGGGCGCTCGAAGCTGGCCCAGGCGCAGAACACGAAGGAGAGCGACGCCGGTCAGCGCGAGGTGGACTCGTTCCGCAAGAGCATCCGCGAGAAGGAAGGCGAGCTCGCCGCCACCGACGAAGCGCTCGCGGCCAAGCGCGCCGCCATGGCCCAGCGCGAGGCGCAGTTCGCCGAGGCGCGCGAGATCCTGAGCAGCGAGGAGGCCGCCAGCGGCGTCCGCCTGACCGACCTCCGCGCCGAGCGCGCCAAGGTCACCGACGGCCGGGACGAGCTGCTCCGGCGTATCTCGCCGTCCACGCTCAAGCGCTACGAGCGCCTCCGCACCAAGTACATGGACGCGGTCTTGGTGCTCTCCGATGGAACCTGCCCCGGCTGCCGCATGGCGCTGCCCGCACAGCTCTTCATCAATATGCAGCGCGGCGAAGAGCTCACCGACTGCCCGCAGTGCCGCCGCATCGTCGTCTACCGCGCGCTGGTCGAGAGCGCGGGCTGACTGACGCCACCCGCCGAGCTCGGGTGAGCCTCCGCGGCGGGGGTCTACGCGAGCACGAGCGCGGCTCGGATGCCCGCCTCGAGGATGGCGGTGGACGCGGCCGGATCGGGGGTCGCACGCGCCAGCTGGAGGGTGCCCACTAGCAGGCCGAAGAACGCGGCTCCGTCGGCGCGACTGACCGGCGCGCCGCGCCGCTGTGACAGGCACTCCACCAGCACGTCGAGGCCCAGCTCCACCTCGGACGCGAACGCCTTGCGCGTGGGACGCGGATGCCGCGCCACCTCCGCGGCGAGCGCGGCCACCGGGCAGCCCTCGCCCGGCGCGTCGCGGTGCTCTTCGCTCAGGTAGGTGCGGATGGCGAGCTCTAGGTCGCCGGCCAGCAGGGCCTGCCGCAGCGCTTCGTTGCGGGCCTGCAGGGACTGGCGCAAGGCCGCTTGGAGGAGCGCCTCCTTGGACTTGAAGTGCGTGTAGAACGTGCCGACGGTGAGGTCGGCTTCGGCCATGATTTTGGCGAGCCCCACTCCGTCGACGCCGTGCTCCCGAAATAGGCGCGCCGCCGCCGAAAGGATGCGAGTTCGGGCCTCCTCGTTGTGTTCGGGTGCGTATCGCATGGGGGTCTCTCAGGTTACGGGAGTGGGTGTGCTCATGTCGCGCTCCTCGTCGTCAGCGGCCCAGGAACTCGACCACCGCGGGGGCGAACTGGTCGTGGAACTGGAAGATGCCGCCGTGGCCCGAGTCGGGATAGATGATGAGCCGGGACCCCGCGATACGGCGGTGGAGGTCTTCGGAGAGGACCGAGGGCACCATGCGGTCGTTGTCACCGTTGGCGATCAAGGTGGGCTGGGTGAGCTTGGACAGGTCGTCGGGCGCGCCGCGCCCCCACCGCTTGATGGCCTTCAGCTGCGTCTGGAAGGCCTTGACCGTGATCTCCTTGTCGCGGTCGACCGTGCGTTCCTGGAGCCGCTTGACGAAGGCCCGACCGGCGGGCTTGCCTGCGGCGTTGCGGTTGAAGAACAGGAACTCTTTGGGATCCGACAAGGTCAGCGCCGCGCGGAGCATGTCCCAGTAGGTGGTGCCGGCGACCTTGTCGATGCCGCTGCCGCCCTTCGGACCCGTGCCGGTGAGGACGAGCTTGCGCACCAGCTCGGGGTGCTTGATCACGAGCGCCTGGGCGACCATCCCGCCGAGAGAGAACGAGAAGACATCGATCTTGTCGAAGCCGAGCGCGCGGATGAAGACGTAGGCGTCGTCTGCCATGGCCTCGACACTGTCGAGAGCGTCTCCACTCGAAGCGCCGACGCCGCGTTGGTCGAACGTGATGACGCGGCGCCCGGCTGCGATGGGATCCACGATGCGCGGGTCCCAGTTGTCCATGGTCGCCGCGAGGTGAACGAAGAAGACGACGGGAACGCCGCCCTTCGGTCCCAGCTCGCGGTAGGCGTAGGTGACGCCGCCGGCGGTGATCGTGCGCGAGGGCGCGTTGGCGTAGCTCGTGATGGTGGCTTCTTGGATGCTCATGGGGGTGCTCCCGTTCTTCGCTGCTACTTCACCTTGATGACGACCTTGCCCTTGGCGCGCCCGGACTCGACGTAGGCGATGGCCTCGTTGGTGGACTCGAAGGGAAACACCCTGTCCACCACCGGGCGGATGACGCCCGCGTCGACCAGCTCGCCCAGCGTGCGCAGCTGCTCACCGCTGGCCTGCATGAACAGGAACGAGAACTCGGTCTTCTGGGCCTTCGCCTTCCGCCGCGTGCCGAAGCTCAGCAGCCGCATGACGAGCTTCAGGTACCACGGCGCGCCCAGCTGTTCGGCGAAGGCGGGGTCGGGCGGCCCCGAGATGGAGACCAGGCGCCCGCCGGGGCGGAGCACGCGCAGCGACTTCTCGAGGGCCTTCGCATCCTGGCTGTGCAGCACCAAGTCGTAGCCGCTCAGCTTGGCCTCGAAGTCCTCCTTCTTGTAGTCCACGACGACGTCCGCGCCGAGGCTCCGAACCAGGTCCACGTTGGTGGTGCTGGTGGTGGTGGCGACCGTGGCCCCGAGGTGCTTCGCGAGCTGGATCGCGATGGTGCCCACGCCACCCGAGCCGGCCTGGATGAAGACCTTCTGCCCGGGCTGCAGCCGCCCGTGCTCCACGAGCGCCTGCCAGGCCGTCAGGCCCACCAGCGGCAACGACGCGGCCTCCTCCATGCTGAGCCCCTTCGGCTTCGGCGCGAGATCCTTCTCCGGCACGGCGATGAGCTCGGCGAAGGTGCCGATGTGGTGGTCGGCCGGCCGCGCGTAGACCTCGTCGCCAGCCTTCCAGCGCTTCACCCGTGCGCCCACGCGCACCACGACGCCAGCCAGGTCGTGGCCGAGCACGAACGGCGCGCGGTAGGGCAGGAAGAGCTTGAACTCGCCGTTGCGGATCTTGGCGTCCAGCAGGTTGACCGCCGCCGCGTAGACCTGGACCAGCACCTCGTCCTCGCGCACCTCCGGGTCGGGTAGCTCGCCGAGCCGCGCGGCCACCTTCCGCCCATATCGATCGATGATGAACGCCTTCATGACGCCCTCCGCACTCGACCCTGGCTGGGCGCGTCGAGCCGCAGCTCCTTGCGAAGCCCGGCGTCCACGAGCCCCGGCGCGAAGCGGCGCAGCAGCTGCAGCGTGTTGACGCTCCCCACCGGGTAGCGACGCTTCGGACGCGAGGCGCTCGCGGCCGTGAGCACGACCGCCGCGACGGCCTCGGGCGCGTCTCCCGCCGCCAGCATCTCGGCGTACCTCTCGTTCAACGCGGCGCGCACGTCGTGGTACTCGTCCAGCTTCGCGTCGGGCTCGACGACGTTGGCGTCGAACGGGGTCTTCGTCACACCCGGCTCGACGACCACGACCCGAATGCCCCGCGTGCGCAGCTCGTGGTCGAGGGCTTCGGAGTAGCCCTCGAGGGCGTGCTTGGACGCGGAGTAGACCGCCATGTAGGGCAGCGGGACGAGGCCGAGGCCCGAGCCGATGTTGATGATGCGCCCCGAGCCCTGTCGCCGCATGTGCGGAACCACCGCGCGAGTCATCCGGACGGCCCCGAAGAAGTTGGTGTCGAAGATGGACTTGGTCTGCGCGATGGACGTCTCCTCGTCGCCCGCGAGACCCACCCCGAAGCCGGCGTTGTTGACCAGCACGTCGATGCGGCCCGCGCGGCGCATGACCTCGTCGACGGCAGCCGCGATCGACTCATCGCTCGTCACGTCGAGGGCTACCATCTCGAAGGTGTACTTCCCGGCGTCGGCTCCGCGCCGGCTCGTCCCGAAGACGGTGAAGCCGGCTTGTGCCAAGCGCTCCGCTGTCGCGAGGCCGATGCCCGATGATGCTCCGGTGACCAAGGCTACGTGGCTCTTCATGGTGTGTCCTCTCGATGGGTCGTGTTCTCGTCGTCCATGGCGAAGGGTCGCGCTCTCGTTCATGGCATTATGATCATACTGTCATTGAGTCGCAGCGCAAGGGGGCGACGCAGGCGGGGTCAACTGGGTATTTGCGTTTACATTCGTGTAAGCGTAAATAGAGGGACCCGCCCGCAAACGTCCAGGATGCCGTCCACGCCAGCTCCCCGTCCGCGCTCTGCCACCACGCCCGACCGAGGCGCAGCACGTCGTGGGCGCGGTCGCCCGCCCGCCGGCCCCGAGGCGCACGCCGCCATCCGTGAGCGGCTGCTGCTGGCCATGCGCGCGGTGTTCAGCCGCGTGGGCTACCACGGGCTCAGCGTGGAGCTGGTGCTCGCCGAGGCGGGGCTGTCGCGGCCCACGTTCTACAAGCACTTCCGCAACACGGACGAGCTCGTCGACCTCGTCATCCAAGAAGTGAACGACCAGCTCATCGCGAGCCTGCTCGCCGCCGCTGCGGGTCACGCGGACCCGTTCGCCGCCGTGGACGCCGGGCTGCTCGCGTGGCGCCGCTGGGGGGAGTCGCTCGGGCCCATGCTGGCGCCGCTGTTCGCCGAGCTGCACGACGCGCGCTCGCCCGCCTCGGCGCACCGCAAGCGCACGCTGGGGATTCTCGCGGAGCGGCTGGTGCAGGTGACGGAGGGCTTCGGCCGCGCCCGGCCCACGCGCCTGCAGGTGGACGCGCTGCTCAACGCCGTGGAGTACCTGGGCTACCGCTTCCACCTCGAGACCCCGCGCGACGACGAGAGCTGGAAGCAGACGCGCGACGCCATGCTGCGCATCGCGCTCGCCACGCTCGGCAACGCGCACGAGTGGCAGCACGCCCTGCCGCTGGCGCGGGCCCTCGACATCGACCTCAACCCGCGCGACGCGCGCTGACCCGGGAGCACACCTTGGCCTTCCCTCATGAGAGAGCATCCATCCGTGACCTCGAGGCGCTGTTCACGTCGCTCCCCGCGCCGTCGGCCGCCATGCGCCACGGCTTCTTTCGTGCCTCGTTCATCGGGCCGGCGTGGCTGCGCAAGACCGGCGGTCCGAGCGTGGCCATCTCCGGCCTGCCGGGCTGGCAAGGCAAGCGCTTCCTCAGCGCCGACTCCGCCACCAACGTGCTGGCGGTGGGCGACACCTTCCGCGAGTCGCTCGCCATGCGCGTGGTCCACGGGGTGTCGCAGGTGGACGGCAAGCCCGGCGTCGCGCTGCACTACGTCCCACAGGACGGTAAGCCGGCGCCCACGCCGTGGCGCTGGGTGCGCGACGAGCTGCGCGCCGTGGACGACGACACCCTGCTGGGCTTCACGGTGGTGGACCTGCCGCTGCTGCGCCGCATGGCGTTCCCCTTCCTGCTCACGCGCGAGCGCGACGTCGGCGCGGACGAGTTCGACGTCGACGTGGCGGTGGTGGGGTCGGGCTTCGGCGGCAGCGTGAGCGCGCTGCGCCTCGCCGAGAAGGGCTGGAGCGTGGCGGTGCTGGAGCAGGGCCGGCAGCTCACCGACGCCGACATCACCGCGGCCGGCAGCGACCCCGCGAAGCTGGCCTGGGCGCCCGCGCTGGGGCTCAAGGGCTTCTTCGCGCAGGACGTGTTCCAGCACGTGGCCATCGTGCGCGGCATCGGCGTGGGGGGCGGCTCCAACGTGTACGCGGCTGTGCTGCTGGAGCCGAAGAAGGCCTTCTACGAGGACCCGGCCTGGAGCGCGCTGTCGCCCGACTGGGAGGCCGAGCTCGCTCCGCACTACGCCACCGCGCGTCGCATGCTGGGCGTGACCCCCAACCCGTACCACGGCCTGCAGGACGACTGGCTGCGCGGCGCGGCCGAGCGCATGGGGCCGAAGGCGCTGGCCACGTTCGGCAGCGTGCCGCAGGGCATCTTCTTCGGCGACCCGTCGCGCAGCACACCGGACCCGTACTTTGGCGGCGAGTGCCCCGCGCGCAGCGGCTGCAACCAGTGCGGGCGCTGCATCACCGGCTGCGCGTATGGCGCCAAGAACACGCTCGAGCGCAACTACCTGCACTTCGCGCGCAAGCTCGGCGTGCAGGTGCTCCCGGAGCGTCAGGTCACGCACGTGGCGCCGCTGCCCGGGGGTGGCTACGCGGTGCACCTCCAGCACCCCTGGGACGCGTCCGTGTCCTATCCCCCGCTGCGCGCGCGGAAGGTGGTGCTGGCTGCGGGGGCGCTCGGCACGCAGGAGATCCTGTTCGCCTCGCGCGACCGCTACGGCTCGCTGCCCAACCTGCCCGCGTCGCTGGGGCAGCACGTGCGCACCAACAGCGAGGCCATCGTGAGCATCCTCGCCAACGACCCGGACGTGGACGTGACGAAGGGGGCCACCATCTCCACGCACTTCCACCCCGACGACCACACGCACATCACGCAGAACCGCTTCCCGGAGAGCTACTCCTTCATGAAGTGGTACATGGGCCCCCTCACGGACGGCGCGAACCCGCTGGGCCGCGCGCTGCGCACGCTGCGGGCCTTCGTGCTGCACCCGCTCGACAGCACGCGCTCCTTCCGAGCGAAGCATTGGCATCGGCGCATCTCGGTGCTGACCGTCATGCAGCACGCCGACAACGAGATCGCGTTCTCCTACGGGCGCACCGCGCTGCGCGGCTTTCGGCACGGACTGCAGTCCCGCATCGGCCGCGGTGGTCGCTCGCCCTCGTTCTTGCCGCAGGCCAACGCCGCCGCGCGTGCCTTCGCCGAGGCCAGCCACGGCACGCCGCTGAACACCGTCATGGAGAGCGTGGGCAACCTGTCGGTGACCGCGCACATCCTCGGCGGCGCGGTGATGGCCGCCTCGCCGAAGGACGGCGTCGTCGACGTGGACCACCAGGTGTTCGGCTACCCGGGGCTCTACGTCACGGACGCGGCCGCGATGCCGGCCAACGTGGGCGTCAACCCGTCGCTCACCATCACCGCGCTGGCGGAGCGCTTCGGCGCACGGTTTCCCCGCAAGCCGGAGCGCTGACCAACCGGGGCGCCTCGGGGCAGCCTCTCAGACGATGTCGAGCCAGCTCGGCACCGGCGTGTTCACGCCGCGCACCGCCTTGAAGTAGCGGTCCTGCACCTCGGCGGTGATCGGCCCGCGCACTCCCTTGCCCACCGGGCGGTCGTCCACCTCGCGCACGGGGGTGACCTCGGCGGCGGTGCCCACCATGAAGATCTCGTCGGCGATGTAGAGCTCGTCGCGACCGAGCGAGCGCTCGAGCACGGTGACGCCCATGTCGCGCAGGATGCGGATGACCGAGTCGCGCGTGATGCCGCCCAAGATGGACGCGCCCAGCGCCGGCGTGGACACGACCCCGTCACGGATGACGAAGATGTTCTCGCCGCTGGCCTCGGAGATGTAGCCCTGCGGGTCCAGCATGATGGCTTCGTTGTAGCCGGCCGCGAGCGCCTCGCGCTTGGCGAGGATGGAGTTCACGTAGTGGCCGCAGACCTTGCCCTTGGCCATGAGCGAGTTGACGCCCGCGCGGCTGAACGAGCTGATCTTGGCGCGGATGCCCTTCTGCACGCCCTCGTCGCCGAGGTAGGCGCCCCAGCGCCAGGCCACGATGCACACCCGCGTGGGGTTGTCGCGCGCGCCGAGGCCCATGGCGCCGTCGCCGATGAACGCGAGCGGGCGCAGGTAGCACTCGTCGAGGCCGTTCTCGCGCACGGTGGCCTTGCACGCCTCGACCAGCGTGTCGTGGTCATAGGGCATGGGCAGCGTGCAGATGCGCGCCGAGTCGAACAGGCGGCGGATGTGCTCCTCCAGCCGGAAGATGGCCGAGCGACCGTCATCCATCTTGTAGCAGCGGATGCCCTCGAAGACCCCGAGACCGTAGTGCAGGGTGTGGGTGAGCACGTGGACCTGAGCGGCGTCCCAAGGGATCAGGGCGCCGTCCATCCAGATTTTTTCGACCTTGTCGACCATGGCGCCCCTTGTAGCACAGGACGGAGAGCCGACGAGGCCTACCGGCGGTGGCGGCGGAGCGGACTAGGACTCGGACAGCGAAGCGAGCGCGCGCAGGCCCTCGATGGCCTCTTCGTCGTCCGGGTCGATGTGCAGCACCCGCTCGTAGGCGTTGCGGGCCGCCGCCCACTTGGCGCGGTCGCGCAGGACGCGCGCGCGCAGGAGGTGGGCCACGGCCACGCGCGGGACCAAGCGGCAGCCGGCCACCACCTCGGCCAGCGCGCGGTCGGCCTCCTCCGGGTCGTCGCGGTAGGCGGCGTGGCGGCAGTACCCCAGGTACACCCAGTAGAGGCCCTCGTCGGGGTCGAGCGCCGTGGCCCGCGCGAACGCGTCGAGCGCCTCGATGAAGGCCCCGTGGGCCAGCGCGTGTTCGCCCTCGCGGAACGACTCGAGCGCACCGTCGAGGTGCTCCCTGGACACGGCGTGCAGCTCGCCGGGGGGGGCCGTCGGCCGGGCGGTCGGGTCGCTGGGCAGCTGCGACACGCTGTGCTCGAGCGGGCCCTCGCGCAGCTCGATGGCCTCCACGCAGGTGAGCGTGTACACGAAGCCGGTCAGGGCGGTGCGCGCCGTGGGCGGTCCCCCCAGCAGGGTTCGTAGCGTGGAGCGGCCGTCCAGCTGGGACAGCAGCGTGTGCAGCTCGGCCGGCAGCTCCATGCGCCGGAACGGGGCCAGGCGATCGGGCACGGGGATGGCGTAGCGGTCCAGCGTGGGGGCGACCAGCTCCACCACCCGCGGCGGCGGGATGCGCTCGCGCACGCCCCGCATGACCAGCTCGAAGAGCGACATCTCGAGGGTGAGCGTCTCCTGCGGCGGGTCCATGTCGGCGAACTCGAAGGTGCCGGCCGACCAGCCGAAGACATCCAGCACCTTCATCTCCTGCTGGTGCTCGAGGGCGTCGCGCAGCTGGTGCGGGGTGATGGCGCCCATGGCCAGCAGGACGGCGCCCTGACGGCCCTGGCCCGCCCGCACGCGCAGCAGGGAGTCGTCTACCACGGCTTGGTCGATGATGCCCCGGCGACGCAGGACCTGACCGAGGCACTCCTCCACGAGGTTCGAGCGCACGGACTGCGGCACGCCGCGCCGGAAGAAGATGACCTTCTTGGGGGACTCGCCCGTGGTGGTGGCGCGCGGGTCCCCGGCGCTGTTCAGGGCCAGGGCGCCCGTGGCCCGGCTCTCGAAGATCTGGACCAGCACCGACGCGAAGGGGACGTCCGACAGCCGGCCGCGCAGCGCGTCGGGGGCACTCAGCCCGCTGCCGAGGTGGCGCTCCACCGCGTCGCCCTCGGAGCTCTCCGTCCGGGTGTAGCGGCGCGTGTCGTCCTTGGTGCCGATGTCCATGGCGGGGGGTGGCATGGAGTCGGGCCGCAGCTCGCGGCGGACGATGTTCTCGACCACCCGCAGCACGTCGCCCTCGGAGACCCCGCCCACCAGGCAGGTCAGCGCGCCGAGGCGAGCCGCTTCGCGCTGCAGGGCGTGAGCGTCGGCCAGCGCTCCGAGGAGCACCATGTGGGCCTGCTCTCCGCCAGGCGCCCAGCGGAGGGACTCGATGGTGGCGGCCCCGTCGCGGCCCGGCAGGCGGAGGGACGTGAACACGATGTCCACGGGGCGCTGCACGAACGCGTCCACGGCAGCCTCACCGGTGGCCACGCCGACGCAGTGGTACCCGGCGCGCTCGATGGCCGCGACCAGGCGGCGACGGGCGTCGTCGTCGGGGACCACCAGCAGCACGGAACTCGAGACCATCGCGCTGCGGAAGGTACCGCATCTCCGCGGAACGGGCCGAGAATCTGAGGCCCCTGCGCCGCTGGACGGGCCCGTCCGAGGGCCTCGGGCGCGTATTGACCACCGCTGGCCCATGGAGTAGTAATCGCGCGCCCAGCGGGGCATCGGGGGGCGGCTTCCCCATCCGCTCCCCTACGGACCGCCCTCGCTCCCTGGCCTCGCTTACTGCTCGCTCGACTGGAACCTGCCGACTCATGGCCCTTTTCGCGACCCTCTACGAATTGATGCTCCGCCTTCAACCGGAGTCCACGGGTGGCGCTGCAGGCCCGGCCGGTGCGGTGGCAGGGGGCGCGACGGGTGCTCCCGCAGGCCCCCTCGATGGCTGCGGCGGCGGCGGCGGCTCGTCCACCATGATCATGCTCGTGGTGATGCTCGGCGTGATGTACTTCCTGGTGCTGCGCCCCGAGCAGAAGCGCGCCAAGGAGCGTGACGCCGCGCTGAAGGCGCTCGCCAAGGGCGACATCGTGCGCACCAACGGCGGCATCCGCGGAGAGATCGTCAGCTTCGCCAACGACAATCGGGACGTCATCCTGGAGATCGCTCCGAAGACGCGCATCAACGTGTTCCGCGCTCAGATCCTGGGCAAGGAAGCTCCGGGTGCGGACTCCGGCACGGCCACGGCCACGGCCAGCCCGGCCGACAAGGCTGACAAAGCCGACAAGAAGAAGGACTGAGCGGGACTCATGGAAAGAGGCTTGTACCTACGTTTCGCGGTCGTGCTCGCGAGCGCCATCTTGGCCGGGCTCCAGCTCTGGCCGTCCATCGACGACTGGCGTGCCGGGTCGGACGGTGACCGCACGGCCCCCGCATGGGTGGCCGAGTGGTTTCCCGGTCGCATCAGCCCGGGTCTCGACATTCGGGGTGGTCTGCGCCTCCAGTACGAGGTCGAGGTCGAGGAGTACATCCGCGACCGCCGCGACACCCTCAGCGAGCAGCTGGTGCGCAAGCTCGGCGTCCTCCTGGACGTCTATGGGGTGAACGACGCGGACACCGCCACGCGCGAGCAGCTGGCCAGCGTCGCCGAGAAGGTCCAGGTCGCCACGCTGAGCGACGGCCTGCGCGCGACGGTGACCTTCACCGGCAGCGTCCCCGCGGGCTTCAACCGTGACTGGCTGCGCGACGAGGGCTTCGGCGAGATGCGCATCGTGTCCACCGTGGGCAACGTGGTCACGCTCGAGATGCGCGAGGACAACCTGGACGCCATGCGCGCCACGGCGGTGCTCCAGGCGCAGCACACGGTCGAAGAGCGCATCGACACCCTCGGCATCGCGGAGACCACGGTGATGGCCCGCGAGACGGACATCGTCGTCGAGGTCCCCGGCGCCACCGAGGAACAGTTCGAGCGCATCCGCGGCATCATCGCCCGCACGGCGCGCCTCGAGTTCAAGGTGCTCGACGACGAGTCGGACTACGTGTCCACGCTGCGCGACGGGCTGCCCGAGGGGGTCACCATGCTGATGGAGAGCACGTCGGCCGGCGAAGAGCGCCCCAACGTGACCGTCAACTACCTGTACGCCCCGATGAACGAGAACGAGGAGTCGTCGGTTCCCGCGTACCAGCGCCTCGAGGCCTACATCGCCACGCTCGACATCCCCACGGGCCACGAGCTGCTGCTCGGTGAGATGGGCGGCCCCAACGACCGCTATCAGGACCGTGGCTGGCGCACGCACTACGTGTTCAGCAGCGCGAACGTGACCGGCGAAGACGTGGAAGACGCGGCCGTGGCCTTCGACCCCACGCAGGGCAACGACCCGTACGTGGCTCTGCGCTTCAACACGCGCGGCGCGGACCGCTTCGAGGAGCTGACCGGCCGCAACGTGAAGCGCCGCATGGCCATCGTGCTCGACGACAAGGTCTTCAGCGCCCCGGTCATCAACCAGCGCATCGGCGGCGGCAACGCGCAGATCACGCTCGGTGGTGGCATGGGTGGCCAGGACGCCATCGCAGAGGCCAACGACCTGGTGGTCGTGCTCAAGGCCGGCGCGCTCCCCGCGCCGCTGCGCCCCGCCAACGAGGCCCTCATCGGGCCCACGCTCGGCGCAGACTCCATCGAGCAGGGCGCCATGGGCGCGGTCATCGGCATCGGCCTCGTGCTGCTGCTGATGCTCGTCTACTACGAGGTGGCGGGCCTGGTCGCGGACACCATGGTCCTCCTCAACCTGCTGCTGCTGCTCGCGCTGATGGCCGCCCTCGGCGCCACCGTGACGCTGCCGGGTGTGGCCGCGGTCGCGCTCACGGTGGGTATGGCCGTGGACGCCAACGTGCTCATCACCGAGCGCATCCGCGACGAGCTGCGGCTCGGCAAGTCGCCCCGCGCCGCGGTGGACGCCGGCTTCGACCGCGCCTTCTCCTCCATCTTCGACGGGCAGGTCACCACCTTGATCGTGGGTGTGGTGCTCTATCAGTTCGGCACAGGCCCCATCAAGGGCTTCGCCGTCATGCTCATGCTCGGTATCGCTACCTCCCTCTTCACCGGTATTTTCTGCTCCAGGGTTGCGCTCGATTGGCTCGTGCGCGGCCTCAAGGTCGAGCGTCTGCGGGTTGGGTGAAACCATGGAATTTATCAAGCCCGACACGTACATCGACTTCATGCGCTACCGCGTGCCCGTCATCGGCACGTCGCTGACGCTGCTGGCACTCAGCCTGGTGTCGCTCTTCTGGCCAGGGCCCAAGCTGGGTCTCGACTTCGCGGGGGGCACCGAGCTCGAGGTGCAGTTCACCGCCCCCGTGACCACGGCCGAGATCCGTGAGGCCCTCGAAGCCGCGGGTCACCCCGGCGCCGACGTGGTGTCGGTCCAGGGTCGAGCGAACGCCTACATGCTGCGCGTGAACGAGACGTCGACCATCACCGAAGAGGTGCAGGCGGCCATCGGCTCGCGCCTCGAGAGCGCCCTCGGCGACGTCGAGATCCTTCAGTACAAGGTCAGCCCCGGTGGCGACAAGATCAGCCTGCGCCTCTCCGGCCCCGCCGACCTCGCGGTCATCCGCGGGGCGATCGAGGGCGAGGGCAGCAACGGCGCCGAAGTGCGCGACGTCACCCAGTTCGGCGGCAGCGCCGAGAACCGCTACGAGGCGTTGCTGGTCGGCGTGGGCGACGCGGTCTTCCGCGACCTGCAGGCGGCGTTCGGCGAGCGCGCTCCCGAGAGCCCGCTGCGCATCGAGTGGGTGGGACCCAAGGCCGGTGAGCAGCTCCGCAACGCGGCCATCCAGTCCATGCTCTACGCCGTGGCCTTCATCATGGTCTACGTGGCGTTCCGCTTCGACGTGCGCTTCGCGCCCGGCGCCGTGGTCTCGCTCTTCCACGACGTGACCATCACCGCGGGCGTGTACGTGCTCTTCCAGAAGGAGATGAACCTCACGACGGTCGCGGCGTTGCTCACCGTGGTGGGCTACTCCATCAACGACACCATCGTCATCTTCGACCGCATTCGAGAGAACATGGGTCGCTACAAGGACAAGAGCCTGCACGAGCTGGTGAACATCTCCACGTCGCAGGTGCTGGCGCGAACCCTCATGACGCAGGGAACCACCCTGATCTCGGTCGTCGCCTTCTTCATCTTCGGCACGCCCGTCATCCAGGACCTGGCCTTCGCGCTCTTCGTCGGTGTGTCGGTCGGTACGTTCTCGTCCATCTACATCGCCTCTCCGTTGACCGAGTGGGTCGACCGCCGCTTCTTCGCCGCAAAGGCGGCGTGACCCTCGGCGCTCTTCGCTGCCGTCGCCCGCCCCAACCCGGCGGGCGATTCGCTTTCGGGGCCGCGTGATCGAGCGTCCGGGGTACCGCCTGCGGCCACCCGACGTGGAGCGTGCGCGCTCCCTCGGGCGCGAGCTGGGCCTCGGAGCGACCGTGGCCCAGGTGCTCCTGCACCGCGACCTGGGCGAGCCCGACACGGCGCGTTCGTTCTTGCAGCCCACGCTCAGCGGGCTCGCGGACCCCAGCGGGATGACCGGGCGCGCGGAGGCCTGTGAGCGCTTGGCGTTCGCCGCGAAGACGGGCCAGCGCGTGGCCATCTTCGGCGACTACGACGTGGACGGCACCACCAGCACGGCCATCTTGAGCGACGTGCTCGAGGCGCTCGGCGCGGAGGTGGTGCCCTTCGTGGCGAATCGCTTCGCGGGTGGCTACGGCTTCAGCGAGCCCGCGCTCGCCGCCTGCCTGGCGGTGTCGCCTCACGTGATCGTCACGTGCGACTGCGGCAGCAGCGACCACCCGCGCATCGCCGCGGCCCGCGCGCACGGGGTGGACGTGATCGTGGTGGACCACCACTTGGTGCCCGACGAACCGCTGCCGGCTCTGGCGTTCTTGAACCCGCACCAGCCGGGCTGCGGCTTCCCTTTCAAGTGGATGTGCAGCGCGGGCCTCGCGTTCAGCCTGGGCGCAGGCGTTCGCGCGGCGCTCGGCAGCCAGCTCGACGTGCGGCCGTGGCTCGACCTGGTGGCCCTCGGCACGGTGGCGGACGTCATGCCGCTCGAGGGCGACAACCGCCGCCTGGTGCGCGCAGGGCTCAAGCTGCTCGGGGCGCCGCATGCGCGTCCTGGCGTGGCAGCGCTGCGCGAGAACGCGCGCGTCCGGCCGGGCACCGCCATCGGTGGGCAAGACATCGCCTTCAAGTTCGGTCCTCGCCTCAACGCGGCGGGGCGCCTGGCGGACCCCATCCTCACGCTGCAGCTGCTGCGCGCGCGCACCCCGGAAGAAGCGCGCATGCTGGCCGGCCGCATCGAGCAGCTCAACGACGAGCGCAAGGCGGTGGAGCGTGCGGTCACCGAGCAGGCCGTCGCGCAGGCCCGCGACGTCTATGGCGACCACCCCACGAGCGGCATCGTGGTGGCGCAGCGCGGCTGGCACCGCGGGGTGGTGGGCATCTCGGCCGCGCGGCTGGTGGAGCGCTTCGGCGTGCCTGCCGTGGTCATCGCGGTGGACGAGCAAGGCGTGGGTCATGGTAGCGGGCGAACGCCCGAGGGCTATCACCTGCACGCGGCGTTCAGCGCGTGTCGGGGTGACCTCTTGAAGTTCGGAGGCCACGCGATGGCGGCCGGCCTCTCGCTGAACGAGGGGCGCTTGGACGCCCTCCGCGCAGGCTTCGCGGCGGCCACGCCGCGCCAGGACAACGCGCTCCCGCTCCCGCTGGTGGACGTGGAGGTGGGCGACACGTTCGCGTTGCCGAGCGCCGCCGACCTCGCGGGGCTCGAGCCGCTGGGGGAGGGCAACCTGGCGCCGGTCTTCGCGCTCGCGGCGCGAGTGCTCGAGGCGCGCGCGGTGGGGGACGGTCAGCACCTCAAGCTGACGTTCCGCGCGGGCGGCGAGAAGCTCACGGCGTTCCAGCGAGACGCGGGCCCGAGCGCCGATCGCGTCGGCGTGAGCGTCACGGCGGTGGGCACCCTGTCACCCGACCACTATCGCGGCGGCGGCGCCCTCGAGCTGAGCGTGCAGGCGCTGATCGAGCCCTGACCCGCCCCTGACCCCGCCAAGTACGCCGGGGAGTAGCCGCTTCGCTGAATAGGCTTGCCGCCGTGGGCGTCGCTCCGGCACGTTCATCCCCTGGCGCACGCCTCGTGCGCCCGGAAGCCGCGAGGACATCCATGACGCTCACACGCTCGCTCAGCCGCATCACCGCCCTTCTCTGCTTCGCCATGCTGGTGACGGGGAGCTCGACCGCGTTCGCCCGGCGCCGCCCGGGACCCACGGCCACGCCCGGTGGCCCCACCGGGGCGCCCATCCAGAACCCGGACTCCGTGCTCCAGAACCAGCTCATCACGGCGGGCTCGCTGGGCGCCAACGACCTGCGCTCGTGTGACCGCTTCCTCTCGCGCGCCGGCACCCCGCTGCCCCAGGTGCGCTTCACCGTGCGCGCGATCAACGGCAGCCTGCAGGTGGACGGCAGCCAGAACCGCGGCGGCTCGCAGTACGTGACGTGCCTCCAGACGGTCATGGGCAACGCCACGCTCCAGGCCGCGCAGTCGCTGAACCAGGCCGTGCCGTACAACACCAACGCGCTCGTGGTGGACGTCGCGCTGCCGGCGTCCGGGGGCGCCGTGCCTCCGCAGACCTCGCCGCCGGTCTACGTGCCGCCGCAGCCCACGTACCCGCCGCAGCCCACGTACCCGCCGCAGCCCACCACGCCGGGGTACTCGTCCACCTTCCAGGAGCCGGGGCGCTTCGTGGTGCGCAACGTGCGCCTCGCGGGGCAGGGCCCGTCCATCACCGTGTCGAACGGCGGCGTCATCGAAGGCACGATGGAGATCCAGCACAACTGCCCCGGCTGCGGAGGCGCCATCAACCAGGTCATCGTGGGCCTCGGGAACGAGCCGCAGGCGCAGCAGTGCGTGTGGAACGGCGGCGCGCAGAGCCGAGGCTTCGAGACGGTGCGCTTCCAGCTGGTGATCCCGAATCAGCCCGGCACCTACGAGGTGCGCGTGCGCTACGCCCAGGCCTACTCGTGCCAGCAGGGCGCCCTCGGCTGGTGGCGCGTCGACCGGCCTCAGGGCCCGGATGCGCGCTCCAACATCGGCATCGTGGTGGTGCAGGGTCAGCAGAACCCTCCGCCCGTCGTGGTGCTCCCGCCCAGCAACCCCCAGCCCAACGCCAACCTGATCGTGGACGGCGGCTTCGAGCAGCTGCGCCTCGCCCCCGGTACCTGGCAGGTGGTCTCGCAGCTTCCCGGTTGGAACCTCGCCTCGGGTCCCGGCATCGAGCTGCAGAACAACGTCGCGGGGCGCGCGGCCGAGGGTGCGCAGCTCGTCGAGCTCGACAGCCACGCGTCGTCCGCCATCTACCAAGACGTGCAGACCGTCCCCGGCCAGACCTATGAGCTGCGCCTTGCCTACAGCGCACGGCCCGGCGCCCCGCGCATCGACAACAGCGTGGCCGTGGTGCTGAACGGGCAGATCGTGTCGAACCTCGAGGCCGAGGGCAGCCACCTCACCGACACGCAGTGGAACTACCAGACCGTCCGCTTCCAGGCGACGAGCACCACCACGCGGGTCGAGCTGCGCCACGTGGGTCGCTCGAACGGCATCGGCGGCTACGTCGACGACGTCTCCGTGGTCGCCGTCGATGGTCGTGGCCAGAGCCCCCGCCCGGGTCGCGGGCGCGGCCGCGGTCGCTGAGCAAGGGCAAACCACCCCAGTCGT
>CAZEAA010000094.1:0-17153 GCA_964510015.1 uncultured Sandaracinaceae bacterium
GCACGTGGGACGTTGCGACTCTCCGGTGTGCTGGACCATCACCGGACTCCTCAGCGGGTACCTCAGCCGCACCGAGGGGCATGAGGTCGTCGTCCTCGAAGACCGCTGCGTCGCCAGCGGGGACGCGGCTTGCCACATGGTCGCCCGCTCCCGCGACCAGTGGAAGGACGACCGCGCGAACGACCTGCGCTTCTTCGCTCGGACGCAGCTGAAAGAGGCCATCGACGTCTCGCTGGAGACGGCCATCGAGGCCCTCAAGAGCACCGAAGAGAAGCTCCTGCTGCGCCGCCGCGCCCTGAGCAAGGTCGCGCGGGTGGAGATGGAGCCACAAGGTCTCATCACGAAAAGTCCCGCGATGCGGAAAGTCGTGGACCTGACCGCTCGCGTCGCGAAGTACGACTCCACCGTGCTGATCACGGGCGAGAGCGGTACCGGCAAAGAGCGCATTGCCCGCCTGATTCACGATGAGTCCACGCGCTCGCTCGGCCCCTTCATCGCCGTCAACTGCGGGGCCATCACCGAGACCCTGCTCGAGAGTGAGCTCTTCGGGCACACGCGCGGCGCCTTCACCGGAGCCACCCAACACCGCCCCGGCCTGTTCGAGGCCGCCAGCCGCGGCACGCTGCTGCTGGACGAGATCGGCGACATCTCGCCAGGCATGCAGGTCAAGCTGCTGCGCGTGCTGCAGGAGCGTGAGGTCCGGCGAGTGGGCGACAACGTGAGCCGCCCCATCGACGTGCGCGTGCTGGCCGCGACCAACAAGGACCTGCTCCAGGAGGTGACGGACGGGTCCTTCCGGCAGGATCTCTACTACCGACTCAAGGTGGTGGACATCCACATGCCTGCGCTGCGCGACCGCAAAGACGACATCCTGGCCCTGGCGCGTGTGCTGCGGGCCGAGGCCGCTCTGCGGTTGAAGCGCAAGATGACGGGCATGACGTCCGCGTGCAGCGACCAGCTGCTGCGCTACTCGTGGCCGGGGAACGTACGCGAGCTCGAGAACGCGATGGAGCGCGCGGTGGCGCTGGCACACAGCAGCCGCATCGAACTGGAAGACCTCCCGGAGGAGGTTCGTCAGGCGCTCCCGAGGCCAGTCGCCGTGGGCGACCAGGTGCGCCCGCTCGAGGACGTCGCCAAGGAGTACATCCTTTCGGCGCTGGCGGTGAACCATGGCAACCAGACCCACACGGCCGAGCAGCTGGGCATCGGGTCGGCCACGCTGTACCGGAAGCTGAAGAGCTATGGGCTCGTTACAGCCCGCACCAGCAATGCGCAGCACGACGCCCCCCCTGAGCGAGCATGAGGTCTTCGCCTCAGAAGGCCAGCTGCACACCCGCGTTCAGGCTGAGCTGAGCCCAGGAGAGGGACGCGTCCACCGAACCCTCGATGGCGATGTCGTTGTTCGCGTAGACCCTGTGGAAGCGGAAGCCGAGGTCGGTGAAGACCCCGAAGTTGCCGAAGGAGACTTCCACGCCGCCGAGAACTCCGGTGTTGAAGCCGAGGTATGCGTCGTCGCCCCACGCTTCAGCGTTGGGCTTCAGGACCGTGAAGCCGAACGGCACGGTGCCCCGCAGGCGCACCACGTTGTCACCGTTCGCCATGATGGGGATGCGCACGCCGATGAAGGGCGACATGTCGAACGCGAAGTCGCGGTTGGAGTAGTCGCTGTTGCCGTAGCCGCGGAACTCGGTCATCAGGCCGAACGCGAACACACCCGAGTACAACGACACTCGCACTCCACCACCCAGCGTGGGATCGAGGTCGATGTCGTTGGCCGGACGGCGGTCACCGTTCACGCGCAACCGGTATTCGCCGAGGAATTCTCCGATGAAGTAGCCCTCGACGGAGAAGCGGCGCGCGCGGACGTACGGCTGCGCCTCCGCGGTCGGGGCGACCGACGCAGCGCCGGTCAGGAGGAGGGCAGTGACTGCCAGGAGGGTGAGCATTCGATTCATGCAAGCCGCCTGTGCACAGACCGTGCCGCGCACCTCCACTCAGCGGATACGCACGCCTCCGAGGGACCCGATGATGCCGAACGACTGCAGCAGCCACAGCACGAGCACGATGATCACCACCACGTTGAGAATCGATTTGATGCGACTCTCCATGGGAATGAAGGAGTTGATGACCCATAGGAGCAGGCCGACGACGACGATGGTGATGATCAAGCTGATGAGAGACATGGTGACTTTCGTAGAGTGCGCGCCGCTTCGCGGCAACGGCGCCGTGGTGTTGCAAGCTCCGCACCACCCGTGGCGGTGACCGAGCTGTGGCAAAACGGTGACATGCGTAGCGTTTTGGGAGGGGTATGGTCGATCGCCTCCGCAGTACCGCCATGCACGCAGACCTCGAAGCACGGACGATGGGTTTCCAGAGCAGCCTTGACGGTCGCCACGCGCGCCTCGTGGAGCGAGTGGTCCTTCACGGACGACCGCGAGCGTTCAGCGACCTGATCGACACGCTGGTCCCCGCCGACGCCCGCTTCGTGGTGCTGGACTTCGACCGCACCGTTCACCTGGGCCGCAACCTGGGTGAGCTGCTGGGCTGGGAGCTCGGCGCGCACTTGGCCTATGGCGAGGCGCAGCGCGTGGCCATGGAGCCGCGCCGCAAGCGCGGCCGCTTCGCGCTCGACTTCACGAACCCGCGGGGCGCGCTGCGCTACCTGCACCTGGGCATTCGCATGTGGGCCGACGCGGGGCTGTACTACCTGCTGTGGGGCAAGCTCGCGGCGCTGTCGGGGAAGCTGCACCGGCTGCGCTTCCGGCGCTTCGGCCTCGAACCGGTGCGCGCCGTGCAGTCGGTGCCGCAGACCGCGCTGCTGCACCACCTCGCGGGCGTGCCGCTCTCGCTGCTGCGCACGCTGGCCAGCGACGTGTGGACGCGGCACGAGCCCGACCAGGTCATCACGGCGGCGGACATCGAGGCCATCCGCGCACGCGCCCCGCACGCGCGCATCATCTTGGCGAGCGCTTCACCGGAGCCCATGGTCGCGTTGGCGGCCGAGTTCCTCGGCGTGGACGAGGTGCACTGCACCACGCTCGACCGCGCGGGTGAGCAGCTGGCTTCGCCGGTGCGCTGGTTCCGTCGCTTCGGCCGCTTCGGTCGCGCGCTCGGGCCCGTGCAGTTCAGCGTCCCCAGCCGGCACGGCATCAACTCGAGCCGCGCCAAGGTGGAGCGGCTGGTGGCCGCACACCCCGAGATCCTCTCGCCGGGCACGGTCACGGTGGGCATCAGCGACACGGGCTACGGAGAGGACCACTGCTGGGCGGACTTCTTCACGCACGTGGTGGACCTCAACAGCGACGCGCCCTTCCCGCCCTTCGTGGCGGCCGACTCCCCGCTGCGCGAAGTGCACTCGGCGTTCGCGTTCTCGCAGGCGGAGCTGCAGCGTCGCGAGCGAGAGCCGGACTACCTGGACCCGCGCCGGAACCCGCGGCCGAGCGGCGTGGACCGCACCTTCGAGCGCGATCAGCTGGCTCAGCTGCTGAGCAGCGACGCGGACGCCATCGAGCGGCTCGCGGCCACGTTCCACGCGGGCGTGGACGCGCTCGACGCCGCGCGCCGCTCCGTGTCGGCTCGTTACCAGGCCGTGCTGCAGCGGCTCGACGACGTGGTGCTGCGCTACAACCAGGCCTCGGACGACGAGCGTCCATCGCTGCTCACGCAGCTCGACCGCTTGCTCGAGCAATTCACGGAGCGCGCCGACCTGCTGGGGCAGGTGGAGCGCCCGCTCGCGGACCTCGCCCACAGCCTGCAGGAGCTGCGTGAGCGCGCTCAGCAGAAGCTGCTCGGCGAAGCGCAGCGCCTGTCGGTGACGGCGGCCCCCACGAGTTTGTGAAACACAATCGCCACGTGCCATCCGCGCCCGGTGCGCATACCGTGCGACGCATGCGACTCCCCCCTCGTGCTGCTGTCCCCTTGTTCTCGCTCTGTCTCTCGCTCGGTGCCATGGGCTGCGGCGACGCCCCGGTGGGCCCGCCGGCCCCCGAAGGCGAGTGGCTGCGCGGCGACCTGCACCTGCACTCGTCGCACAGCACCGACGCAGCGGACAACCCGGTGGACGTGGTCATCGCGCGCGCCGAGGCCCTGGGCATGGACTACTTCGTGTTCACCGACCACGACAACCACGTGCAGGGGAACGTCAGCGTGTGGGGCGACCCGCTCTACACCAGCGACCAGATGGTGATGCTCTACGGGACCGAGTTCACCACCGCGCGCTTCCACGCGAACCTCTTCTCGGCGGCGCCGTGGGACCACCTGGCGCTCTACGCGCTGCGCGACGCGCCTGGCGAAGACATCCTCACGGAGGCGCACGCGCAAGGGCTGCACTTCTCGGTGAACCACCCGGTGAACATGGACCCGTGGGAGCTGCCGCTGTCGCTGCCCTACGACTCGATGGAGGTGTGGAACGCGGTGTTCCGCCTGCCGGCCAACAACACGCAGGCCATCGCGCTGTGGGACGGCTTGCTGCAAGGCGGGCGGCGGGTGCCCGCGCGCGGCGGCAGCGACAGTCACCACCAGACCGGGTACGAGGGCGGGCTGCTGAACGTGGGCAACCCCACCACGTGGATCTTCGCGCGCGAGCGCAGCGCCGAGGCCATCATCGCCGCACTGTCCGCGGGCCGTGCCAGCATCAGCTACGCCCCCGAGGCCGAGCGCCTGGACCTGACGGCGGACGCGGACGGGGACGGCGTGTACGAGACCTTCGTGGGCGACAGCGTGGCCGCCACGGGGAGACGCCTGCGCTTCCGGGTGAGCGTGGCCTTCGCGCAAGACGGCGCCGCCTACGAGCTGACGGTGCTGCGCAACGGCGAGCCCTTCCTCACGCAGGCGCTCAGTGGCCCGAGCTTCGACTTCGAGGACCAGCCGAGCGCGGACACGCTGGTCTACTACCGCGCCGAGCTGCGCGGCCCCGTGAACCTGACGGAGACCACGGCGCCCACGCTGTACGGGAACATGGTCGCCATGACCAACCCGATCTACGTGGGCTACCCCTGAGCAAACGCTCCCTCGCCGGCGGCGGAGTCAGAGACCGGCGGGCCGCTGCTCGGGACGGTGATCCCAGAACGACGCAGGCCCCTTGGTCCACTCGGGGCCATTGCCCCACGCGAGGCGCGTGCGGCGCTCCCGGTGCCGCGGGTCGTGCGCCTTCATGGCCTTCTCGTAGTCCATGTAGCACTGCACCCCGAGCTTCTCGGCCCAGTAGTCCTCTTCCTTCGACCACATGCCGTTGCCCGCGTAGGTGAGGATGGTCATCCCCGGGAAGTCGAACCAGCCCTCGCCGCTCGGGTTGTCGCGCCGGTTCTCCATGCGGAAGACCACCGTGCCGTTGCCGCTCGGGTCCACCAGGTGCCAGTCGTACACGCCGTAGATCTCGCCGTACTTCTCCATGAGCGGCTTGATCCAGGCGCGAATCGTCTCGCGCCCGTTCATGGTCCCGAGCACCCGCTCCTGATAGACGACGTCCTCCGTGAAGAGGTCGGCCCACGCGTCCCAATCCTCGCGGATCATCCCGGTGTTCCAGAAGTGGCGAAACGCCTCTTCGATCTCTTGCACGGCCCAGGTCGTCATACGGCTACTCCGCTCGCTCCGCTCACACCGCTCGCTCCGCTCACTCTGCGGCGGCGGCTTCTTGCGGGCGCGCGTAGAACTGCTGGCACCAGCGCCGGAACATGCCGATGGGGCCGTCGCCGTCGCAGAGCAGCGGCTGCTCGTGCTGGATCTTGTTCTCCCAGATGGGGATGTCCTGCCCGAGCTGACGGCTGACTTCCTTCACGAAGGCCATGCCCACGCCCTTGGCCACGTTGGCGCCCGCGCTCTTGTTCACCGCGAAGGCGAAGCGCACGTGCACGTTGTCCTCGTCGATGGGCGTGGTGCAGGCCACGTTCAGCGTCTCGACGATGCCCTTGAAGCGCACCAGCGCCATGCCGAAGCCGTAGGCCAGGCTCTCCACCGAGCCGGGCACCGGGCCACGCGGCGTCTCCATGCCGGTGTTGCTGAACACGCGCAGCACGTGGTCACGCACCTCGGCCTCGGACTGCGGCATGTTGGTGGCGCCGTGCACGTAGTGGAAGTGCGCCGAGTCCACCGAGTTCTCCGCCATCTCCTGGTTGGTGGTGCGGATGGTCCACTCGCGGACCTCGTAGTCGGTCCACTTGTCGTTGCGCTCGCCGGCCGCGTTGCCCCACTCCGGGATCTCGTCCGGGATGTCCCACTTCGGGGCGCCGCCCTCGGGGTGGTACCAGGTCATCACCAGGCCGCCGACCTCCTTGATGGTCCACTTGGGAATGCAGGCCTTGCGCGGCAGGCGCTGCGCGTACGGGACCGCCGCCACGTTGCCGTCGGTGGCGAACTGCCACGCGTGGAACGGGCACTCGATGTTCTCGCCCTTGACCTTGCCGCCATGGCCGAGGTGCGCGCCAAGATGCGGGCAGTGCGCGTCGAGCATGACCGCTTCGCCGCTCTCCGTGCGGTACAGGACCAGGTCCTTACCGAAGTACTTGAGGGGCTTCACGTCGCCGACCTTGAGCTGGTCGGAGTACTCGACCTGGAACCAACCCATGGGGATGCCTGGTGTGTAGTAGCGGTTCTGCAACATGGCTGACTCTCCGAGCTCGGGCCGCGCACGACGGGGCTTCGCCGTGTCCTTCGGTGGCTCCATACTAGAACATGTTTCAGTTTTGGCAAGCGCTAGCTGCTGGTCCACGCAAATCCAAGTGGTCTGCGGGCGGGCTGCTGGTAGTCTGCGCGCCATGACGACGCGAAAGGCAGAGAGCAGCGGGGGCACCGTGCGAGCCGCGCGCGCCGAGCTGTATCGGGCTGCGATCCTCTCGGCGGCCGAGCGCGTGTTCGCGGAGCAAGGCTACGACGAGTCGCGCATGCAGACCGTGGCCGCCGAAGCCGGTGTCGCCCTCGGCACGCTCTACAAGGTGTTCGCGGGCAAGCAGGACGTGCTGGACGCCATCCATCGCCAGCGCGGCGAAGAGCTCATCCGTGCGGCCACGTCCACGGCAGACCTCTCGCAGGATGGCCCGCTCGAGGCCATCCTCAGCGGCACCACCTCGTACATCCGCTACCTGGCCGCGAACCTCGACTACCTGAAGATCCACCTGGCTGGCGGTCACGCCTGGGCACTCGGACGCGGCTACATCAGCCCCGAGCAGGTGCGTCAGTTCGACACGGGCCTGCAGATCATCGCCATGTTCTTCAAGCGCGCCATGGACGCTGGCGTCATGGTGGAAGAAGACCCGGTGCTCTCGGCGCGGCTCATGATCGCGACGCACCAGGTCATGCTGTCCGACTACATCGACCGCAACGACGGCGACGTGGACGCGCTCATCGCACGCGTGCGGGCCTACATGCTGCGCGCCTTCGCCCGCTGACTGACACCACCCGCCTGCTGTTCGTCTGCAGCCGCAACCAGTGGCGCAGCCCCACGGCGGAGGCCGTGTGGCGCAAGCACCCCGGCATCGAGGCGCGCTCGGCGGGCACCAGCCCCAACGCCCGCCACCCCGTGAGCGCGCGCGACGTCGAGTGGGCCGACGTCATCTTCGTGATGGAGCCCAAGCACAAGCAGCGCCTGATGGCGGAGCACCGCCGAGCGATCGGCGGCAAGCCCCTGCACGTGCTGGATATCCCCGACGAGTATCGCTACATGGACCCCGAGCTGGTGGAGCTCGTCCAGTCGGCCGTCAGCGAGCTGCTCGGCCTCTGACTGGACGGCTCCCCGGATCTCAGCGGGCCGGGCGACAGGCGCCCGTGCTGGCGACCGAGACACCTGCGAGGTTCGCGGCGCAGGCGTTGTTGTAGGTGGTGCCGTCGCAGCCGCACACGCGGCGCACGCGCGCGTTGCACTCCGTGGGCACGGCCGTGCAGACGCCCGGCGCGTCGGTCTGGCCGCAGTTGGCCGTGGCCGGGAAGTCACAGAAGAGGCCGGCGCCGCAGGGCAGCGCGCCACGCGTGCCGCAGGTCTCGCCGGCAGCCGCCTCGGTGGGCGGGCACTCGCCCTCGCGGCCCACGGCAACACCGGCGCTCGCCGCGGTGCAGGCGTTCGGGTAGGTCTGGTCGTTGCAGCCACAGACCGGCGCATACTCGCGCGTACACATCTCGGGCGGCGTGCGGCAGATGCCCGTTCCGTCGGCCGCGCCACACATGGCGTCGACCGGGTAGTCACAGAACTGGCCCTCGGGGCAGCCGTTGCCCGCCACCATGCCGCCGCACGCCTGCTCCACGGGAGCCGGGCACTCGCGCACTTCCCACTCGCACACGCCATCGCGGTTGCGCGAGCAGACCCCCGTGGGGCCCGCTTCGGTCACGCCGTCGGCGCACAGCGTGGTGCTGCCGCCCGGGTTCTCGCCGCACGAGTCCTCGCCACAGGCGTTGGGATCCGTGGGCTCGGGCGTGGACCCGCCGCAGGCTGCGAAGAAGAGGGAGAGAACGAAGACCATCGGGATTCGCGTGTTCATGGGGCGGGATTATCTGCCGGACCACGGACGGTGGCACGCACAAAATGGCGGGCTGCTCCGCCTGCGCCGCGCTGCTACAGTCCACCGATGTTGCGCCTCCCCGTGCTGAGCAGCCGCATGGCGACCTACGACGCGCTCGCCGTCGTGCCGCCCACGCCGGCTGACTTCGGCGCGGATGGGCTGCCGTTGCTCCAAGACGGGCGGGGGCGTCGCTACACGTACGCGCGCATCAGCCTGACCGACCGCTGCGACATGGCCTGCGTGTACTGCATGCCGCCGGGTGGCGAAGACGAGCACGCGGTGCGCGACGAGCTCATGAGCTTCGAGGAGGTCGCCCGCCTGGTGCAGGTGCTGGCGGCCATGGGCGTCACGCGCGTGCGCTTCACCGGGGGCGAGCCGCTCGTGCGCAAGGACATCGTGCGCTTGGTGGCCCTCACCCACCGGCGCGCGCCGCAGGTGGAGCTGGTCATGACCACCAACGGGAGCCGTCTGGCCGAGCTGGCCGCCCCGCTCCGTGAGGCCGGCCTGCGTGGCGTGAACGTGTCCATCGACTCGCTCGACCCTGACCGCTTCGCCGAGATCACGCGCGGGGGCTCGCTGCCGGCGGTGCTGGCCGGGCTGCACGCGGCGCGCGCGGCGGGGCTGCGGCTCAAGACCAACACCGTGGCCATGCGCGGGCAGAACGACCACGAGCTGGCCGCGCTGGTGCGCTTCGCCTGGTCACTGGGGGCCACGCCCCGCTTCATCGAGCTCATGCCCCTGGGAGAGGGGGCCAACCTGCCAGCCGCCATGCGCATGACCCGCGCCGACGTGGAGGCCGTGCTGGGTGACCTGCTGGCTCCGCAGGGCAGTGAAGACGGGCTCGGTGGTCTGGACCAGGGCCCCGCGCGCTACACCCCAGCCCGGGACGAACCGAGCCAGCAGGTGGGCTTCATCACCCCGTTGAGCAGCACGTTCTGCGACAGCTGCAACCGCATCCGCCTGACGGCGCGGGGTGACCTGCGCAGCTGCCTCGCGTCGCGCAGCGCGCTCAGCCTGCGGGACATCCTGCGGGCGGGCGGCAGCGACGCGGACGTGGCTTGGGCGCTCGGAAACGCGCTCGGGCAAAAGGGGGAAGGCCACGGTTTCCTGAACGCCCACGAGACCGAGCACACCCACGTCGGGATGAGCCTGATCGGCGGTTAGGCTGATTGGCGGGGCCGTTCTCGTCGCAGAATTCCGCCAGCAGTTTCAACCTGGTGCAGGATGGCGCAGGATGACGGCTTCCCTTGGCCGCATCCGCGACCCCACATGAGCAACCACACCCCATGAGAGACGCGGCGCAGCAGCAATCCCTCGACAACGTCCTGCGGTCGCTCGCCGTGGACGCCGACACCATCCAGCGCGCCCCGCAGCGCACGGTGGAGCCGGCGCTGTTGCCGGACGAGACCGCCAAGCGCGCGCTCGAGCTGCTGCAGTCCATCACGCCGAACGCGGTGCGCGGCCGCAGCGTGCAAGTGGGCGAGATCCTCGGCACCGGTGGCATGGGCGAGGTGCTGCTGGCCGACCAAGTGTCCATGGGCCGGAAGGTCGCGGTGAAGCGCCTGAAGCGCGAGGCCACCACGGAGGCCAACACCATCAAGCTGCTGCAGGAGGCCTGGGTCACGGGCTACATGGAGCACCCGAACATCATCCCCGTGTACGACATCACGGTGGACGAGTCGGGCACGCCGCTCATCCTGCTCATGCGCATCGAGGGCACCCAGTGGGGCCACTTGATGGACGACCCCGAGACGGTGCGCGAGCGCTTCAACAACAGCGACCTGCTGGAGTGGAACCTGCGCGTGCTCATGCAGGTGTGCGACGCCGTCCACTTCGCGCACACGCGCGGCATCATCCACCGCGACCTCAAGCCCGAGAACATCATGATCGGGGAGCTGGGCGAGGTGTACGTGGTGGACTGGGGCATCGCCGTGAGCATGCGCATCGAGCACACGGGTCGCATCCCGCTCGCGCGTCACGCCACGCAGATGGCGGGCACGCCCTGCTACATGGCGCCCGAGATGCTGGGCGGCGAGAACAGCATGCTCAGCGAGCGCACGGACGTGTACCTGCTGGGCGCCATGCTCTACGAGATGCTGGCTGGCACGGTGCCGCACGGGGGCAAGAAGCTGCCCGACATCATCGCCAGCATCATCTCGTCGCCGCCGCCCATCCCGGACGGGGTGCCGCACGAGCTGGGGCGCATCTGCCGGCGCGCCATGGACGCGGACAGCAAGGCGCGCTTCGACTCGGCCCTGCAGTTCAAGCTCGCGCTCGAGAGCTTCCTTCGGCACCGCGGCTCGCGGCAGCTGGCACGGCAGGCCGCCGGTCGCTTGCGTGAGCTGCTGCGCGAGCTGGAGCGCCCCGACGTGAAGGACGCCGACGACGAGCGGCACCTGCACCTGCACAACATGTTCGCCGAGTGTCGCTTCGCCTTCCGCGAGTCGCTCAAGGAGTGGCCCGACAACGGCGCCGCCATCGAGGGCATCCGGCGCGCCACCGCTGCGATGGTGGAGTACGAGCTGCGCCTGGGCGACGCCAAGGCCGCCGCCACGCTGCTGAGCGGCCTCGAGCAGCCGCCCGCCGAGCTGCGCCAGCGCGTGGAGGAGGCCCAGCTGCACAAGGTGGCCGAGGCCCGCCGCGTGAGCGAGATCGTGCGCGACAACGACTCGGCCACGGGCGCGCGCACCCGTGTGCTGCTCGGCATGATCATGGGCCTCACGTGGACCCTGAGCCCGCTGGCCCTCAACCACTGGATGCCGCGCATCACGGGCTTGTCACGCGAGACACACCTCGACCTGATCTACTCGACCGGCGCGTTCCTGTTGGTGGGCATCGGCTTCGCCTGGTGGGCGCGCGACTCCATGACCAAGACCAAGCTGAACCGTCAGCTGATGTTCACGGTCGTCTTCACCATGATGTCGCAGATGGTCATGAACCTGGTCTGCGGCATCAAGCAGATCGACGTCGAGACCACCATGGTGCTGAACTTCTTCCTGTGGTTCGCCATCACGGGGATGATCTCGCTCTTGGTGGACCCGCGCTTCTGGGTGAGCACGCTCGGCTACTTCGTGGCCCTGTTCGTGGTGACGTTCCTGCCGGAGTATCGCTTCTGGATCATGAGCGCGAGCCACCTGGTGCTCACCATCAACGTGCTGGGCATGTGGGGACCCACGGCGCTCGAGCTGATTCGCCGCGGCGAAGACCCGCCGCCGTACCCCAAGCTGCCCGAGCTGGATGGTGGGCTGGTGCGCAGCGGTCTCACCAGCCTGCGTGACATGGCCTCCCACGTGGACCACGCGCGCAAGAGCACGGTGTCGGAGGAGGTGGCCATCGAGGACCTGCCGCCCCCGACTCGACGCGACCCGCCCGGTTGAACCACGTTCACAGCCAGCGGCGGATCACCGCCATCAAGGCGGCCTGGCGCACAGGCCTCGCCACGTAGTCGTCCACACGGTGGAGACATCGACCTGGGGTTCTCCGTTGTTCACGCCGCCGAGCGGAACCCGCTCTCGGTCACCGGATCAAGGTCCAGTTCCACTCCAACCCCAGAAGCGCCAATCACCACCATCCGCTGATCTGACCAACTTCGCCCAACTGCACATCTAGGTAGCCCCCTCCACCCCCAATCTGGACGACACCAGAACTCGCGCAGATCGGCGGCGCGACCGACGCCGTTGTCGCCTCAGAGCAGGTGCCGCGCACCTCGTCCCGCTCCATCAACAGGCAGACACGGGCGTCCGACGACCCCGACTCCAATTCAATGAGGATGCTGAAGCCGCTTCGAATTGGGATCAATGGGCTGATGACGATGCGTCTCCCACCACCGAGCACGTTCGTATCCGTCGCCTCAAACGCACCCGCACAAGGCGAAGTCTGACCCACACCGACACCTGAGCAGGTGAATGCTGGCGGCTCCAACTCCTCCGGAATAGCGCCCACGTCAACGTTCAACTCGCGCCCCGGAAGCCACGCCGTCGTCCCGAACGCATGGATGAAGCTCTCGGCCTGAGAGCGATGCAGGCTGTCCCCCGCTGGCCAAGGCCAGTCGTCGTGGCAACAGACGTCTGAGGAGGGACACGTCGTCATCCTGTGATTCTGAGGAACGCATCCGCCTATGAACCAACGACATCCGTCGTTCAGCGAGCATCCGAACACCCCACCACCCGTGCCACCACAGTCAGCATGGGTGGTGGTCACGCTGGTGCATTCCTCGAGTGAGGGGGGTGGCTCTGGGCAGAGTTCCTCGGCGCGCTGGCATCCGACACCCAGGGACGCACAGATCTCCTCTATGTCGCCACCGATAGCGACACCCGATTTGCCACACAGCAGACCGTCGGAGAAGGTGTAGGTGATGGGGTAGAGCGAGCCTTCACACCCTCCCTGAGATGGTGCGCAATAGTCCATAAATTGAACACCAGAACAGGCCATAGACTCGTCTACTTTGGTGCATGAAGCGACTGCTACGAGCACGACGAACGAAAGCGATTTGGCGTAGCCTACGAAATTATTCATGTTAGCGGCTCCCAAGAAGTAGCTGAACTGTTCCGTTCGCTTGTCCTAGTGTGTACGAGAGGTCTCCATACGATGGCACTTGAAACACCGTTCCGATCGCACCGAAGAACGAGGTCTCGGATGTCGACTTTGCCACAATCCTGACCCCCTCCATAGTCGCACTGGCACTCATCGGCTCTCGAAGTGCTAGGACGAATTTCCCACTGGCGTTCAATCCAGCAAACGAAACAACGGGTCGGTGCAACGCCGTATGCCCATGGACAGCTGTGACGCCGAAACTGAAGCCCGTTCCTCCTGCAGTGACGGAAAACTGTGACGACGCTACAAGGTGTGATGCCCCACTAACGGCGATGGCCCACACCAGGATGCAGTTGCGCGCAATGTCGGGGGGACCACAAGCAAGGCTAGGCGTGGCAAACGCGATGTTGGCCAGCGTGGTGGAGTAGACCACGGCACCAGACGAGTTCAGTGTCTGAAGTACTATCTCAGAGTTGTCGTTCCGGTACACTTGCAACCGGAAGCCGCTCTTCGTGTCGAATGCGCCGTCGGAGCCATGCTGACGAGTGCGTACGCTTTGAAGTGTGCGCACAGCGCCCGAAGAGTTCGCGTGACGGCTACTTGCGATCCAGGTGCGCACATTAGTCTGCGTCTCGCCGATGAGGTAAAGCGCTGAGCTGTGCGTTGCTTCGCGTGCGGCACCGACCGTACCCATTTCGGCGTAAAGTGAGGGCTGAAAATATGGCGTCCAGGCGGTGGTAGACCAATTCCATGAACTCGCGAACGGTTTCAAAGTGGCATCATCTCGATAGACTAGAAACATGTGCGTTGCGGACCAGTTGGTCGATGCACCTGACCCCCAACGAAGTGCGTCCGTTCCAGGTGTCGACGTACCGATCGTGCTCCATGAAACCAGATCAAGGCTCTCGTAGTGTCCGCGCCCTATCGCAGGAGCCGTACCCCATATCGCTCTCAACCCCAGCGCGTCATCAAGATAGTAGCTGTGGTGCAGGTCGGCCAGCCAAGGCGCTTGCATCATCGAGCATGAATTGGGCCAAAGAGGATCTGTGCAGGCCGGATTGGTCGAAGTGGTGCAGTTCCAAAAGTCGCCGAGCCCCAACCCATGACCGAGTTCGTGAAGGAGCATGGCAACCAGATGATCGGTACGTGTTCCAGGCACCAGCCACTGACTGAATCGAGCGTTAGCGTCCGGTAGCGGAGGGTTACAATTGTGACGGGGAATCGACACGATGCGCTCAGCAGGGATCCACTGGGCATCGCAGGCGGTGTAGCCTGGCCCAGTGGATGTTATCACCATCGCGTTGGGCGTCTGACACTCCTCGAACAATCCGTTCATATTCGTGTCGCTGCAAGTAACCAGTCCAGCATAGGAGAGAGGTGGATGCGCCGCGGATGTCGTGTTGTTGATCTCGTTGAGAGCCCACTCAACTTCCAACTCCAGCTGGATACGAGACCAGGTGACACCATTGGGGTGCATGAAGTCATTCCATGTACCATCGCGGATATACACTGGTATGTGAGTTCTACCGACGAACTGAGGATGTGGAGTCCAAGTGCAATAGCTACGTGCCGTTGTGGGATGAATCACGAACAACACGATCGATACACAGAGGAGATATTTGACTCGACGGTTCATGGTGCTTCTGTCGACGATGAGAACACCTGGACAACGGCGTGCCTGATCGATTCAATCGGCAGTTGTATGTGATCTGAAGTGAAGAAAAAGAGACCATCACTCTCCATCATCCATGGTTCCACTCCAGCCGCCTCGACGAACTCAAGACCGTCTGGACCCTCTCGCAGAAAAACGACGAATTGAAGGCCGGCGCTCGTGGGCCGCAGAAACCCATGACTAGCAGCCATGCCGCGGGTTCCATGGAATGGCGACTGTCTGGACAGCGCTATTTGAATCACCTCGCCAGTGTTCAACCGCTCGCCTTGTGCCGCGGCAATGACTTCCAAGACCCGGAGGTGGCGGGGAGCGCTGTCGTCAACTGGAGCCTCTCCGATAGACTCAACCAGCGCGACTATTTCAGTGCTGCGCGCCAGTCTCTCCAAGCGAGCCGCGTTGGACGGGGCAGACCGAGCCACGTCGGAGCGTGGGGTCGCTGCGCGGGGAGGCGGAAGAAGGCGCTGCTCTTCAGCAAAGAACAGGTCGGAGGAAGTCTCATCGGTCGCTATCTCGGTTCGCCCTCTCGCTGGCTGCGGATCACCTTGGTCACCCGCACGAGTGAGGGTGACCCGTGATGGAGCCGCACGCTCCGAGTCCGCATCACAGCCAGTGATCAATGCGACGGCTGCTGCCATCACGATACACAGACGTCTCATTTCACTCCCTTGCAGCTGCCACTGAGCAGCGCCGACAGTGTATCAGTCAGGACTGCAAGATGCGAGACGGTTGCGGAGCCTTGTTGGGAGACCCGCAGAAATTCGATGAGTTACGTGTCGGATGCAGGGCTTTGTGGACAGTACCCGACAGTACCCAGGCGACGCGGGCCGCCGTCTAAGCTGTATGGACCGCAGGCCCGGGTTGACCAGCGTGAAATTGCTGTTCTATGTTCCGGACGATGAGTCTCCTCGCGGAACACCCCGGCAAGCGCGCCGTCGAGCGCTACTGGCTTCTCTACACGCCCGTCTGGGGCGCCATCAGCGCCGTGGTCATGGTGGGGCGCCTAGCCGACACGTGGGGTGACCTCGAGCTGATGATCTACGGCGTGGTCTTGATGCTGGGCGCCATCGTGCCGCCCGTGCTGATGCGTCCCGAGTCGGAGCGCGCGCGGCCGCTGCTGGAGACCACGGCCGTGAAATATGGCCTCAGTGTGGCGGGCCTCGCCTTCACGCTGAACTACACCCAGACGCCGTACTTCTTCGACGTGCTGCACATGCACTACGGCTTCAACACGACCATCAACATCGCGAACAACCCGGTGTTCTTGTACTTCGTGAGCGTGGCGTACTTCAGCACCTACGCCACGCTCTGCTGCATCTCGTTTCGCTTCCTGAAGCAGCGCCTGGGCGACGGCCCGCTGGGCTCGCTCGCGTGGTTCGTAGCGCCCATGGCGATGGCGTTCCTCGAGACCGCCATGAACGCCAACCCGTTCATCGACACGCTCTTCTGCTACGACGACCTGCAGCTGGTGCTGACGTTCGGGACGCTGAGCTACGGCATGGCGTTCGTGTTCGCGCTGCCCATGTGGATGGGCATCGACGAGCAGCCGGGCGACAACCCGAGCGCGGCCAAGGTGCTGATCTGGCTGTTCGCCGCCAGCTACGCCGACCTGATCGCGCTGGATCTCTTGCGCTACCACGTGGCCCCGTACTTCACCGAGGTGGTGCCCCACGCGGTGGGCCTGCGCGACTATGCGGGCAGCTGCCTCGTGCCGCGCTAGGCTGCGCGCCATGGCGACCCGCTCGAGACTCCCGGTCCTCCCGTTGATGATGCTCTTCGGGGCTCTGCTGCTGCCGTCGTGCAGCTCGCCGGGCGACGACCCAGGGAACCCCGGCCGCTTCGACGAGGTGACCACGCATCCGGACGCGTCGCCCATCGCGCCGTTCGACGAGTGCACGGTCTACACGGCGCGCGAAGAGGTGACCGCGTACAACCACGAGTTCGTGTGCTCGGAGCTGACGCACACCAGCTACCCGCCGGTGGGCGGCAACCACTACCCCATCTGGGCCGCGTTCCAGGAGTACAGCGCGCCCGTGCCGTGGGGCTTCCTGCTGCACGCGATGGAGCACGGCGCCGTGGTCATCGCCTACCGCTGCGAGGACGAGAGCAGCTGCACGCTGGCGGACGACCTGCGCGCCATCATGGAGGAGCGTCCGGACGACCCGCTGTGTGCCGGGCAGGCCTCGCCGAACCGCATGATCCTGGTGCCCGATCCGGAGCTGCAGACCTACGTGCCGGAGGCGCGGATCCTGCAGCGCGCGGTCGAGCTCGACCGCCTGCCCTACATCGGTGCGAAGCGGCGCGAGCGGCCGCGCGTATGCCATGCGCCCACGAGGCGCGCCGCGAAGGGCACGGACATGATCACCGAGGCGGTGGCCGCGTTGCACAAGGACGGGGTCGAGTTCGACTTCGTCCTTCTCGAGGGGCTGCCGCACGACGAGCTGATCGCGCAGCTCGCCGAGGCG
>CAZEAA010000095.1:0-17060 GCA_964510015.1 uncultured Sandaracinaceae bacterium
TCGATCATCGGCTCCTTCGGCACCACGAGACTAACCTTCGGTCGCCCGTCGAGGGCCGCGCGGGGTGTCGCGTCGCGATCCGATGAGGAGTCGCCTGGCTGCCTTCGTCTCGGTCGTGGTGATGGCGTCGGTCACGCTCTCGGCCTGCGCGAGCCAGGAGCGCGGTGGGCGCGCGCCGCTGCCGACCCCGGTGTTCGACGTCGACACCGATCGCTTCGTGTACCTGCCCGTGGGCACCCCCCTCGAGATCGAGGTGCGCCTCACGCTGCCCGACGGATCGCTCGCGACCGATTACGAGTGGCTCTGGCACGCGCCCGAGGGGGCCACGACGTCCAGTCCGATGCCCGGCGTCGAGCGCCTGAGCCTGCGCGTCACGCGACCGACCGAGGCCGCGGTGTCGGGCGCGCTGCGGGTGTGCGAGGACGGCGACTACGTCCTGTGCGCGAGCGCGGAACGCGACGAGGATGGCGCCACCCAGGTCGGCGAGCTGCGCTGCGAGGCCTCGACGCAGGCTGGAACGCCCGCCTACCACTACAACGCCCGATGCACGGACAACGCCCAGCGCCTGCGGGTGGTTGGCAACTTGACGGTGCGCATCTCGGTGATCGACGGAGCGACGGACGTCGAGTCGGTCGTGGCCACGCACACACTCTCGGTGCGTGAGGCCGCGCGCGTCGTGCCCGGCGGCGAGGGCGGTCCCGCGCCGTCCACCCACTACATCGGCTACCACCACGGCCTCTTGGAGGGAGTGCTCTGGCGCAGTGGTCCTGGGACCAACCACGTCTACTACCCCGGCGTCCGCGGCAGCTATGACCGGCCGAGCTGGATCCTCGGCTTCGGCGCAGTCGGCCCGAGCAGCTTCAACGCCGTCTTGCGCTGCCGGGTGGATGGCACGCCCTTCGAGATCGTCGACCGACAGTGGGGCCGCAACGATGAGGTGGCGGTCCGCAGCACCGGCTGGATCTCCCGTGGCCTCGGCTCTCGGTACACGACGGGAACGTCAGGCGCGACGACCGACGACGAGCTCATCTTCCGCCGCTACAGCGTGGAGCTCCCGCTCTCGTACGGCGATGGCGCGGTCACGGTGGCCAACCGCCCCGGCAACTGGGAGTGCGAGCTGCGCAACACCGGGCGCACCTTCCGCACCTTCCGCTTCGTCGTCGGTGCCGACGGGCAGATTGCCCCTCACGCAGAGCAGACCGCAGGCAACCTCTACCTCGGACCTCCCGGCCTCGCGGTGCTCGTCGAGATGGGGATTCCCGCAGACGGCGGCGGCTTCGATCTCGCCACCAGTCCGCCCGACACGGTGACTGGATTCTGGGGACGCGCGTGGACCAGCGACGCCATGCGCGCGCTCGCAGCGAGTGTGCCCGCGATCGGCACCGCGTATCTTCCGGCACCAACGCGTGGCGCTGCCGGTCGCGCCGCAGCACCCGCCGCCGGCCGCCGTCGTCGTTGATGTCCGCCAAGCGCAGCACATCCACCATCCCCCGCGAGCAAGCGGTGGACGTCCATCTGGTGCGGCCCGATGAGCGTCCGCTCTGGCTCGGCCGCTACCACGAGCCACTCCCCGTGCGCAGCCGGGGCGCGTTTCACATACTCTCCGTGGCCCGAGAGGGAAGCGCAGTCCGAAGCCTCGTGATCGTGGGCGCGCGCGGCACCGACGCCCTCAAGGTCGGTCAAGCACTGGATGCCATCGCGCACACGCACCGCTTGCTCGACCTCCCTCGGGTGGCGCCCGTGGTCGAGCGCGGGGAGCACGCCGGCATCCCCTTCCTCGAGCTTCAGTGCGACGCGGTCATCGAAGGCCACGAGATCCTCCGACTCCTCGGGGACGCCGGCACCAAGATGTCGTACGCGCACGGCGACACGCTCTTCTCCCTGCTGCGCGAGACGCTTCAGGCAGCGCACCAGGTAGTCGATCCAGCCACCGGGCGGCCCGTGTGTCTCGGTCAAGTCTCGTACGGCAACTTCGTGTTCTCTCGCACTGGGCAAATGTGGGTGGTGGGGCTGGGCTTCAACTTCCCGGTTCTTCGCGAGAACGGCCTGCCCGATGGCCTCTCCGCCGCATTCCAGGCGCCCGAAGTGCTGGCAGGTGAGCCCGCGACACCGATAGCCGTCACCATCGCCGCCGACGGCAGCACCATCGTGCTCGCGTCAGGCACGCGCCACACCTTGGGCCGGGCCCACCGACAAATCCTGCGCCTCTTGCTCCAATCGCATCGCGCAAGCCCAGAGCGCAGGTTGGACGTCTGGGAGTTGCTCGAAGCAGGCTGGCCAGGCGAGGACCCCATCCCCGAGGCTGGGGCCAACCGAGTCTACGTCGCCATCGCGCACCTGAGGCAGCAAGGCCTGCGCGCGGTCATCGAGCAGAAGGCGGGTGGCTACCGCCTGCGACCCGGCAACGCATTCCGCATCGCCGGCATCTTTGGTTAGCCCATCACCCGAGTGGCCCGGTACCCTCCGGCTCGCATGACGAGCGCGAAGGTCGCGGACACAGGCGCTGCCATCTCCCTAACAGACCACCGGCTGCGCGTGCCCCTGGGCGCCAGCAATCGCATCATCCTCGAAGAGTCGGAGCGCATGGGCTTCCGGGTCACGCCGTTCTTCGGGCTGGACACGGTGCTGCTCCACGAAGGCCACGGGCTCTCGTTCTACACGCGGGGAACCCAGACGAGCATTCAGTCTTCGGTGGGCCGAACCATCGCGCTGGACAAGGCTCTCGCGAAGGCGATCTTCCAGCGAATGCGGCTGCCCACGGCGCGGGGCTTTCTTGCCTCGAGCGACGACGACCTCGCGCAGCTGGCTGGGTTGCGCGGCCCCTATGTCGTGAAGCCCGTGGACGGTAAGCAAGGCACTGGGGTGCACGTGGGGCTTCGCACCGAGGCCGATGTTCGCGCCTGTTTTTCGGCTCGCCTCGGTCCGGTCGTCGTCGAAGAGATGCTGGAGGGGGAAGAGTACCGCGTGTTCTGTGTGGCCCACGAGGTCGTGGCGGTGGCGCGGAGGCGCGCTGCCTTCGTGGTCGGGGACGGCGCTCGCACCATCGAAGAGCTCATCATCGAGAAGAACCGGCACCCTTGGCGCGGCGAAGGGCATGTCGGAAACCTCACGAGGATTGTGGTGGACGCGGACCTCAGAGAGACGCTGTCCTCATCGGGGCGGACGCTGCACGACGTGGCTGGCGCCGGAGAAGAGGTGGTCCTGCGCCGCGCCGCGAACCTGTCGTTGGGCGGCGAGGCCGTGGACGTGAGCGACGAAATGAGCGAAGTGAACCGGCGGTTGATGAGCCGAATCGCGCGCGCCGTGGATCTCGACGTGGTCGGCATCGACCTCATCTGCCAGTCGCTGCGGAGCCCCATCGACGAACAGCCGCGAGCCGGGGTGGTGGAGGTGAACGCTTCGCCCGGCCTGCGGATGCACCACTTTCCGATGGCGGGCACACCGCGCAACGTGGGCGGTCGGGTGCTCGCGCAGGTGGTCCAGAAGCTCGGCGGGCTCCGCTCCGAAGCGGGCTGAGGGGTCAGATGGCGCTGTCACTCTGGATCCTCTCCGATAAGGGAGTCTCGGCGAGCACTCAGCGGTTGCTCGAGGTGGCCAGCGCCCGCGGCCACACCGCGACGTGTGTGTCCCCGGCCGACGTGTGCTTCACCCTCGGAAGCACCGAGGCCCCTGTCCTCGACTCCGTGCCCGACGTTGCCCTCGCGCGGATGGGGGGAGGGACGCCGCGCGCCGCGTTCGACGTGCTCTTCGCGCTCGAGGCGCTGGCCGTGCCGGTGGTCTCCCCCGCGGCGGCGCTCCTCGTGGCGCGGGACAAGGCGCTGTCTGCGCTGGCGCTGCGCGCGCACGGCGTTCCTACGCCGCTGAGCGCGTGGGTGGCGCCATCGCACGTCGACGACGCCCTCCGCGTGGTGCCGGGCCCGCCTTTCGTCCTCAAGGTGCCGGCTGGGCATCAGGGGAAGGGCGTCTCGCTCGTCCACTCGTTGGGGGCGCTGCGCGACGAGGCCCGTGAGCTGGCCGCTCTCGCGCCACGGATTCTCGTGCAGGAGTACTTGCCCGCGGGTTCGCGCGATCTGCGCATCGTCGTGGTGGGCGGCGAAGCGGTGGCGGCGATGCAGCGGACCGCGTCCGCCGGGGACTTTCGCACCAACCTGCACGTTGGCGGCTCCGCGGCAGCGGTCACACCGTCCGTCGAGCTGTCTACGCTGGCGGTTCGCGCAGCGGCCGCGTTGGGCCTCGACGTTGCGGGGGTCGACATCGTGGAGACGGCGAGCGGGCCGACCGTGCTCGAGGTCAACGCCTCGCCGGGGCTCATGGGGATCACGTCAGCGACCGGGGTGGATGTGGCGGACTCAATCCTGGCCGCGGTCGAGGCGCGCGCTCGCGGCTTACGTTCCCCGCCGACCGATGAAGTCGACGAACGCGACGGCGTGCGCGCATAGGCGTTCGACCTCGGCGACCTCGACGCCCAACGCCCGCAGCGTCGATGCGTTCGCCAGCGGCAGCGCATGCTCGGTGGGCCGGCCGGGCGCTTGCGAGGACGACAGCGCGACGGTGTTGAGCAGCATGCCGTCTTCGACGGCGGCACGTTGGTAGCGCTCGCCCGAGACCTTGGCGATGGACGGGAACGCGCGGACGAGACCGTCTTGCCGGTACAGAACGATCCGGAGCTCGAAGCGATGACCGAAGAGGGGATGCTCGGGATCCGGCACAGTGGCTCCGTCGAGCAGGTCGCAGACGGCGTATGGAAAGGCTCGCCGCGGGGGCTGCCCCTCGGGCGTCATGAACGCGACGCTCGCGATGGAGGCATCGACGCGCTCCACGAGGACGTCGTCGGTCAGCGGCGCCAGGAAGAACGCGATCCCCCGCGCCACACCAGCCGCTTTGGGCTTGATGACGGTGTGGATGCCGTCGTTGACGCGGCGTCGCAGGATCGCGAGGAGCTCGTCTCGGGAGCCCGCGGTCTCGAAGCCCGTGCGAGCCAGCAGGTCACGCGTCCCAGCGCCGTCTTCGCCTTCCGTCGCCTCCCGGGGCGCGTCCAGAAAGGCATCGAAGAGCGGATACGTGGTCGCCTTGTTGGCGCTCACGCGGAAGAACGGGTTGATGGGCAGCAGGCACTCGGAGTCCACCGCGCCGTCGAAGCGGTCGAGCAGGTGCTGGACGAACAGGTCGTGAAACGCCGCGTCCACGGGCCTCTCGTCCAGCCACATGCGGCGGTCTCGCGCGCGGAGAGCGCGCCGAAGGTCATCCGAGGACCCGACCGCCACGGTGGGTCCCGGTGGCAGGGACCCGCGGCTGGGCTCCCAGACGAGGCGGGCCCGTCCGTGACGCTGTTCGAGGCCCGCGGCGAGGGCCTGCGCGAGGAGCGCTCGTTCGTACCGGAGGCCGCTGGGAGAGCCGGCGCGGAACGGAAACAGCAGGAGCGGTGGATCGGCTTCGATGTCGCCCGCCGCCTCGGCGACGCCAGAGTACAGCGTCTCTTGGAGCGACGTCGGCAGGTTGGAGATTCCCCGCGTTCCGGAGCCGTTGAGCTCCAGCAGGTGGAAGCGGAGCGCGCCGCTGTCGTCGCGCACGGGCATGAAGTCGGCCGAGGCGTAGGCGAAGCCGGGAGCACACCGCGGCGCCGCGGGACCTTCGATGACCTTGGGATCCCGAATCCAGCGCGCGAGGATTTCGGGGTGCTGCTCGCTGCGGATGTGGTGCCGGCTCTCGAGCGGCGTGTCGCCACCGAGAGGGTGGTGAAGCTCGGTCAGCGTGTCGACGGAGAGACGAGAGAGCATGGGCTTATGCGGAAGCGGCTGGCGACGCGCCACAGGCCGCTGGAGATTGAAGCGCGGCTTCGACGTAGGCCGTGGCGAAGCGGCAGGTCTCGCTCAGCAGGTCGAGGCTGACGCCGAGCGACGCGAGGGTGCCCTCGTTGCACAGCGAGAGCATGAAGCTGTGACCCGGACGTTGCAGCTCCCTCGACGAGTACGTGATGTTGTTGATCAGCATGGCTCGCGTCGGCCGCTGCGGATCCCAGACCTCGCTGGCCACCTTGGCGATCGCAGGACAGGCCCGGAGCGCGTTGCCATCGCGGAACACGACGATTCGAAGCTCGAACTTGTGTCCGAAGCAGGCGTGGTGGGGATCGGGGATGGTGGACGAGTCGATGAAGTCGCAGATGGTGTAAGGAAACGCACGCTCGAACGAGCCGTAACGGAAGCCCACGGAGGCGAGCGAGCGGTCGACGGTGGCTTCGATCTGGCTGCGTGTCGCGCTCCCATCGAGGAAGAACTCGATGCCGTCCCCTTGTCCGGTGCCGCGCGGCTTGATGAGCAGCGGGGTACCGCGTGTCTCGAGGGTGCTCGCGAGGTCGCGAATGAGCTCCTGGCGGGAGCCTGCGCGCCGGTGGGGCTCGCACGCACGCACGGAAGGGAACGCGCTGTCGGGGCCGAGCGCCATTCGGTCGAGCACGTCATACGCGACGCTCTTGTCCGCACCCGCGACGAACGAGCGATTGATCGCGACGAACGGCGGTGGGCGGTCTTCACCCGTCCGTCCCCACACGTCGAGGCAGAGTCGATCGTTCACGATCCCGGCCACGCGCCGCCCGTGGAGCCAGGCTTCACCCGAGCGCACCTCGACGGCCTCACCGAGCTCCGCCGAGAAGCCCAGCACGATGGTGATGTCGCCCGACGCGCTCGACGTCGGCGACGACGCCCTCAAGCGATCCAGCGTGGTGACGCTCACGTCTCGCCCGAGCGCGCGGAGGCCTGCGAGCAGCGCATCCACGTAGAAGAGCTTTTCGTGCAGCAACGTGTTCTGACGCGGCGCGGACGAGGGTGGCCCACCCGAGGCGGAGACCAGCACGACCGACGGCCCACGTTCGCGCAGCAAGGGCGCGACCTGACTCAGGGTGGTGAGGACCGCGCTGATGACCCCCAACGGGAGGTTCGTCAGCCCTCCCATGCCGCTGCCGTTGAGCTCGATGAGCCCGACGCGCTGCGAGCGAGGGGTGCCCGTGACCAGGAAGTCGAGGGGCGCCACACAGAAGCCCTGCAAGACGGCGGGATTCACCTCGCGGTGGCTGCACGTGAGGGCGTGGTCGACGATTCGTGGGTCTTGGTTGTCTCGGATGGTGCTGCGGTCTTCGAGAGCGCCACCGAGAAGAGGCGCCACACCGAGGAGCGTGGGCAGGGAGACGGAGAGGTGGGCATCGCGGGGCATGGGCTGGGGGGGCGGCTTCGCGTTGGCGTAGGTCGGCCTGAGCACGAGGTCGGCCTGAGCACGACCACGCGCTTGCCCTCGAACGACGAGGCACTCTGGCGCGAACAGGACGGGGGTTCCTTGGGTGACTCCTGTCCGCGGCCGGCGATGGTAGCTTGCGGGCTCGGGTGGCAACAAGCGCGGTCTGTCTCTGAGACGCTTCCTCCCAATTTGCAATGTTGTAGTGCCACAGCACCGGCGCTATCGTCGGGGAGATGCCGCAAGGATCCCTCCGCTCGCTCGGGCTGCTCTCGTTAGCGCTCGTCTTCCTCACTGCACCAACCCAGGCCCGAGCGGTCGAACCCGAGGCGACCACGCCCCCTCGAGAGACGGCGGAGACAGCGGACGCCGCGCCCGACGCCACGGCGGAGTCTGCGCCCACGACGCCCGCCGAAGAGCCCGAGGCCGGCATGGAAGAAGCGCGGCGGCGCTACGCGCAAGGCTCCGAGTTCTACCGCCGGGGGCGCTTCGCCGAGGCCGTGGCCGAGTTCAGCGAGGCCTACTCGCTGTGGCCCAACCCCACCATCCTCTACGCGCTCGGCCAGGCCTACGAGGGGCAGTCCGACGTCCACCGCGCCATCGAGACCTATCAGCGGTACCTCGCGGAGGCGCCCGAGGGAGACCTCCGCCGGCAGGACGCGGAGCTGCGCATCGAGTCGCTGCGCGGCCTGCTCGCCGTGGTGCACGTGGTGGTGAACGTGGACGCCAGCGTGGTGGTGGACGGTGAGGTGGTCGGCTCGGCGCCCGGGGACATCCGGCTGCCGACGGGCCGCCACGTGCTCGAGCTGCGCGCCGATGGCTACGAGTCGCAGACCGCGGCGGTCACCATCGCGGGGGGCACCGAGCGCACCGTCACGTTCGAGCTCGAGCCGCTGCCCGCGGCTGCCACCGAGCGCGCGCCGTTCCGCTTTCCGCGCCCGGCCTTCTACACGGCCGTGGGCCTGACCGGGGCGGGCGTGGTGGTGTGGGGGGCCATGGCCACCACCGCCGTGGTCCGCGCGCGCGACTACAACGACACGCCGGGTCGCACCAACTACGACCGCGAAGAGGCTCGCGACGTGGCGCAGCGCTCGAACGTGGCGCTCGGCGTGGTGGGTGGCTTGGCGGTCACCACGCTGGTGATCGGGCTGCTCACCGACTGGCGCCGCGATGACGATGACGACGACGACCCCGCGCCCCTGGTGACCGCTTCGGTGACCCCGCTGCAAGGCGGCGCCTACGTGTCGGCGAGGTGGACGCGATGAGCCGCTCTACTCTCGTGCTGGGCGCGCTGCTGTTGGCGCAGGGCTGCACCGTGATCGACCTCTGGGAGGCCCCCCAGGTGGAGGTCGAGGCCCGCTCCTGCCGCGTGGACGACGACTGCGCGACCGTCCGCTTCGAGGTGGATGACTCGCTGCGCAACGACGCGTGCCTGGTGGCCGTGCGCTCCTGCGACACCGGCCGAGAGCAGTGCACCGTCTTGCTGCGCGCGCGCGACTCCGACCGCGACAACTTTCGCGACATCGCGTGCGCCGACGTGCGCCCCGAGTTCCCTCCGTTCGACGTGGACTGCGACGACGCCAACCCGAACGCCTACCCCAACGCCGACATCGACGGGGATGGCTTCGCCGCGGCCGGCTGTGGCGCGGGGGTGCCCGAGGACTGCGACGACACTCGCGCGACGGCGTTCCCGGGCGCCACGGTGGAGGCCTGCGACGGCGTCGTGTCGACCTGCACGGACACCACGCCGCCGCTGCGCCGCTTCGTGGAAGACTTCGACGGGGACCGCTTCGCCCCCATCGACCTCGACCCCTCGGTGTGCGCCGACGTGACCGCCGACAACGGCGACCTGCTGTCCATCCCGCACACCGACTGCGACGACATCGACCCGAACGTGTACCCGGTGGCTCCCGACGTCTGCGACGGGCGCCACAACGACTGCGAGAGCCCCGTGGGCGTGGGTCGCGACCCCGGTGAAGACGTGGACGGTGATGGCTTCGCGGCGCCCTCGAGCTTGTCGTGCGACCCGGAGCTGCCGGGTGGCCTGCCCAACACCGACTGCGACGACCTCGACGCCAAGACCTATCCCGGCGCCGACGAGTCGTGCGACGGCCTGATCAACGACTGCACGGACCGCACCCCGGGCGAGGTCGAGCGGTCGCTCGAAGACCCCGACGACGACGGGCGCTACGGCGGCAACGCGGACTGCATCGATCCGGTCGTGAACATCGAGTGCAGCAACGCGGCGTTCGACCGCTTCAGCACGTTCTGCCTGCCCTCGGCGGAGACGACCGTGGCGAACACCATCACGGGCGTAACGCGGATGGTGGCGGCGGACTTCGACGCCAACGGCTTCGAAGAGCTGGCGTACGTGCGCACCGACGTGAGCTGCCCGATGGGGCAGCGCATCATGATCCACCACGCGTTCGCCAATGCGTCGTCGGCGCTCACCTCGCAGTCGACCTTCTGCGATGCGGTCGGCGGCACCGTCCGCGTGCTCGCGGCCGACGTGGACGGCGACGCGGCGCTCGAGCTCGTGACGCTGAGCACCACGGGGACCGTGCAGTCCTACGAAGTCGCCCCGTCGAACCTGACCGTCACCGCGAAGTCCGCGATGGGCATCACCGTCACGGGTGGCGTGCTGGCGCTTGGGCGCGTGGACGGCGTGGCCACCCCCGTAGTGGTGGCGCGCGAAGGCAGCGCGCTCGTCTATCACTCGCTCGACGCGACCGGCGTGGCAGGCGCCGCGGTGTCCATCGACGCCAGCGCGCCGAGTTTCACCGACGTGGTGCTCGGGGACGTGACCGACGACGGACGGTTGGACGTGGCCGGCTACGCGTCGACCTCGGACCTGATCACGGTGTACCCCGGCGCCGGAAGCGGCGCGTTCGGCGCCGAGTCGAGCATCGACGTGGGGACGCTCTTGCCGGGCATCGGCAACCCCACCGCGGTCCTGCTCGGCGACGTGGAGGGCAGCGGCGATGGCGACCTCGACCTGGTGGTCTCCGGCCAGTCCGGGCTCGGCATCCTCGCGCGCCGCGGCACGTCCTTCGAAGGCGTGTCGGTGGGCGTGGAACCCAATGGCGAGAGCCTGCCCCTCGGGGATCTCCTGGCGAACGACATCGCGGTGCGGGACCTCGGTCGGAACGGCGGCGACGAGATCGTCTACGCCACCACGGACCGCGACTCGGTGGGCTACATCGACGAGATCGGCAGCGGGCTCTTCGCCCAGCACGTCTTCGTGGCCGACCTCGACGCCGTCACGTTCGTGGCCGCGGGCGACTGGGACGGAGACTTCGACGTGGACGTCGCCGCGTACGCGTCAGGGACCTCGAGCGTGATGCGCTACACCTCCGACTTCGTCTCGAGCCTGCAGTTTGGCGGGCGCGTCCTCGACCGCGCGTTCGACGCCGGCGCCGCGGTGTCCTTCGACGTGGACGCCGACGGAGCGATCGACGTCATCGGCGCGTCCGACCTCGCCGGCGGCGAGGTGATCCTGTGGCGGGCGCGCTCGCGCGACTTCGCCCGCATCGAGGAGATCGTGGTGACGCACGCGGACGCCGGTGAGGTGATCAGCGGGCTCGCGGCAGGCGACGCCACCGGGGACGCCCGCGCCGACTTCGCGGTGGTGTCCGAGGCCAACGGGCTCGTGGGCTACGTGCGTGGCGTGGGGGACCTGACCTTCGCGGCGCGCCAGGCGCTGACCCCGTTCGACAACGCGCGCGCCGTCGTCATGGCGGACTTCGACGGGGACGGCCTGGACGAGATCCTGGTGGCCGCCAACGCCGGCAGCGAAGGACGCGCGGCGCTGTACTCGCGCGACGGAACGAGCAACACGTTCACGCGCGCCGTCCTCGACGCCACCAGCTCGCCCTGCACCGGCATCGCGCTGGGCGACGTGGAGGGGGACGGCGACGTGGACGCCGCGCTCGCGTGCGGCACTGACGGCGTGGTGCTGCTGACGAACCCCGGCCAGGCTGACGGAACGTGGACGGTCACCACCGTGTACGACGGAACGGGCGGCGCCAACGCCGTGTCGGTGGAGATCGCCGACATGGACCGCGATGGCAGCGGCGACGTGGTCTCCTATCGCGCCGACCTCGAGTCCGTGCGCATCGACCTGGCTGGTGACGGCAGCTTCGGTGCCGAGCCCCTCGTCGTCGCGGCGGACGTGCTGGCCCCCTCGGGCGCGTTGGTGCGGGCCATCGATGCCGACGCCGATGGGGACCAGGACCTGCTGGTGGCGGGGATCGACACGGGCGCCTCCATCTCGGTGCTCCAGCACATCGGCTCGAGCGTCCCGAGCTTCGTCCTCCGCGTGGTGTTCACCGGGTCCACGGGCCGCGCCAGCGCGCTCGCGCCCCTCGACTCGGGCGGCGACCGCTTCACCGACTTCATGGTCAGCCTCCCTGGACAGCACTTCGTGGTGGCGTTCCGCTCGAGCCCCAACCCGTGGTGGAACCACTGACGCCGCTCGCCGAGAGTGGTAGCGTCGCCCGATGAAGAAACTCCCGCGGGATGCTCGTGCGGTCGTGACCGGAGGCGGCAGCGGCCTCGGCAGGGCCATCTGTGAAGACTTGGCCGGGCGCGGCGCGCGCGTGCTGGTGACCGACGTGAACCTCGGCACCGCCGAGGAGACGGCCGAGATCCTCCGAAAGCGCGGGAGTGAGGCGCACGCCATGCAGGTGGACGTGCGCAAGCCCGACCAGGTGGAGGCCATGGCCAAGAAGGCGAACGCGCTGTGGGGCGGCACCGACGTGCTGGTGAACAACGCAGGCCTCGCGGTGGTGGGCGAGCTGGGCAAGATCCCGGTGGAAGAGTGGCAGTTCCAGGTGGACGTGAACCTCATGGGCGTCATCTGGGGGTGCCACTACTTCGGCCCCGACATGGCCCAGCGGAAGAGCGGCTACATCCTCAACGTGGCCAGCTCGGCGGGCTTGCTCGCGGCGCCCATGATGGGCCCCTACAACGTGACCAAGGCCGGCGTGGTCTCCCTCTCCGAGACCCTCTTTGCGGAGCTCGGACCGTCCGGCGTGGTGGTCTCGGCGCTGTGCCCCACCTTCCTGCGCACCAACATCCACAAGGACGCGCGCTCCTTCGGCGGCAACACCGGCGAGAAGACCAACAAGCTGATCACGGAAGCCAAGTGGAGCGCCGAGCAGGTGGCCAAGGTGGCCGTGGACGAGCTGCTGGCCGGCACGCTGTACATCATCCCGCAGACCGACGGGAAGGTGCTCTGGCGGGCCAAGCGCGCGCTGGGGCAGGGGTTCTACGCGGCCATCCGCACGGCGCTGAAGCGCGGCGGCCCGGACGCGGTGTTCAAGTAGACGGCCTCTGGCGCAGGGGTTGACTGCCGGCGAAGGCGCGCCCGCCACGCTGCACGCCCTGCCTCCGCCTCGGAGCGTCAGCCCGCCATGATGCCGCCGTCGGCCTCGATGGTGGCCCCCGTGACGAAGCTGGCCTCGTCCGAGCAGAGCCACGTGACCACGCTCGCGATCTCCTCGGGCTTCCCCATGCGCTTGATGGGCTGCATGTTGGTGTAGGCGGCGATGGCCACCGGGTCGCTGTGCGCGGCGCGCTGGATCATGGGGGTGTCGATCACACCCGGGCAGACCGCGTTGATGCGGATGCCCGCCGTCGCGTAGTCGAGCGCGGCGCACTTGGTCATGCCGATCACGCCGTGCTTCGACGCGGCATAGATGGCCGCCGCGGGCAGGCCCTTGAGCCCCGCGATGGAGCTGTTGTTCACGATGGCGCCGCCGCCGGTCTTCAGCATCTCGGTGACCTGGTACTTCATGCCCAGGAAGACGCCCCGCAGGTTGATGGCGAAGAGCTTGTCCACGTCCGCCGGGTCGCAGGTGTGCAGCGGCCCCATGGCGCCTTCCCAGCCGGCGTTGTTGAAGGCGATGTCCAGGCGCCCGAAGCGGCCCACGGTCTCCCCGATGGCGGCCCGCACGTCGGCCTCCGCAGACACGTCGCACCTCACGAAGAAGGCCTCGCCGCCGGCCGCGATGATCCGCTCGGCCACCGCTTGGCCCGCTGCCGTGTCCACGTCGGCGATGGCGACGCGCGCGCCCTGCTCGGCGAAGCGAACGGCGGTGGCCGCGCCGATGCCCTTGCCGCCGCCCGTGATGAACGCGCTGCGTCCGTTGAACTGGGTCATGTGTCTCTCCTGGGTGCTGCGCCGGTCAGGCCGTGATTCGTCGGATGACCCCCACCACGCTGTCCGGATTGAGCGAGATGGAGTCGATGCCGAGGCCCACCAGGAACTCGGCGAAGTCGGGGTGGTCGCTGGGGGCCTGGCCGCAGATCCCCACGCTGCGACCGTTCTCGTGGGCCACGCGCACCAGGTCCGAGATGGCTCGCTTCACCGCGTCGTTGCGCTCGTCGAAGACGCTGGCCAGCAAGCCGTTGTCGCGGTCCACGCCCAAGATGAGCTGCGTGAGGTCGTTGGAGCCGATGGAGAAGCCGTCGAAGCGCTCGCAGAACTCCTTCGCCAGGATCACGTTCGAGGGGATCTCCGCCATCACGTACAGCTCGAGTCCGTTGCGCCCGCGCACGAGGCCGTGGCGCGCCATCTCCTCGATGACCTTGTCCGCCTCTTGGAGCGTGCGACAGAAGGGGATCATCAGGATGACGTTGTCGAAGCCCAGCTCGTCGCGCACCCGGCGGAGCGCCTGGCACTCGAGCCCGAAGCCCTCGCGGTACATCCCGCTGTAGTAGCGCGAGGCCCCACGGAACCCGATCATCGGGTTGTCCTCGTGCGGCTCGAACATGCGCCCGCCGATGAGCTCGGCGTACTCGTTGGTCTTGAAGTCGCTGGTGCGCACCACCACCGGGTGCGGGTACTGAGACGCCGCGATCTTGGCGACGCCGTCGGCCAGCTTGTCGACGAAGTACTGCGTCTTGTCGGCGTAGCCTGCGGTGAGCGCCGTGATCTGCGCGGCGGCCTCCTGGTCCAAGAGCTCGTCGAAGCGGATCAGGGCCATGGGGTGCACCTTGATCTGGTGCTCGATGACGAACTCGAGCCGCGCGAGGCCGATGCCCTTCACCGGCAGGCGCCAGTAGCGCAGGGCGGCGTCGGGGTCCGCCACGTTCAGCATGATGCGCGTGGGAGGCTCGCCGAGGCCGGTGACGTCGAGCTGGGTCTTCTTGAACGCCAGCGCCCCGGCGTAGACGGTGCCCACGTTGCCCTCTGCGCACGACACGGTGACGGTCGAGCCGTCGGTGACCGCGGTGGTGGCGTGCCCGGCGCCCACGATGGCGGTGATGCCCAGCTCACGGCTGACGATGGCCGCGTGGGAGGTGCGTCCGCCGTAGTCGGTGACGATGCCGGCGGCGCGCTTCATGAGCGGCATCCAGTCCGGGTCGGTGTTGCGCGCGACCAAGATGCCACCGTCTTCGAAGCGGTCGGCCTCGGCCATGCTGCTCATGATGAACACCTTGCCGGTGGCGATCTGGCTGCCCACCGCCACGCCCGTGACCAGCACCTCGCCGCGCATAGCGGGAGCCGACGACGCCCCACAGCACGCGCTGAACGACCATGGCGGACATCACCGCGCCCAGCAGCATGTGGACCACGAAGGTGGCGCTGTCGTCGTCGACGACGTTGGCGATGGTGAACGCGGCGATGAAGGACGCCGCCAGCAGCCAGTGGAAGAGCCGAGTGGGGAGGTCCCAGACGAGGATGCGTTTCATGGTGCGGTTCCATCTTTCGAGGTTGAGGGTCTGAGGCTGAGCAACACGCGCTGCACGAAGGCTGCCACGAGCATCGCGGCGGTGCCGAGGTACAGCGCACGCACCGCCGGGACCTGGGTCTCGCTGCCGGCGAAGACGCCGTGAGCGAGGGCCAGCAGGTAGGTCCCGAAGGCCGTGGCATGGATGGCCCGCCAGACCGTCTTCGGGATGCGGTCTGCCAGGAAGGTGGCGACGGCGAGGCTGGTCAGCCCGAAGAGCGCGAAGGTTCCGAGCGTCACCGGGACGGTGAGCTTCTGCGCCACGCCGGGCACGAACACGGCCAGCGGTGAGATGCCGGAGTAGGGGTCACCCACCACGGTGAGGACATGCAGGCCCGTGGCCGCGAGCGCGACGAGCGCCCAGCGGCTGTGCAGCTGGATCACGGTGGCGCGGTCGAGCAGCCCGCCGGCCCCGCGGCTGCCCACCAGCACACCGAACAACGTGGACAGCCACAGCGCCACGTAGGCCAGCATGCCGAGTGCTCGGTCCGCCCACCACAAGACGGGGACGCCGGGAGCGGCCAGCCGCTCCACCACGGGGGCCATGGAGAGCACCGTGGCCGCGCCCAGCGCCGCGAGCGCGAAGTGTTGGAACCACGTCGGGAACGCGCTCTTCATGGCGCCTCGCTCCAGTTGGGCGTGGTGTACCAGGCGCCGCTCGGCGTGCGCATGGCCGCCTGGCATCCGGCGCTCGTGAGGCGCGGCAGCTGGCCGGATGGGTCCACCAGCGCGGCCGTGGCGAGGGCATCTGCGGTGGTCGCGTTGCGCGCGACCACCGTGACGGTGTCGACGGGAGACACAGCCGGGAGGCCGTGACGCGCCGACAGGATGTGGTGCGCCGGCCGCCCCTGCGCCGACGGCCAGCGCCGGCTGCGCGTGGACGACGTGGCCACGGCGCCATCGCGCAGCAGCACGCTGAGGTCGTCATCCACTCCGATGGGCCACTCGGCGCCACACACCGCCATGTCGCCGCCGCCATCCACGAGCACGGCGTGGGCGCCCGCGGCCACGAGCCCCTCGCGCACGCGGTCCACCGTCCAGCCCTTCGCGATGCCCCCGAGATCCACGCTGCCCGTGCCGTCGAGCCGGACGCTCTCGCCTTCGATGATCACGTGGAGCTCCTGAGAGGGGGAGCAGCGCCATGACCCAGTCGGTCCCACCAACTCGGCGAACGGGCGGTCGTAGCCGAGCGACGCGAGCTGCGCACCGAGGCGCGGATCGAAGGCTCCCCCGGTGTCGCGCCAGAAGCCCATGGCCTCGTGCATCACGGCGGCCAGCACAGGGTCGCTCGCCTCGCGGTCGCGGTTGAGCCGTGAGACGGCGGAGTGTGGGAGGAAGCGGGAGAGGCGCTCCTCCACGTCGCGGACCCGCTCCTCCGCAGCGATCATCGCCTCGGAATCACAGCCCTCGGCGAGGACCGTCCAGTCCGTCCCCATGGCCTGGAACGTGCGCTGCTTCATGACGCCCTCGTGCGGCGCACCACCACCACGCGCCGCGTGGGCCGTGGCGCGGGTTGCAGCCCCGGCACCGGTGGCGCGTCGGTCACCACGGCGCTGAGGCTGGCGAGCCGGACGGTCGGCTCCTGCTGCTCCTGCTCCGGCGCTGGCGGCGCCAAGCGCGCGCGCTCGTGGTCCACGTGCGACGCCAAGACGTATCCGCTGCCCAGCACCAGCGCCGAGAGCGTGATGACCGAGAGGTCGACGAGCCGCTTCTGCAGGTCGCGCTCAGTCGTCGTCATGGTGACCACCCCGCTCCTCGTGCTCGTCGTCGCCGTCATCGTGGTCATCGTCGCGATGGCGTGCGCCGGCGCGAGCAGGCTCGTCGACGTACACGTATTCGACCGCGGGCTCGGGCTCGGGAGTGGCCGTCGGGGCGCCCGCGGGCGTCACGGATGGCGCTGGCGCTGGCGCGGGAGCGAGCCCAGGGTCGGAGGCCACGGCTTCCGAGCCGGCCGCCGCGACCGACACCGGCTCGGGCGTGAGCGCGGACGTCGTGACGAAGGCGATCAGGGCGGCCGCCACGGCGAGTCCTGCGAATGCATAGGCGAGTGACAGGTGCTTGTTCATCGGAACCTCCTCTTGGTTCGCCCTCAGCTTGGGG
>CAZEAA010000096.1:0-17056 GCA_964510015.1 uncultured Sandaracinaceae bacterium
GACCGGGGCGGGCCCGGGCTCGGGCGGCCGGGCCGGACGTGGCGGGGGCGGCGGCGGACGACGGGGCGGCGCAGCGATGCCCACCGAAGCCAGATATTCGTCGGTGACGTGCGTGCCGATGTAGTAGGGCTCGTTGGCGTCGAGGGCAGCGTACGCCAGGTCGATCACCGAGGTGAGCGCCTCGTGCAGCGCCACGTGGGCGAACACCCGCAGGCCCGTGACGAACTCGATCTCGTCCACCACGCGCCGGTCGTTCGGGTCGGCCATGGCCAGGAACACGCGGTCTTCCTTGACCAGCACGGGCAGGATCAAGTGCTGCCGCGCGATCTCCACCGGCACCAGCTTGAGGTTGTCGGTGGGGATCACCACCTGCGTGAGGTCGATGCCGGGCAGGCCATGCTGCTCGCTCAGGGCCTTCAGCAGATCCACCTCGGCGACCATCCCGGACTTCACGGCCGTCGTGGCGAGGCGCTGCCCCGGGTGAGTGCGCTGCTCGGCCAAGAGCTCGTCCAGCTCGGACTGGGTCACGAGCCGCTGCTTCAGCAGGATCTTACCCAGCTGCTTCTTGTCGCCTGAACCGTTGCTCATCGGGGGGGGAGGGGATCGCCCATCGGAACGGGAATCCTACAGCAGGGCTCTCCGGTTCCACAACTTGCAAATCCTCGGAGCGCATACGTTCCACGTCATCCCGGGTACTCGCTACGACGTCTTCTGGACGATGGACGACGGGCCCCGCACAATGGCGCCTCTCCGGGCGGGAATAGAACCCGCTGCGACCTCGATTGGCTCACGATGCGTCCCGTCCTCACTTCCCTTCTGCTGGTCTCGTTCCTCGTCGTGGGGGGCTGCACCCGCGACATCCCGAACACCACCGTGCCGGACACCGCGGACAACCGCGAGGTCATCGAGTTCATGGAGACCTACCGTCGTGCCCTCGAGGACCGCGACGTGGCGTCGCTGGTGGGGATGGCCTCGCCCCGCTACCTGGACCTGTCGGGCACGCCGAACGGCGACGACGACGTGGACTTCGAGACCCTCTCGGCCAACCTGCCCACGCTCTTCGCGCGGGTGGAGGACGTGCGCTTCGAGATCCTCTACCGCCACGTCATCTTCCGCGAGACCGACGTGCTCGTGGAGTTCCGCTACACGGCCAGCTGGCTCATCGCGGACCACCGGGGCGAGAACCAGTGGCGCCACAAGGTGGAGGACAAGCGCATGGTGCTCGAGTGGGACACGGACAACGCGCGCTACCTGATCCTGTCGGGCATGTGAGCGTCGCGGGCGCGAGAGGCGCCCGAGTTCCCGTTCAGCCGAGCCCGTAGTCCTTGATCTTGTAGAGCAGCGCGCGGTGGCTGATCTCGAGCAGCTTCGACGCCTGCGTGCGGTTGCCCTGCGTCTTCTCGAGCGCCTTGCGGATGAGCGACTCCTCGATGAAGCGCTGGGTCTTCTTGATGGACAGCTCGCCGCTCGCCAGCATCGCCGCGACGGCGTCGGTGGGCTCGCGCACCCGCTCGGGCAGGTCGGCCTCGGTCAGCAGGTGACCCTCGGTCAGCACCACGGCGCGCTCGATCAGGTTCTCCAGCTCGCGCACGTTGCCGGGGAAGGGGTACTGCACCAGGCGCTTCTTGGCGGCGGCGTCGAGCCCGCGCACGTCGGTTCCGAGCCGCGTGTTGCAGCGCGCGATGAAGTGCTCGGCCAGGAGCAACACGTCCTCGGCCCTCTCGCGTAGGGGCGGGGCCACGATCTGCAGTACGTTGAGGCGGTAGAAGAGGTCCTCGCGGAAGCGGCCCTCCTTCACCTCGTGCTCGAGATCGCGCACGGTCGCCGCCACCACGCGCACCTTCACCTCTTTGTCGCGCGTGTCCCCCACGGGCCGGATGGTTCCCTCTTGCAGGACGCGCAGCAGCTTCACCTGGAGCGGCAGCGGCAGCTCACCGATCTCGTCGAGGAACAGCGTGCCCCCGTCGGCTTCTTCGAAGAGCCCGCGCTTGTCCGCGCGCGCGTCCGTGAAGGCGCCCTTCTTGTGCCCGAACAGCTCGGTCTCGAGCAGTGTGCCGGGGATGGCGCCGCAGTTCACGGGCACGAAGCGCGCCGCGCGCTGGCCACCCAGGTCGTGCAGCGCGCGCGCGATCAGCTCCTTGCCGGTGCCGCTCTCGCCTTGGATGAGCACCGTGGTGTCGTAGGCGGCGACCTTCTCCACCACGCGGAACACGCGGGTCATGGCCGCGCTCTTGCCGAGCATGGCGGCGAACGACTGCTGCCCCCGGATCGCCTCGCGCAGGGCCTTGTTCTCACGGCGCAGCGTCTCGCGCTCCTCGGCCTTGCGCAGCGCCAGCAGCACCTCGTCGCGCTTGAAGGGCTTGGCCACGTAGTCGTAGGCGCCGGCCTTCATGGCGTCGAGGGCGAGCTCGAGCGAGCCGTAAGCGCTCATGATGATGACGGTGGCGTCCTGCCCGCGAGCCCGCAGCGCAGTGCACAGCTCGATGCCGGTCATGCCGCCCATGCGCACGTCGGCGAGCACGAAGTCCGGGTCGAACGTGGACACCCTGGCGAGCGCGTCCTCGGCGCTGGCCACCGCCTCCACCTCGTAGCCCGCCTTCTTGAGGACCGTGGCGAGCACGAGCCGGATGTTCTCTTCGTCGTCGGCCACCAAGACGCGCTTCATGAGGGGTCTCCCGAAGCTATGCATTGTTTGCGGTGGCCAAAATCGAACATACGCAAAAGGTATCCGGAGGCCGGGTGCTCGTCGAGGGCCCGCCGACGGAACGTCAACCTCGTTGGTAGTGTCAACTCTGTTGACACGCGCGTGGCTCGAAAGCGCCGACGATCGCATGCTCCCGTTCTGGCACGGGAATCGCTGCTGCATGGGCCCGTAGCATCCCGCCCCTCTCGTGACCTCGGCACCCTCTGGTGTTGATCTTTCCGGGCCAGAGAGGGTATCGTCGCCGCCTCGCGTTCTTGGAGGAACCATGTACTTGCGCTCACGCAGCCTCACAGCCCTGCTCTCGATTGCCACCGTGCTGCTCGGGGGCTGCCTCGACCGCCCCCTGCGGCCCCTGAACCCCTGCACGGTGTCCGGCGTCGTCAACGAGGTGGCCGTCACCCAGATCAACCAGATCGACTTGCTCTTCCTGGTCGACAACTCGTTCTCGATGCTCGAGGAGCAGAGCGCGCTCGTCGTGGAGATTCCGCGCCTGGTGCAGATCCTCGCCACCGGCGACCTCCAGAACGGCGGCACCACCTCGGACTTCGACCCGGTGGCCAGCATCCAGGTGGGTGTCATCACCAGCGACATGGGCATCGGCGGCGTCCCCATCGCGGCGCAGTCGTTCTGCACCAGCAACTCGGGTGACGACGGCATCCTGGTCGACCTGCACCGCGGCACGGACGTCACCTGTCCGACCGAGCCGGCCACGCCTCCGTTCCTCACGTTCATGACGGGCGACAACGCCACGGACTTCGCCGACTCGGTGGGCTGCTTGGCCCAGACGGGCTCCAACGGCTGCGCCTTCGAGATGCAGCTCGAGGCCGTGCTCAAGGCACTGACCCCCGCGGACTCGGCCATCCGCTTCCCGCGCACCCTCGGCGGCGTGGAGATCGAGAACACGGCGGGCCACGGCGGCACGGGCTTCAACTCGGGCTTCCTGCGCGAGAACTCGCTGCTCGCCATCATCATGGTGACCGACGAGGACGACTGCTCCACCAGCAACATGGACCTGTTCGTGGGCTTCGAGAACAACTCCACGGTCCCCACGCCGTTCCCGCCCGTGCTCAACAACACGGGTGACCGCGTGGCCAACCTCCAGTGCAAGACGTACCGCGACGCGCAGTACGACGTGATGTCGCGCTACGTGCAGGGCATCCTCGCGCTGCGCCCCGGCCAGGAGGACTTCACCATCTTCGCCACCATCTCGGGCGTGGACCCCGACGTGCTCGAGGCGAACAGCGAGACCACCCTGGTGAACGGCATCGAGGTCGTCGAGGTGGACATCCCGGCCATCCTCGATGACCCGACCATGGAGGAGCGTCAGGACGCGAACGCCTCGCAGCCCAACCTGATCCCCGGCTGCGTGCGCCCCAACCCCGTGATGGGTGGCTTGCCCAACCGCGCCTTCCCGCCGCGCCGTCTGCTGGAGGTGACCGAGGGTCTCAAGGAAGCGGGCGTGGGCGGCGTGGTCGCCTCGATCTGCCAGGCCGTCGACCCCGACAACGGCGACTACACGGCCGACTTCGGTCCCGCCGTCACCGCCATCGCGGCGCGCATCGCGGCGTCGCTGCCCACCAGCTGCCTCCCGCGCGAGCTCATCCGCAATGGCGCGAACGAGGTGACCTGCCAGATCCTCGAGGTGCTCCCCGTGGGCGCGACGTGTGCCCAGGTGGCCGACACGGGCCGTGACCCCGAGCCCGTCCGCTTCGAGGGCGAGGGCGAGAACCGACGCGAGGTCTGTCGCGTGGAGCAGATCCCGGTGACCCCCGACGTGGCCGCCTCTGGGGAAGAGCCCGCTGGCCTCGGCTGGTACTACGACGACTACTCCGACGAGCTCGCCACCGACTGCGTGCGCTTCGACGAGGACAACCGCCAGCAGATCCGGTTCACCACGGGCGCCGAGTCGATCCCCGGCTCGAAGTTCCGCCTCGAGTGTCTGAGCCCGGTCATCCCGACGGGCGATCGCGCCGACATCGGCACGTCCTGCGCCGGCAGCAGCGCGGGTGCCTGCGACCTCGACGAGGATGGCCTGGCCAGCCTTCGGTCGCAGTACGACCGTGCGGAGGCGACGCTGATCTGCGACGACAACCTGAACACCTGCCAGCTCGGCTGCGAAGTCGACGCGGACTGCCCGGGCGGCTACGTCTGCTACGGCTCCGAAGACGGCAACGCGGGCTCGCTTCCCTACTGCATCAGCCCGACCTGTCAGCTCTGACCTGGGCATGACACCCTGATGACGGCGGCTCTTTCGCGAGAGCCGCCGTTTTCGTCTTGGCTGCTTTCGTGTCACCGCTCCGCATGCGTCCCGCCACAACGCCCCGAGCCCGCTGGACCGCGTCACGCGCGCTCTCGCTCGCGCTCGCCTGCGTGGCGCTCCCGACGCTGGCCTGCGACCCGTACGCCCGGACGCTGGGCTCGGTGCCGCCGTGTGCGCAGCGCATCCTGGTGGAGCGCGTGACCATCACGCCGCCACCGCGGCTGGACCTGCTGCTGGTGGTGGACGACTCGTCGTCCATGGAAGACGAGCAGCGCGCGCTGCGGCGCGAGATCCCGCGCCTCATCCGCATCCTCACCACAGGCGACGTCAACGACGACGGGCTGCGCGATCTCGAGCGGCTCGAAGACCTGCACGTGGGGGTGGTGCGCTCCGACATGGGCACGGGCCCGTTCACGTCGAGCCAGTGCCCCGGTGGTCGCGGCGAAGACGGCGTGCTGCAGCAGACGTCGGGGGTGGTGCCGGGCGTGGCGTGCGAGTCGGCCTACCCGCCCTTCGTCACGTACCCCGAGCGCAGCGCCGACGAGGTGGCTGTCGCGGCGCAGTGCCTGGCCACCGTGGGCACGGGCGGATGCAGCTTCGAGCAGCCGCTCGAGGCGCTGCTCAAGGCGCTCACCCCGAGCACCCGCGGGCCCATCTTCGTGGAGGGGCTGGTGGGCCACGGCGACGGCGCCAACGCGGGCTTTCTGCGCGAGGACGCGGTGCTGGTGGTGCTGCTGCTGACCGACGAGGACGACTGCTCGAGCCCCGACGATCGCCTGTACCAGGTCGACGGGGGGCCTTTCCCCGGGCCGTTCGTGGACGATGACCCCGTCGCCAATCCGACCCCGCTGCTGGACCGCCGCTGCGCGAGCTACCGCGACGCGCAGTACGACATCGAGCGCTTCGCCGAGGGGCTGCTGGCGTTGCCGACACGGGGCGTGGTCTTCGCCGCCGTGGTGGGCCTGCCGGTGGAGGCCAGCGCCGCCTTCCAGCGCGACGCCGACTACGGTGCGCTGCTCGGTCACCCCGCGATGCAAGAGCGCGCCGCCCCGGACGCGCCGGCCTCGCTGGCGGAAGCCTGCTCGCGACAGGAAGGCACGCTCCGGTCCGCGGCGACGCCGGCCCGGCGCATCGTGCGCGTGGCGGAAGCGCTGCAAGCGGGGGGTGGCCAAGTGGTGCTCGAGAGCATCTGCCGCGCCGACGAGTTCGGGCGCGCCGACTACTCGACGCTGGCGACCGGGCTGCTCGCTCCCATCGCGGCGGCCCTCGGCGAGACGTGCCTCGGGACGCCGCTGCGGCGCCTGCCCGACGACAGCGTGCGCTGCCAGCTGGACGAGACGCTGGCGCTGGGCGAGCGCTGCGCGGACCACCCGGGTCGCACGCTCACGCACCTGGACGACGACGGCCGCGAGGTCTGTCGCGTGGCGCAGCTCGTCCCCACGCGCGCGCAGCGCGACCAGGGCACGGCGCCCACGGGGGTGGGCTGGTTCTACGACGACTACACCCTGCGGGCGCTGACCCAGTGCCCGAGCGGGCGTCCGCAGCTCTTGAACTTTGCGGCGACCGAGCCCACACCGGACGCGGAGCTCCGCATCGAGTGCGTTTTCGACGACATCCGCGACAGCGAGGTGCCCAGCCTGGGCAGCGCCTGCGATCCCACGGTGGCGACGGCGTGCGCGCTGGACGCCGCCGAGCTGGAGCGGCTGCAGGCGCGCCTCGAGCGCAGCGACGCCGCGCTGTACTGCGAGCCCAGCACGCGCCTGTGCGAGCTGCGCTGCGCCGGCGACGCGGACTGCCCGCTCGGCTTCTTCTGCGCGCCCTCGTCGCTCACGGGGCCGAGCGACACGGGTTACTGCACCGATCCGCGCTGCGACTGAAGACACACGCCGCGCAGGGGCGCCCTGCTATGGTGGCGCCGTGAGCACCCCGCACGAGCGGCTCGGACCCAAGGTCTTCGGGGGCCTCGCGCGGCGCGTCACGGCGGCCCGCTGGCTGGCGCTCGCGGCCTGCGCCGCGCTGACCCTGACCGCCGGGTGGACCGCCGCCACGCGCCTGCAGTTCGACAACAGCACCGAGGGCTTGCTGGGCAGCGACTCGCCCGCGATGGCCACGCTCGACGAGCTGGGCGACCACTTCGGTCAGGACAAGGTGTTCTTGATCGCGGCCGAGGGGGACGTCTTCACGACGGACTTCCTCACGCGCCTGACTGCGCTGCACCGGCGCGTCGAAGAGCTGCACCTGGATCTCGACACCCTCGGCATGCGGCGCGCCGAGCGCCGGGCCGTGGTGCGGTCCACCGAGGAACCCGACGGGCACGCCCACGGCGGGCACGGACACGTGGTGCACGCCATCGCCTCGCTGGTCAACGCCACCGAGCTGCGCGCCACCGAGCAGGGGCTCGAGCAGCATCGCCTGTTCGACCCGCTGCCCCCGCCCGAGGCGCTGCCTGCGCTGCGAGACAGCGTGCTGGCGACTCCGTCACTGGTGGACCACGTGGTGAGCGGCACCGGACGCATGGCCATCCTGGTGGTGCGCACGGACTTCATGAGCGAGGCCGACGAGGCGGTGGTGTACGACGCCCTGCAGGACATCCTCGACGAGTCGCGCGCGGACGCCTTCGCGCTGCAGCTCACGGGCATGGCGGCGCTCGAGGTCGGCCTCAACCGCGCCATCATCCGTGACATCTCGGTGGTGGTGAGCATCTGCCTGCTGACGATGGTGGCCATCCTGGCGTTCCTCTTCCGTGGGCCGTTCGGCGTGATGGCGCCCCTGCTGGTGGTGCTGCAAGCCGTCGTGTGGACGCTCGGCGCGATGTCGCTCGCGGGCGTACCCGTGACCAGCGTGACCAGCGTGCTCGCGTCGTTCCTGATCTGCGTGGGGATGGCCGACTCCATCCACGTGCAGTCGGTCTTCCGCGACCTCCGGCGCGACGGAGCCAGCCCGCGCGACGCGGTGGTGGAGGCCGTGGCGCAGACGGGCGTGCCGGTGCTCATGACGTCGTTGACCACCATCGCGGCGCTGCTGAGCTTCCGCACGGCGAGCTTCGGTGCCGTGGTCGACATGGGCACCTTCGGGGCCATCGGTGCGGCCGCGGTCACCCTCCTCACGCTGGTGTTCCTGCCAGCCTTCTTGACCCTCCATCGCGAGAGCCGACTCGGCGCGCGTGCCCCCGCACGCATGTCCCAGCCCGACACGCTGGACCTGCTCGATCGCGTGCTGTGGAAGTTCGACGCCACGTCGCGGCCGGTGCTGGTGAACGGCAAGCGTCGCTACTGGCGCCGCAACCTCACGCTGTTGGTGGCCATGCTGGTGGCCGTGGCGTCCGGCTTCGGGCTTCGGCGTCTCGAGGCGCGGCACGACCCGCTCACGTGGCTGCCCGAGGACAACGAGGCGCGCCTGTCGCTCGAGGCCGTGGACCGCGTGGTGGGCGGGACCGCCACGGTGAACATGCTGATCACGGCGCCGCGCGGGCAGACGCTGCTGCACCACGACGTGATGCGGCGCCTCGAGCAGCTGGAGGCGCACGCGCTGTCTTACCGCGCACCGGGGCACGAGGACGAGCGCGTGGTCACCAACGTGACCAGCGTGCTGGACGTGCTGCGGCAGGGGCAGCGCGCGCGCGCGGTGGATCCCGATGCCTACGGCCTGCCCACCAGCGAGCAGGGCATCACGGACCTCTTCGCGCAGGTCGAAGCCGCGGGCGACGAGCCGCTGCGCACGCTCATCACGCCGGACGAGCGCCACGCCGTCATGTCGCTGCGCGTGCACTGGCTGGAGGCGGGGGAGTACGCGCCCCTCGAAGAGCATCTGCGCGAGGGCATCCGCGAGTACATCGGCGCCTCGGCGCACGTGGAGCTGACAGGCTCGGTGTACGCCAACTTCGAGATCGTGAGCGAGCTGATCGAGAACCTGGTGCGGAGCTTCCTGACGGCCTTCGGCGTGATCGCGCTGCTGATGATCCTCATGCTGGGGGACTTCAAGCTGGGGATGATCGCGATGCTGCCGAACGTGCTCCCCATCATGGTGGTGGGCGGCGTGCTCGGGGCCCTCGGGCAGGCGTTCGACCTGAACACCGTGTTGGTGGCCAGCATCGCCATCGGCATCGCGGTCGACGACACCATCCACTTCTTCTACACGTTCCACGCGCACGAACCGGAGGTGGGCGCCGAGGGCGCCATCGCCACGAGCTTCCAGCTGACGGCGCGCGCGGTGGTGTCCACCACGGCCGTGCTCGCGCTGGGCTTCGCGTCCTACGGGTTCGCCGAGATGGTCAGCGTCCGACGCTTCGGGCTGATGATCGCCGCGTGCGTGGTGGTGTCCTTGTTGGCGGAGCTGGTGCTCACCCCGGCCCTGTTGCGCGCCGTCTACGGCGGCCCGGAGAAACCTCGCGATGTCTGACGGAACTTCCACCATCGACCCAGCTCTCGAGCTGAGCAGCGAGCACGCGGCGCTCGCGTTCGTGACGCGTTGCTTCTCCAGCACGGAGGACCTCTACCTGCGGCCCGGCGTCGCGCTGACCCCGGCGACTCGGCTGCGCGAAGACCTCGGCATCGACAGCATCGGCCGCGTGAGCCTGTTCTACACCTTGCTGGACACGCTGGGCGTGAGCGAGGACGACGTGCCGGGGGGCGACCAGAGCGCCGCCGCGCTCGAGAGTGTGGGCGACCTCATCGTGTTCGCGCGGACGGTCGTGGCCGCGGAGCGAGCTCGGTGACGGACCAAGTGACGGGCGCCGCCCCACGCGTGCTCGAGCACGCCGGCAGCGGGGTGGCCACCGAGCCCTCCCTCACGGCGCTGCCCCTGGACGCGCTCGAGGCCGGTCGGGTGGTCGCGCTCCAGCTGACGAGCCCGCACGCGTTGGTCACCCAGCTGACCGCCCTGCTGGACGTGGGGGCCGTGCCGCTGGTGCTGCCGCCGGGGCTCCCCCCGGGCCGCGCGGCGGAGACGGCCGAGCGCATGGGCGCGAGCCACTTCGTGACGGAGCGCGAAGGGGAGCTGCACGTTCAGCGCCTGCACGACCCGCTGACGCTGGCGTTCCCGGGCTACCTGACGTGCACCAGCGGGACCACCGGCGGGACACCCCGCGTCTATGCCTTCCGCACGGCGGTCGCGGAGCAGAACGCCCGCGCGCACCTCGAGGCGCTTCACGCGGAAGACACGCGGGTCATCGCGCTGCCCATGTCGCTCGCGCACAGCTTCGGGCTGGTGGCCGGCTGGCTCGCGGCAAGGGTGAGCGGCGCCACCCTCTTGGCCTTCCGGGACACCCCCGACCCGCTCACGTTGCTGCGCGTCGCGTCCCAGCACGATGTGGACACGCTGGCCCTCACGCCGCCGCTCGCGCGCTTGCTGCTCAAGGCGGCCCTGCGCAAGCCGCTCGTCGTCCCCGCGAGCCTGCGGCGCGTGTCGGTCGGCTCGGCCGCCATGACGGCGAGCGAGCTCTTGGCGCTGCGCGCGCTGTTCCCGGGCGCAGACCTGTACTTCACCTACGGCCAGACCGAGCTGGGACCGCGCGTGAGCACCCTGCACGTGGACGCGGGCACGCTCTCGCCCGGAGACCCCGTCCCGCTGGGGGTGCCGCTGCGCGGTGTCCAGCTGCAGGTCATGGATGGCTCGCTGCACGTGCGCTCGCCGTATGCGTCGGCCGGTCGCCTCGAGCGCGGGGGCCTGGTGGGGCTGTGCGCCGCGCCGCACGGCTGGCACGACACGCGTGACGCCGCCGAGGTGCTCGCCGGTCACCACGACGATGTGCCGCGGATCGCGCTGCGCGGTCGCCTCGACGGCGTGCTGGTGCGCGGCGGAACCAACGTCTATCCCGAGGACGTGGAGGGCGCCGCGCTCGCGTTCGCCGGGGTCGCGGCCGCCGCCTGTGTCGCGCAGCCGTCGGCCATGTACGGCGAGCTGCCCGTGCTGCTGTGCGAGCCGAGCGAAGGCGCTCCCCCGTGGCAAGCACTCGAACCGTTGCTGCGCGCGCACCTCGAGGCGACGCTGCCGCCCACGTCGGTCCCGGTCGCCCTGCACCCCATCGCGCGGCTGCCACGCGGTCCGCTGGGCAAGGTGCTGGGACGAGAGGCGCTTGCGCTGCTCAGCGCGTCGAACGACCCTGCTGGAGACCCGCGATGACGGACGCCGCTCGCCCTACCCCACGCATCGACTGCCGGATCGCCGCGGTGGCGCATCACCTGCCCGCGCGCGTGTGGACCAACCAAGACGTCATCGACGCGCACGGGCTGCGCCTCAAGGACGCGTGGGTGCGCGAGAACATCGGCGTGCGAGAGCGACGCTGGTGCGAGCCCGGCGAGACCACCAGCAGCCTCGCCGCCGAGGTCTGCAGCCAGCTGCTGGTGAAGACCGGCCTGACTCCGGCGCACGTGGACCGCTTGATCGTGGCCACCGTCTCCCCCGACGTGCCCACGCCCAGCACGGCCTGCGTGACACAGTCGCTGTTCGCGCCCGAAGAGAACTTCCCCGCCGTGGACGTGGTGGCCGCCTGCGGGGGCTTCCTCTATGCGCTCGACTACGGACGGCGCTGCGTGCAGACCGGCGACGAGCGCGTGCTGGTGGTGGCCGCCGAGATCCGCAGCGCGTTCTTGAACAAGCAGGACCGCCGCACCGTGATGCTCTTCGGGGACGGCGCCGCCGGCGTGCTGCTCGAGCGCACGCGCGGAGACGAGGTGGGCATCGTGAACACGCAGGTGTTCGCGGAGGGGTCGCACTGGCAGGCCATCTCCGTGCCGGCCGGCGGCACGCAGCGCCCCACCAGCGCGGAGACGCTGGCCAACCACGAGCACAGCATCACCATGCGCGACGGCGGCAGCATCTTCGAGCGCGCCGTGGACGAGATGGCGGCGCTCACGCAGCAGATCTGCGCGCAGCACGGCGTGCTCATCGAGGACGTGTCGTTCTTCGCGTTCCACCAAGCGAGCGCACGCATCGTGCGCCGGGTGTGCGAGCTGCTGGGCGTGCCCGAGTCGAAGACGCGCGTGGACTTCGAGACGCTCGGCAACTGCACCGCCGCGTCGGTGCCGCTGGTACTGAGCCTCGCAGCCGAGGCCGGGCAGGTTCAGCAGGGCGACCTCGTGGTGGCGGTGGCCACGGGCGGCGGCTTCACGGCGGGCGCGGCGCTCTTCCGCTGGGAGCTGCCGTGAGCGTGACCAAGACGTGGGACGCCTGCCGCGCGTGGGTCACCGGAGGCAGCAGCGGCATCGGTCACGGCTTCGCGGTCGAGCTGGCCGCGCGCGGCTGCGAGGTGCACATCACCACGCGCAGCCCCGAGCGCCCCGCGTCGGTGAGCGCGCTCGCGGCCATCCAGCAGGCCGCCGACGGGTGGGCCCGCGCGCACTCGGACGCGCCGCGGCGGGCCACGGCCCATGCGCTCGACCTCGGCGACGTGGACAGCGTGGACCGCACCGTGCGGGCGCTGAAGGGGAGCCCGCCCGACCTCTTCGTGCACGCCGCGCACGTCTTCGCGCCGCACACGCCCATCGTGGCCCTGGGCGCCGACGCCGTGGCCGAGGGGCTGCGCGTGAACGTGGCGTCCGCGTATGCCCTGCTGCGCGGCGCCGCGCGCCCGATGAGCCGCGCGGGCTTCGGGCGCATCCTGGTCGTGGGCAGCCTCGCGTCGCAGCTGGGGGGCATCGGCCAGGTGACCTACATCACCGAGAAGGCCGCGCTCGAGGGCCTGTGCCGCGCGTTCGCGTGCGAGTTCGCCGCCCGCGGGGTGCTGGTGAACGTGGTGCACCCGGGCATCGTGGACACCGCGAACGTGCACGCGCGGGTGGACGCCCGCGTGCTCGAGGCGTTCGCGCGGCGCACGGCGGCGGGGCGGCTGCTGCGGGTGAGCGAGGTGGTGCACGCGTCCCTCGCGTTCCTGGATCCGAGCCAGTGCGCGCTCACGGGACAGGCGCTGCGCATCTCGGGGGGCGTGGACTCGCTCCCCGCGCTGCACCACGACGGTCCTGCGGGCAGCGGCCACGAGGGCGCCCCTCCATGACGCGCGTGCAGGTCGCGCTGCTGCCACCGCTCGGGCACGACAGCGCGCTGTTCGCGCCACTGACGGCGAGGCTGCGCGAGACCTGCGACGTGCACGCGCTCGACTACCCGGGCTTCGGCGCGCGGGCCAGCGTGACGTTGCCCGCGCTCGCCTCGCGCGCGGCCGATGACGCCGGCCGCCTCGCGCTGCTGGAGGCGCTGCTCTGCGATGCGCACGATCAGCTGCGGGACCGCGGGGTCGAGCCCGACGTGCTCGGGGGCGTGTCGCTCGGAGGCACGCTCTCGCTCCGGCTGGGCGGCCGGCTGGCGCGCCCGCCGCGCGCGCTGTTGCTGATGGCCTCGGGAGGGCGTCGCGTGGCCAGCGTGCGACGACGCGCCGTGCGGGCAGCGATGGACGCGCTCGGCGACGAGCCGTTCGCCCTCCAGCACCTGGGTCTCACAGACGCGGCCACAGACGACGCGCCGGACGAGCTCGGCGCCGCGCAGCACTACGTGCGAGTGACCACGGAGGTCACGGCCTATCTCGACCACCTGCGCACCCACGTGTGGCAGGGCCCGGGTCTCCCGGCGCGGGCAAGGGCCGCCGTCGCCATGCTGGACGCAGCGCTCGCCATCGACTTCGAGGAGGAGATGCGCAGCAATCGTGCACGCGCGCTGGTGGTGGCCGGAGACGGCGACCGCATCTTCACGCCACGCTACATCGTGCGCTACGCCGAGCTGCTGGCCCACAGCGAGACCTACGTGCTCGAGGGGGTCGGCCACTATCCTCCGCTCGAGGCGCCGGACGCGGTCGCTGCCCTGCTGCTCTCGGCGCTTCCCGAGACGTCTGCCCGACCCTAGGAGACCGCCGCCATGAGTCATCACCCGCAGAAGCCCGTCGCTCGCCCTGCCACCGCAGACGCCCTGCTCGCGCGCCTCGACGTCGCGCTCGGCACCTCCGTCGCGCTGCTCGAAGACAGCGCGTTCGTGAAGCACCTGCTCGCGGGCGAGCACGTGCTGCCGCTCTACACGGCGTACCTGCAGCAGGCCTACCACTTCGTGCGCCTGACCTCGTCGTTCACGCCGCTATCGGCGCGCCGCATGGACCCGGAGCTCTTGGCCCTGCGTCAGTGGATCCTGCATCACTCGGCGCACGAGATGGGACACGAGCTGATGGCCCTCGACGACCTCGCGCTGCTTGGCGTCCCGCGCGCGCAGGTGCAACAGAGCGACCCCCTGCCCGGCACCTGGGCGTGGGTGAACTTCTTCCACTACGAGGTCACCAACCGCCGCCCCATCGCCGCGATGGGCGTGCTGTACTTCCTCGAGGGCATGGCGGCCAAGCTCGCGCCCATCGTGGGCAAGCAGCTGGCGCAGGTGCTCACGGGCGAGCAACGCAAGGCCGTCAGCTTCGTGCAGGAGCACGGCGAGCTGGACGCGGAGCACAGCGAAGAGGGGCGCGAGATGCTGGCGCTCTACTGCACGGACCCGCTGGACGCGGACGAGCTCGAGCGGACCATCCTGCTCGGAGGCGCCATCAAGCGCTTCCTGCTGGACGACCTGGTGCAGAAGACCCTATCGGCCCGCTGAACACTTTCCGGAAGAGAGCACCATGCCCGCCGCCACCCTGACCGAAGCCTCGCTGAAGGCGCTGATCGCGGACATCTGCCGCGTGGACCCCGCCACCATCACACCCGACACGCGCTTCGTGGCGGACCTCAAGATGGACTCGCTGGCCAGCTTGGACCTCCTGACCGAGCTCGAAGAAGAGTGGGAGATCGAGGTCACGCAGGAAGACGCGCGCGACATCCGCACCTACGGCGAGCTCTGGGCCTTCATCCAGGCCCAGTAGGCCCAGTAGGCCCAGTAGGCGCTGCGGGCTCGGAGGGCGCCAGCGTGACCAGCTCGGCGCCACGCGCGACGGCGTCTCCGGGGTGGACGTGAACCCGAGCCACCCGGCCCGCCCGTGGCGCCCGGATCTCGACCTCCATCTTCATGAGCTCCATCACGAGCAGCAGCGCCCCCGCGTCGACCTGCTCGTCGACGGTGACGAGCACGCGCGCGATCTGACCGGCGGTGCGCGCATGCAGCGTGCCTCCCGCCTCGGCGCTGGCGTGGCGTGCGCCGCGCGAGTCGCGCGCGCGCCCAGGTCCATCGGCCTCACGCGCGAGCGGACCGTAGCGCCGCGTCTCGCCATCGCCGCAGCACACGTCCACCCAGAGCTGGCCGTGCTCGTCGCGCGTGGCCACCACACGCTCGCCCGCGTCCGTGCGGAAGCGGGTCATCGCCGGTGCCCCTCGCGCCAGCGCTCTCCGGCAGACGGTGTGGCGGCCGACGACTCGCTCGAAGCCACCGGCGCCACCGGCTCGGTGCGGCGCCACGCCTCGCGTAAGACGGCGGCGTCGAGCGGGGCCGTCTCGGCGTGCTCGCGCACGGGGGCGCGTCGGTCCAGCGTGCCGGTGTCGTGCTGGTCGGCCACCACCATGGGGTCCACGACGAGCGAGCGCAGCAGCGGCAGGTTGGTCCGCACGCCGTGCACGTGCGTGGCGTCCAGGACGTGGGCCATGCGCTCGAGCGCCTGCGCGCGCGTCTCGCCCCAGACGATCAGCTTCGCCAGCAGCCCGTCGTAGTGCGCGCTCACCCGCGCGCCCTCGCGGTAGCCCGCGTCCCAACGCGCGAAGGGCGCCTGGCCCAGCTCGAAGCGCCGCAGCGTGCCCGTCTCGGGGGCGTAGTCGTGCGCGGGGTCCTCGGCCACCAGGCGCGCCTCCACGGCATGACCACGCGGCACGAGCGCGTGCTGCTCGGCGTGCGCCACCGAGAGGCGGAGCGGCTCCGGGTCTCGGCCGAGCGCCAGCTCCAGCTGGAGGCGCACGAGGTCCACCCCCACGAGGCACTCCGTCACGGGGTGCTCCACCTGGATGCGCGGGTTCACCTCCATGAAGTAGAGCGCGTCCGCGTCGAGGTCGTGCAGCAGCTCCAGCGTCCCGGCGCCCTGGTACCGCATGCGCGTCAGCGCCGCGATGAAACGAGGCAAGAGCGGCGCGAGCCGCTCCCGCGCGCGCTGGGTGGCTGGCCCCTCTTCGATGACCTTCTGGTGCCGGCGCTGGAGCGAGCAGTCGCGCGTGCCCAGCACCACGGCGCCGGCCTCTCCGAAGCCGAAGAACTGGAGCTCCACGTGGCGTGCCCGCGCGACGTAGCGCTCGGCGATCAGCGCATCGTCCCCGAACAGCTGGAGCGCGCGCGCAGCCAGGCGCTCACATGCAGCCCCGAGCTCGCTCGGGTGGTCGACGCGCAGGTTGCCGCGCCCGCCGCCCCCCGCCACGGCCTTCAGCATCAGCGGATACGCGCTCGCGAGAGGCGCCGTGTCGAGCGAGACGCCCAGGTGCGGCAGCGCGGCCTCGTCGGCGAAGGCGCGCGCGTGCCCCTTGTCGGCCAGCTTCCCGAGCGTGGCTGCCGCGGGTCCCACGAACACCGCGCCGGCCTGCTGAACCGCCTCTGCGAGGGTCGGCGACTCGGAGAGGAAGCCGTAGCCCGGATAGACGTGCGTGGCCCCCGTGCGGGCGATCGCTGCGCGCAGGGCTGCGAGGCTCTGAAACGACTCGCGCGCCTCCGAGCGCTCGTGGACGTACAGCTCATCGGCGTGCTCGCTGGCCAGCGACCCCTCGTCGGCGGGCGTCACGAAGAGGATGCTGGGCACCCGCAGCGCGCGCGCGGCGAGGCACGCGCGCACGGCGATCTCACCGCGCTGGAACACCAGCAAGCGAGGCGCGCGCGCGCGGGTGTCGGTCATCGGGCGAGCTCCACGGGGATGGCCCCGAACAGGCGACCTGCCGCGTGCTCGCGCAGCGTGTGCGTGACCGCTCGCTCGTGGAGCCCTGTCGCGTCAATGGCGCGCTGGGCCTCGGGCGAGAGCGCGCCGCGCAGCCAGGCCTCGTGTTCGGCATCGCTCAGCCCGGCACCGAACGACCCCTCGGGCGCAGCACCCCGGCGCACGTGCTCGAGGGCCGCGGACGTCACGAGGCGCACGTAGTCGTCGGCCAGCTCGAAGAACGTGGCGTCGCGCGGCTCGCTGCCTGCGGCCTGCGCCTGCCGCACGCGCTCGTCGAAGCCCGCCACCGCCACGG
>CAZEAA010000097.1:0-16911 GCA_964510015.1 uncultured Sandaracinaceae bacterium
GCGCCGGAGGAGGCGGCGTGGGCGGGGCCGGCTCGCGCGGGCGCTCCCACTCGGGCGGCGGCTGCGTGGACCACGCCGGGCGCGGCTCGCTGGGCGCGCGCAGCTCGCAGCCGTGGTTCACCGGGATGGGCCCGTCGGGCACCAGGTAGCCGTCGTCGATGCCGGGCATGCCGGTGATCTCGGTGGGCCCCGGGCAGCCCTGCTCGATCCACGCGCGCAGCAGCGCCAGCTCGGCGTCGGGGATGCTGGGCAGACCCATCGGCATGCCCAGGTGCTCGGTGCCGTGGTCGGGCGGCAGCACGTAGTCGGCGAAGGCTTCGACCCGATCACGCCGCTCTTCCACGCGACGCAGCAGCATGACCTCGAGCAACAGCGGGATGGTGCCGCCCGGCTCGCGCGGCAAGAACACGGAGATGCGCTCGCTGTCGAGCGCCGCCCCGCGCACGCGCTGCCCGCTCACCAGCGTCTCGTACGTGCGCATGCGCAGGCCCACCCCGGGCCAGCCGTAGCCGCCGATGTTGCCGGGCCCGTTGTCGCGCTCGTGGTCGTTCATGTGGCAGTGCACGCAGATACGTCCGAGCGTGCTCTCCTTCACTTCGGCCCAGCTGACGGGCCGGTCCACCGCGGGCGGCAGCACCAGCTCGGGCACCTCTGGCGTGGGCCCCAAGCGCGGGTCCACCGCGAAGAGGAAGTCGCGCACCTGCTCGGCCTGCTCGGGCGTCAGGGTGTTTTGCGGCATGTGGGTGTCGGGGTGGAAGCGCTGCGGGTCCAGGATCCACGCCGCCGCCAGCTCGGGCCGCATGCGCTCGCGCGCGAAGCGCAGGTTCGGGGCCAGCCGCGCCACGGTGCCCATGCGCAAGAGGTCCTCGCGCGTCTTGCCCGTGTCCACGTTGCCCACGGTGTGACAGACGTTGCAGCCGTTCCGCATGAAGAGGCCGCGTCCCGCCTCGATGCGCTCGGCGCTCGGCCTGACGGACGCCACGGCCGGCGCGCGCGGCGTGTGCTGCCCTTCGGGATCGTGTGTCTCAGCCACCGCCGCGAAGTAACGCGCGATCACGCGCGCGTCTTCCGCGCTCATCGCGGTCCGCACCATGGTCTCTTCCATCTGCGGGCGGAGGTCGTGCGGGTTCTGGATGTAGGCCGCGATCCAGGCGGGATCGAGGCGCGCCCCGATGCGCGTGAGGTTCGGCACCTCCAGGTAGTGGACGATGTTGCGCTGGTAGCGCTCCATCACGTGGCTGCCGTAGCGGCCCGCCAGCTTCGTGTACGTGGGGTCGTTCGGCTCGAGCCCGTTCAGCCACTGGTGACAGCTCACGCAGTGCGTGGGCCGCGACGACGGCTCGATGTCGTCGATGGTGTGGCAGCGGTTGCACTCGAGCCGCTCGATGGTGGCGCGCCCCTCGCGGATCACCTCGGCCCGCGCAGCCGCTGGCCAGGAGGCGTGGTTCTGCGCCAAGGCCTGGTCCACGAACGTGGCCCGCGCCGCGCTCAGCTCCTCGCCCGTGGGGGCGGGTGCGGGCGCGGGGTCACCGCCCGAGCAAGCGAGCGCCACGAGCCCAGCCGCCGTGAGAGAAGCCAGCGAGGCGACGCGGAGCACGCGGGAGCGGAGACGAGCAGCGGACATCCGCCGAGAGCATACAAGACGAGACGCCGAAGCGCTGAGCGGAGTCTCACGCTATCCTCGCCATGTGAGCGCCGTGCAAGACACCCCCCCCGAGATCCAGGCCCGCATGGACGAAGCCTACCGGCGCATGTCCGCGCAGGAAAAGTTCGAACGGGCGATGGCTCTCTCGGGGATGCTCCGCGCCCTGACCATCGACCACCTGCGCACGCTGCACCCGGACGAGTCGGAGCGACAGCTCCAGATCCGCTTCATGCTGCGCACCGTCCCCGCGAGCGTCGTCGGCCCAGCATTTGGATGGCTGCCCCCCGACGTCAGCGTGGAACCGTGATCGACCCCGCCCTGCTCTCGACGCTCGCCGACGTGGCCCGTGCGCTCGAAGACCTGAACGTCTCGTGGGCGGTCGGCGGCTCGGTGGCCAGCACGATCTACGGAGAGCCGAGGGCCACGAACGACGTCGACATCGTGGCGACGCTCCAAGAATCCCAAATGGCCGAGCTGAAAGCGAAGCTCGGTGACGCCTTCTATGCCGACCTGCAGACCATGCAGACCGCCGCCCGGCGGCGCGACAGCTTCAACCTGATCGACGAACGCAGCTTCCTGAAGGTCGACGTCTTCGTCCCAGGGAGCGGGCCGCTGGGCAGCGGGCAACTCGACCGGCGACGGCTTCGGCTCCTCGGCGATGACGTTTCGATCTACGTGCTGGGCCCCGAAGACACCGTCCTACAGAAGCTTCGGTGGTATCGGCTCGGTGGGGAGATGTCCGAGCGCCAGTGGCGCGACATCGTGGCCGTCCTCCGCGTCGCCGGCCCCCTGGATGACCACTACCTGGAACGCACGGCCCGGGATGCTGGTCTCGGGGCGCTGCTGACCCGCGCCAGGTCCGAAGCGCTGCCCGCCAGGTGAGGAAGGATAGCGGCAAACGTGACGTCCGCCCCCTTCCGCCTTATATGTCCGGCCATGTTCTCCAGGACCGACGACGTGCGCATCGAAAACCTGCGGCCGCTGATTCCCCCGGCCATCCTCATGGAGGAGCTGGCCATCAGCGAGGCCGGCCAAGAGCGCGTGGCCGTGGCCCGGCGCGCCGCCTCCGAGATCCTGCACCGGCGGGACGACCGGCTGATCGTGGTGGTGGGCCCCTGCTCCATCCACGACCCCGCCGCGGGCCTCGAGTACGCCGCGCGCCTCAAGCCGGTGGCCGAGCGCCTGGCGGGCGACCTGCTCATCATCATGCGCACCTACTTCGAGAAGCCCCGCACCACGGTGGGCTGGAAGGGCCTCATCAACGACCCCGACCTCGACGGCAGCTTCAACATCAACCGCGGCCTGCGCGTGGCCCGCGGCTTCCTGCGTGACGTGGTGGAGCTGGGCGTGCCCACGGGCACCGAGTTCCTCGACCCGATCTCGCCGCAGTACATCGCCGACCTGGTGAGCTGGGGCGCCATCGGCGCGCGCACCACCGAGAGCCAGGTGCACCGCGAGCTCGCCTCGGGCCTGAGCATGCCGGTGGGCTTCAAGAACGGCACGCGCGGCACCGTGCAGATCGCGGTCGACGCCGTGGGCTCGGCCGTCCACCCGCACCACTTCCTGTCGGTCACGAAGCAAGGCATCAGCGCCATCGTCGCCACGCGCGGCAACAGCGACTGCCACATCATCCTGCGCGGCGGGTCGCAGGGCCCCAACTACGACGCCGAGGCGGTTGCCTCCTCGCAAGCGCTGCTCGACAAGGCCGGCGTCAAGACCCGCATCATGGTGGACGCCAGCCACGCCAACAGCGAGAAGAAGCACGACAACCAGACGCGCGTGATCCAGAACCTCGCCGAGCAGCTGGCCGCGGGCAGCGACAGCATCGGCGGCGTCATGCTGGAGAGCTTCCTGGTCCCCGGTCGCCAAGACCAGGTGGCCGGCCAGCCGCTCACCTACGGGCAGAGCATCACGGACGCGTGCCTGGGCTGGGAAGCCAGCGAGGCTGCGCTCAAGACGTTGGCCGAGGCCGTGCGAGCGCGCCGGGCGCGCTGAGAGCGGTCGGTCCTTGCCGTTCGGTGAATCTCGTCCGCGCGCACGCTGCACGAACTCACACCGCGTCGCGAGCAGGGATAGGGCGACGAGTTGCTAGTCCGTGAAGGCGTCGCACGGGCGGACGCCGGCCGCGCACGCATTCGGGAGCGGAGGATCGGAACCAGCGCGCACCGGCCTTCCCCCCTCTCGGGGAATGGTCGCCAGGGTGCCCCGGAACGGGATGCCGAGGCTCATCGCGTCGCAGGAGAGGTCGTCGCTCGGGGGCGTCGCGGGGTTCGACATCACATCAAGGAATTCCTCGAACTGTTCCTCGACATCCTGGCGGGCATCCCCACACACGCCAATCGACTCACCCGCGTCGAGCAGAGCGTTGAGCGAGAAGCGGCCTGAAAGCGACGCCTTATCGATGGCGGTGAACCCGTCGTTGAGCTCGGCCAGCACGAGCCCGTCAGTGAAGACGATGTTGAGGCTGCCGATGCCCGCGTTGAGCGGGATACGTTCGCCCGACGGAATTTCATAAACGATCACTCCGTCGGCGATGTAAGCGGACGCGTCACGGAGGCGCGGTTTCGGGTTCGCACCACCCGTGAAACTGTCTGGCCGAATGAAGAATTGGTCCGTGACTGCACCCGAGGGTTCCGGGGCTTCCGTCACCCCATCGCTCGCTTGGACTAGGCGATGGTTGGTGTCGTCCCACTGCACATCTTCCAAGTCGGCGGAGGTCGCGTCTGCGGCGACGAGCATGGCCACGTCGACCGACGCGTCGTTCGAAGTGCCGTTCCAGTTCTGCACCCACAGCATGAGCGTCCCGCGACCGGCCACATGCGACGCGTCCAAAGCGGGCTCCAAGCACGGGATGACGAAGTTGACGACAACTCGGAGCAGCTGCTCCCCCATGGCGTTGTCGATGCCGCCCGGCCCGTCGATCGGTGGGAGGCTTCCGGCCGGTGGTGTGCACTGGCGTCTCGTGTCTTCGAGGGTCGTGATGAGGCCATCCATGTTGCGGCCGGTACTCAGCCAATCGACTTCGTCGTTCAACTGCACGTCGGTGATGCGGAACACGAGCTCCATGTTCACCGTAGGGTCATCGAACGTGGGACGTTGCGGACGGCCATCCGGGAGCAAGCCTCCCTCGACGGGCAGGAGGCTGCTGTCGTACACATTGCAACCGCTCGCGAGGGCCGCTGCCATGACGGTGATGGCACCGAGGAGTCGAAGGGGAGTGTGTTCCATATTGAGACCGATAAGAGTGTCACTCAGTATAGGCGCCGAGTGCAAGACTTGGTACGCTGCCACGTCCTGGCAGCCGCCAGTGATCAAGCCACCTTGGACCACCATCATGACTGACCTTCAGGCCACCAGTACCCTTCATTACAAGGCTCAACGTGCATGTACGAGCGCTGTACTCATTGTTGGGCTCGTCGTGAGCGCCACCGGGTGCGGAGACAGCAATGCCTCACCGGATCTGGGCCCCGAGGACATGGGCCCCACGTTGATGGCAACGGGCACCGAGTGCGAAGACGCTGAGGCGTGCGGCGGTGGCGCGTGCTTGCTGGGGTTCGAGCGCCTGGGCGCCGCCGAGTTCGATGGCTCGCTCTTTCCTGACGGCTACTGCTCGGTGACGGGCTGCACGGCCGACACGGAGTGCGGTGAAGGGGGCGGCTGCTTGGCGCGACCCGCGGACCTCGGTGGTGTGTGCCTCGAGACGTGCAGCGGGCCTTCCGAGTGCCGTGACGGATACACCTGCGCGGTGGCTCCGGGCAGCACCGACACGCGCACCTTCTGCGTCTTCGAAGAGCCCGAGATCTGCACGCACAACGCCGTGTGGGAGGTGCCCGACACCTGCATCCTGCGCTACGCGATCGCCTCGGACGGCGCGCAGTTCCAGATCACGGGCACCAACCTGATGCTCGGCGACGCCACGTTCGACGTGGGTCCCGGCGAGGTGGTCATCCGCGTCACCGCCAACACCGACACGGACTCGCCCGCGGACGGAGCGGCCGGCGTGCTCTGCCACGACATCCGTCAGAACTTCCGAAACGAGCAGGGCGTCATCACCTACACGCGGGGCTCGGCGGTCGCGACCACCAGCGCGGTGCTCGCCTCCGGCAACCTCAGCGAGGGCGTTCTCACGTGGGACACGTGCACGTACTCCGACACGTATGGCGACTCGATCAACAGCTGGACACCCGCTGACACCGCCACGGGCCCCGGGTGCTTGGCAGAGTACCGTAGCCAGGGCGACGTGAACTGCACGGCCCCCCAGTTCGTGTGTGGCGTGGGCAACCTCGAGGTGGGCCACAACATCCAGAACGGCATGTGGACCCAGCCGCTCAACGCCTTCGAGTTCGGGACCGAGCTCGCGACGCTCACCATGGGCGGCCTGAACCAGCCGGCCGAGGCCACCGTGGACGACAAGGTGGAGATCCCGAACAGCTCGCCGAGCCGCACGTACCTGGGCTTCACGGCGACCTTGGTGTCCACCGACTGCTACTGAACGGCGATTCATTCTAGGGGTGCTACTGAACGGCGATTCACTTACACTGCCGGTTCACTCCCACCCCGAGACTGACTCATGACCGAACGTACTGGCGTACTCGCCTTCTGGAAGAACTACGACCGCAAGCTGTACCTGAAGGCCGCCATCCTGGCGGACGAGCTGGGCTACGACTCGTTCTGGATCCCGGAAGCCTGGGGCTACGAGATCTTCTCGCTGCTCACCGAGATGGCGATCCACACGAAGCGCATCAAGCTGGGCACGGGCATCGTGAACGTGTTCAGCCGCTCGCCCAGCCTCATCGCGATGAACGCGGCCACGGTGGACGAGATCAGCGACGGCCGCTTGATCCTGGGCATCGGCACCAGCGGCAAGCGCGTCATCGAGGGCTTCCACGGGCGCGCGTTCGACAAGCCGCTGTCGCAGTGGAAGGACGTGGTGAAGGTCACGCGCACGCTGCTGAGCGGGCGCAAGCTCACCGAGGCCGACGCCAAGCTGGTGGAGTACCGGCCCTTCGCGCTCGAGATGAAGCCGCTGCGCGCGGACGTGCCCATCTTCGTGGCGGCGCTCAAGGAGAAGAGCATCGAGACCATCGGTGAAGTGGCCGACGGCTGGATGCCCACCTTCTGGCCCTACACCGAGCTGAAGAGCGGGCACGAGTGGATCGCGCGCGGGGCAGCGAAGGCCGGCCGCAGTCCGTCGGACATCGTCACGGCGCCGTTCACCACGGTGCTCCCGATGCCGGGCGACTTCGGCAAGCAGAAGGCCAAGGAGATCGTGGCCTTCTACATCGGCGGCATGGGCGACTACTACAAGGAGCTGCTCACGGACCTCGGCTACGGCGAGGACGCCGAGCGCATCGACATCGCCTACAAGCAGAAGGAGACGCGCAAGGACGCCTGGAAGACGGTGCCGGACGAGCTGATGAACTCGCTCATGATCGCGGGCGACCCGCAGTACTGCATCGCCGAGCTGCGGCGCCGGCGCGACTTCGGCATCGGGCTGCCGATCTTGAACCTGCCGAACGACGTGCCCTGGGCGGTGATGGAGCAGTTCCTGCGCGCCATGGCGCCCAACCAGTAAGGAGGCATGGCGTGGTGAGCACCCGGTCCGTCCGTCAGCGCGCCGAAGGCCTGGCCATGAGCGGCTTGCTCAGTGGCCTCGCCGCCGTGGGCAAGGTGCTGCCCGAAGCCAACCTCGAGGCACAGGGCATCGAGCTGCTGCGCGACGTGCCGTACGTGGCGGGCGGAGGTGCGGCGCGCACGCTCGACGTCTACCGGCCGCAGGGGCGCGGGCCGTTCCCCACGGTGCTCTACATCCACGGGGGCGGCTTCCGCATCCTCTCGAAGGACACCCACTGGATCATGGGGGCCATGCTGGCGCGCGCCGGCTACCTGGTGTTCAACATCAACTATCGGCTGGCGCCCGTGCACCGCTTCCCCGCGGCGCTCGAAGACGTGTGCGACGCGTATGCCTTCATCGCGGCGCGCGGGGCCTCGTTCGGGGCCGACCTCAGCCGCTTGGCCATCGCGGGGGAGTCGGCCGGCGCGAACCTGGCCACCGCGCTCACGGTGGCGCTGGTGCAAGAGCGGGAAGAGGCGTACGCGCGGAAGGCCTTTGCGACAGGGCTGATGCCGCGCGCGGTGGTCCCCTACTGCGGCGTGCATCAGGTCACGGACCCCGGGCGCTTCAAGCAGCGCAAGCCAGCCATCTCGCAGCTGGTGCAGAGCCGCATCGACATCATCGCGCACGGGTACGCGCCGGAAGACCACGACGTCACCACCGTGCGCGACCTGCTCGACCCCGTGGTGGTGCTGGAGCAGCGCCCCACCCTCGCGCGCGCCCTGCCGCCGTTCTTGATCCCGGTGGGCACCAAGGACCCGCTCATCGACGACAGCCGCCGGCTGCAGGCGGCGCTCGCGGCGCTGGGAGGAGACGCGCGAGTGCGCTACTACCCGGGAGAGATCCACGCGTTCCATGCGTTCGTGTGGCGTGAGCAAGCCCGAGCATGCTGGGACCACACCTACGACTTCCTGGAAGAGCACCTCTCGCGAACACCCGCTGCGCGCACGGCGTGAGCTCGCGCGGCGGCGGCCGAGAGCTGCCCGGCCTGCTTGGTCTGTGGGGCCTGAGGTTGGTGACGCTGACGCCGCTGCTGGTGCTGAGCGCAGGCTGCGGTGGCGCAGAGGAGACACCCGAGAACGAAGCTCCCGCCAGCCCCACGGCGAGCGAGCCGAGTTCCGACGATGCCCCTCGGACATGGGCGCGCAGTGAGGCCCCGCAGCTGGTGGTGTCGGTGGTCATCGAGGCGCTCGACAGCGAGACCCTCGAGCGTCTGACCCCGGCGCTGCCCGAGCACGGCTTCCTTCGCCGGGCGATGCGCGAGGGGGCCTTCTATCCGCGCGCGCAGCTGCCGTATGCGGTCACGCACAGCGCGCCCGCGCACGCCACGCTCTACACGGGGGCCACGCCACGGCTCACCGGCATCGTGGCCGACGCGCTGCGTGACCCCGAGCCGCCGGGGCCGCCACAGGTGCGCACCGTGGCCGACTCGCTGCGTGAAGCCACGGCGCGCACGGCCAAGGTCACCGCGCTCTCGCTCGACCCGCGCAGCGCGTGGGCCAGCGTGGGCAAGCAGGCCCGCGGCGGCTGGGCGCACCACGTGGAGCGCGCCCGCTACGTGCCGCTCGGACCCGCATGGGACACGCCCGAGACCGCGCCGCGTGTGCGTGGGGCAGCCGACACGCACCTCGGCACGTCTCGCTACGAGGGGCCGTGGACCCCGCACGACGCGGCCCACCTGGCGCAGTTCGCAGGCTCCGACCACGTGGAGGGCGAGCTCGACTGGCAGGGCCTCGGCATCGTGTTTCCGCGCGACACGCGGCGCTCTCCCGAGCCCTCCCTCGCCATGCACATCACGCCGCGCAGCACCGAGTCGCTGCTGGCGCTGGCGGCGCGCCGCATCCAGGAAGACGGCCTCGGCCAAGACGACATCCCGGATCTCTTGACCGTGGCCATCGGCGCGACGGGCGTGGCCGCGCGTACGCACGGGGTGCACTCGTGGGAGTACCTGGACAACCTCATCGCCGCGGACCTGATGCTGGCCGAGCTGGTGGACATGCTGCTCGAGCGCGGGCCCATCGCCGTGGTGCTCACCAGCGACTGCGGCGTGGTGGACCTGCCCGAGCGGCACCGCGACCACCAGCGCGTGGATCCCTCCGTGCTGCGCGAGGCGCTGGACGCGGGCCTCGACGAGGCCCTTCAGAAAGACGACATCGACTGGGTGGACGTCATCATCCCGCCGTACGTGTACCTCACGCGCGGCGCGCCCTTCCGCGTGGACGAGGCGGTGACCGCTGCGATCCGCTTCCTCGAAGGTCGCCCCGAGATCCTGCGGGCGTACGCCACCGGCGTGGATGCGATCCCGCGCAGTAGCGATGGCGCTGACGACATCGACGGCCTGGTGCGCGAGAGCCTGTTTCCTGGACTCGGCGGCGAGATCTACATCATCCCCCGCGAGGGCTTCGTGCTGGACACCATGCCCCCGCGTGGCGCGGGCACCTCATCGGGTGGCATCTCGGCGCGCGAGCGCGAGGTGCCCATCTTGCTGGTGGGCGCTGGCATCAACGCGGGTGAGACCGAGGCGCGCGTGGACGTGCGCCGGCATGCACCCACGCTCACCGCGCTGCTGGGCGTGCCGCGGCCGCCTGCCTCGCACTTGCCTGCGCTGCGTGCGGCTCGGCCGAGCCCGACGGTGATGCTGCCCGGTCGCGGAGAGCTGCCTGCCGAAGAGCCGGCGGCTGAGCCTGCGCCCTCCGCACCAGCGCCCGTGCCCCAGCGCTGAGCTCAGCCGCCGAACGCTTCACGCAGGCGATCGCCTTGCATCATGGACACATGCAGAATCGCCGTGATGCCGACGGTCTTGTCATTGATCCGACGCCAGTAGACGAGGTGGCTGTCGTGACGCGTGACGAAGCCAGGCACACCAAACTCGGGGGGTATGGGACGCGCCAGGACTTCACCGGCGCAGATCTGGTCGGCCAGACGCAGCAGCTCGCCGACATACTTGTTCGCCTGTCGAGCGCCCCATCGCTCCTCGGTGAACTCGTAGATGTCCGTCAACGCAGCATCCGCTGCATTTGAGAACACGACGCGCTTCATGCGCGCCGAGCTCTGGCCTGCGAGCGAATTCGATCGAGGGTGAGCGGATGATAATTCTCGGGAGGCTCCGCGAACGCCGCCTGCAGCGTGGCCTTGACCCGTTCGAAGGCCTCGCCTTCTTTCGCGGCCTTGTCCTTCCGGATCAAGTCGCGGACGTACTCGCTCACGCTCTCGTAGTCGCCTTCGGAGGTGGTTCGTTCGACGTGCTCGCGGAGTGCCCCGCTCACGCGAACGTTGACGCTCATCGAAGCTGTTTCGGGTTGGGGTGCGCGAGGCATGTGAACATTATGGGGAACAACGTGGCGGCCTTCAACGCTTGATGTCGAGCGCCTTCATCTTCTTGTAGAGGTGGCTGCGCTCCAGCCCCAGGCCCGCGGCCGTGTTCGTGATGTGGCCGTCGTGGTGCTCGAGGGCGCGGATCACGAGATCACGCTCGGCCTCTTCGATCATGTCGCGCAGCGTGGCGTCGGGGCGGAAGTAGCTGCCCGCCACGCGGCCGCCTTCGGCGATGGGCAGGAGCGCGCGCGCGTCGGACTCGCGGATGTCATCGCTGGGCGTGAGGATCACCAGGCGCTCCACCAGGTTGCGCAGCTCACGCACGTTGCCGGGGTAGTCGTACTGCTCGAGCAGCGCGAGCGCGCCCGCCGAGATGCTCTTGCCCGGGCGGTCGTTGGCCGCGGCGCTCTGCTGCAAGAACTGCGTGACCAGCGCGGGGATGTCCTGCCGGCGCTCGCGCAGCGGGGGCACGCGCAGCGGCACCACGTTGAGGCGGTCGAACAGGTCGGCGCGAAAGCGACCCTCGTCGATCTCGGCGGTGAGCGACTTGTTGGTGGCGGCCACCACGCGCACGTCGATCTGCAGGAGCTCGCTGCCGCCCACGCGCTCGAGCTCGCCCTCTTGGAGCACGCGCAGCAGCTTGGCCTGCATGGCCTCGGGCATGTCGCCCACCTCGTCGAGGAACAGCGTGCCGCGGTGCGCGCGCTCGAACTTGCCGCGGCGCTGCTTGGTGGCGCCCGTGAACGCCCCTGCCTCGTGGCCGAACAGCTCGCTCTCGATGAGCTCCTTCGGCACCGCCGCGCAGTTCAGCTTCTCGAGCGGGAGCGCCGCGCGCTTGCTGCCCACGTGGATGGCACGCGCCACCAGCTCCTTGCCCGTGCCGCGCTCCCCCGTGATCAGCACCGGCGCGTTGGCGCTGGCCGCGAGGGCGATGCGCTCGCGCAGGGCCTGCATGGCCGGGCTGTTCCCGAGCAGCCCCGCGCCCGCGTCCACCTTGGCCAGCAGGGCCTTGTTCTCGTTGGCCAGGCGCTGGTAGTCGAGGCAGCGCGACAGCGAGAGCAGCAGGCGGTCGGTGCTGATGGGCTTCTCGAGGTAGTCGTGGGCGCCCGCGCGGGTGGCCTGAACGGCGGTGTCGATGCTGCCGTGCCCGCTCATCACGATCACGGGCACGTTGTTCCCGTCGGCACGCAGCTTGTCCAGCATGGCGATGCCGTCCATGCCGGGCATGTTCACGTCCACCAGCAGGACGTCGTAGGCCTTGGTGGCCACCTTCTCGATGGCGATGGTGGCGTTCCCCGCGACGTCCACGTCGAAGTCCTCGATGCGCAGCGCCCGCGAGAGGGTCGACAGGATGTTCTTCTCGTCGTCCACGACGAGCACGGAGGCGTTGGGCATGGCGCACTCTATCACCGCCGATCGCCGCATGGGTTGACCCGGCCGCGCCGTTGCAGCGTAGACTGGGGCATGGCTCTCCCGCGCCTCCAGCTCTTCGAGTTCAACGACAGCGAGGCGACTCCCGAGTCGCTGCGCGACACCGTCATCGAGACGCTCAGCGGCGTGCTGGACGAAGGCGGCGTGGTGCGCGCCACCATCCCCGTGCTCGAGAGCTTCCTCGAGACGTCGGGGTACGACGCGGTGCTCGACCTGTGCGCAGGTGCCGGCAGTCCGGCCGAGATCGTGTGCCGCGAGATGCAGGCCGACGGCAAGCGCCCGCCGCACATCCTCGAGACCGACCTGTTCCCGCGCATCGAGGCCTGGAGCGCTGCGCACGAGCGGCGGCCGGGGTCGATCGACTTCGTGGCCACGCCGGTGGACGCCACCAACATCCCGCCCGAGATCTCGGCGGGCCGCGCGCGTGTGATCTGGAACGCCTTCCACCACTTCCCGCCCGCGCTGGGCACCGCCATCCTGCGCGCTGCCGTGGAGGACCGCGCGCCCATCCTGATCCTCGAGGGCTTCGAGCGCGACCCGCGCGGCATGTTGCCCTTCGCGCGCGCCGGTGTGCGCGTCATGCTGAAGCTCCCGCTGCGCTCGCCCAAGCACCGCGCGCAGAAGATGCTGTGGTCGTGGTTCACGCCCATCGGCCTCGCGGTGGGCGCCTGGGACGGCCTGGTCAGCACGCTGCGCGTCTACAACGAGCGCGAGCTGTTCGCGATGGTGGAGCCCTTCGGCGCCGGGTACGCGTGGGACTACGGCACCTACGACTTCCCGAACGGTGGCCGCGGCATGTATTTCCAAGGCATCCCGCGTTGAGAGTTCGCGGCGTGACTGCTATGAGTGCGGGGTGACCGACGCGTCGCGCAAGCGCAGGGCCTCCGCCACGACCACGAGCCTCACGGCTCCCGCGCGCGCGGCCTTCAGCAAAAAGGCGCCCTCGCCGGCGGCGGCCACGGCTCCCACCACGGACGACGTGGTGCTGGTGCACAGCGCGAGCGACGACGGCGCGTTCCGCGTGCTGCGCAAGCGCGGCGACGAGCTGCACGTGGGTGAGATGCGGCCGCTCGAAGAAGGCAAGGCGCTGACCCCCGGCGGCGAGGTCGTCACCCTGCGCGCGCGCGCCGACAGCCCGCGGCTCTTCGACGCCCAGACGCTGTATCGCGTGCCCGGTGAGGCCCCCGCAACGAGCGGCCAGAACGACGCGAGCGCCGGGGCTCCATCGGGCATCTCCGCCGAGGAGCCCAGCACGGTGGGCGGAGGCCCGGCTCAGGTGTCCACGCCCGCCTATCGCGAGGGCTGGGGCGCCATCTTCGGGAGCAGCAGCCGTCGTCGTCGCGGCGGGCCGCACACGCTCAACTGACATGCTGAGCCCCGGTGCCACGGCCTATCGAGGGGTCACGCTGCGCTATGGCCTCGACCCCGAGCGCCTCGGGCCCGCGCTCGCCGCGCGCGCGCAGTGGCTGGACGCCGACCCGTCCACGCGGGCGTGGATCGATCACGCGCTCGAGCATCCGCACAGCGGCTGGCGGCTGGCGGCGCGCAGCGCGCTGAGCGGTGTCATGAGTGACTACGACGCCAACGGGCTGCTGGGCACGCACGACATGCGCGTGCTGGGCGCTGCGCAGTGGCGCACGCTGCTTGGCGAGCGCATGGCCGGCAACCTGCTCGACGTGGGCGCGGGCGATGGTCACGTGACCACCGAGCTGCTCGCCGCGATGAACCCGGCGGGCAACGTGGTCACCACCGAGCTCTCGCCCAAGATGGCGGCGCGCCTGCGCGAGCGCGGCTATCGCTGCCACGAGCTGGATCTCGCCACCCAGGCGCTCCCCGAGCCCGGCCTCTTCGACGTGATCGCGATGTTGAACGTGCTGGACCGGAGTGCGAAGCCGCTCACGCTGCTCGAGAGGCTGCGCGACTTGCTGGCGCCGGGCGGGCGGCTGCTGCTGGCCGTGCCCCTGCCGCTGTCGCCGCACGTGCACGTGGGCACGCTCACGCTCGAGCCCGACGAGCGCCTGCCCATGGACGACCGTTCGTTCGAGCACGCCGCGCGCACGCTCACGGAGCTGTGCTTCGAGCCACTGGGCCTCGAGGTCTGCTCGCTGTCGCGCGCGCCGTATCTGTGCCGCGGGTCGGCGAAGCGGCCCGTGGTGGTGCTGGACGACTCGGTCTTCGTGCTGGCGCGTCGTTAGCGCTTGCTAGCGCACCCGGACCGGCGCGCTCGGCGCCGACATCCGGCCGAAGTGGTCGATGACCACGGCCTCCACCTGGGCGCGCTCGGTCACCATGCCCCGCCCCTCCACGAAGCCCATGGCGCAGCGGCCACCGAGGGTGCCGCCTTCGTGGAGGTCGGTCCCCGAGCGCGCCTCGAAGAACTGGAGGTCCTGGGTGGAGCCCACGGTGCGCAGCACCACGAAGGCCAAGCCGGCGGGCAGCGCCTCACGGAACGTGACCTCGGTCTCCCAAATCGTGAGGCGTCCGCTGCCGCGGGGGCCCTGGTAGGTCTCGTACCGCACCGAGTGGTCCACGGACGCGAGCTGCGGGGCGCTGGGAGCCGGCGGAAGCGTGCCGCCGATGGTGACCGAGGGCGCGGGGGCGCTGGGGCCCGAGAAGCCTTCGAGGGTGTACCGGCCCGCCGGGGGCGGGGTGTCGAAGGTGAGCAGGAGCAGGCCACCCGGCAGCGGGCGTTGGCTCACCCCGATGCGACGCGTGCGGGTCACCAGCGCGAGCGCCGGCAGCGTGAACTCGCCGGGCTGACCGTAGGTGACTTGCACGCCTCCACGCTCGCCGCCGTACAGCACGGACGCCAGCAGCGCCCCGTCCGCAGGCACTGGGGCGTCGAGCGGCGTCAGGATCACGGCGCTCACGGAGGTGGCCATGCACAGCGCCTCGGCGTCCCGGGCGAAGAACGAGAGCAACCCGAGGACCAACAGTGGGAGGTGGATGCGGTTCATGGCGGTACGCCCGATGGTACCCCGCCGCTTGCCGAATTCTTGCCTCCTGGGATCCGCTTCCCTAGCGTCCGGGCATGCGCCGCCTCCTCCGCCCCCTCCCGCTGCTCGCGTTCGTGCTCGCCTCGGGCTGCATCTTCCAGAACGTGGGCTCCGAAGAGAAGCTGCGCGACGCGGTGGTGGGCTACAACGACGAGACCCGCTGGAACCGCTTGGATCTGGCGCAGCTGCGCGTCACGCCGGCCCGCCGCGGTGAGTTCCGCATGCGGCATCACCGCTGGGGACGCGACATCCAGATCGCGGACATGGACATCCTCGACGTGCAGGTCAGCGGCGAGGAGCAGGAGAACGCGATCTCGGTGGTGCACATCAGCTGGTACAACCAGAGCACCATGATGATCGCCGACACCATCGTGGCGCAGGAGTGGGAGCGCGTGACCGGCGGCTACATCCTGATCGACGAGACGGTGCGCGAGGGCAACGAGACGCTGCTCGAGATCCCGGAGCACCTGCTCGCCGACGAAGCCGGTGAGAGCGACGAAGCCGAAGCCGAAGAGGGCGAGTCCGCCAAGTAGCGCTGCGCGGGGTGAACGCGCTCGCTTGTCGTTGTCCCGCGCCGAGATAGACTCGCGCGGTGAAAACCTCGCTCACGGGCATCAAGCCGACCAACACGCCTCACCTCGGCAACTACTTGGGCGCCATCCGGCCGGCCCTCGAGCTGGCGCGCAGCTATCGCTCGCTCTACTTCATCGCGGACTACCACGCGATCACCACGGTGACCGACCCGAAGGCGCTCGACACGTTCGTGTACGACGTGGCCGCCACCTGGCTGGCGTCGGGGCTCGACCCGAACGAGACGGTGCTGTTCCGTCAGAGCGCGGTGCCCGAGGTGTTCGAGCTCGCGTGGATCCTCAGCTGTCAGCTGGGCACCGGCCAGCTCGAGCGCGGGCACGCCTACAAGGATGCGCTCGAGAAGAACGCGGGCGAGAAGCCCAACGCCGGCGTCTTCTACTACCCGGTGCTCATGGCGGCCGACATCCTGCTCTACGACACGCACGTGGTGCCCGTGGGCAAGGACCAGAAGCAGCACCTCGAGCTGTGCCGCGACGTGGCGCTTCGCATGAACCACGTCTACGGCGAGGGCACGTTGGTGGTCCCGGAGCCGGTCATCAACGAAGGCCCGCTGGTGCCGGGCACCGACGGCGAGAAGATGAGCAAGAGCCGCGGCAACGCGCTGCCACTCTTCGCGGACGAGAAGACGCTGCGCAAGATGGTCATGAAGATCAAGACCACCTCGGAGTCGCTCGAGGAGCCCAAGACGGCGGCCGGCTCCACCGTGTACGAGCTGCTCTTGCAGGTGTCGGCGAGCGACGCCGCGGTCCTGGCCGAGCGCCTGGCCGCGGGCAACTTCGGCTGGGGCGACGCGAAGCAGATGCTCTTCGAGGCCATCGACCGGGAGCTCGGGCCCAAGCGCGACCACTACAACGCGCTGCGCGCGGATGAAGCGAAGCTGGACGAGCTGCTGGCCGCGGGCGCCGAGCGGGCTCGAGTGAGCGCGCGCGAGACCATGCGGCGCGTGCGCACGGCCGTGGGCATCGCCCGCCCGTAGCGGTCTGCCACGTCGCCGTGAGCGCACGCCCGGAGCGCGCGCCCACGCGGCGGGGTGCTACTGACCGAGCCCGCGGAGCGCGGTCTGGTTGTTGGGGTCGAAGCGCAGCGCTTGCTGGAAGGCGGAGCGAGAGCCGCCCGCGTCGCCCGCGTTGCGCCGCGCCGTGCCCAGCGTGGCCCAGTAGGTGGCGTTGCGCGGTGACAGGCTGGTGGCCCGCTCGAGCGCCGCGGCCGCGCCGCGGCCGTTGCGCTGACGCATGCGCGACTGACCGAGCGCGAACCAGGCGCCCGCGTTCGACGGCGACGACCGCGTGAGCTGCTCGTAGAGCGCGGTGGCCTCGGCG
>CAZEAA010000098.1:0-14110 GCA_964510015.1 uncultured Sandaracinaceae bacterium
CGGGCTGCCGATGAGCTGCGCGAAGATGGTGACGTACGCGGGCCCGCCGTCCTCGTCGTCGAGCTTCTTGAAGATCGGGACCGCCAACGCCTCCATGAGATCGCGAGGCGTCACGCCGCCGCGTGCCTCGAGCTCATCGAGCAGCCCGTGACGCTCGAGCTCGAGCCCCGGGACGTGCTTGTCGAGGATGGCGCGCAGCAGCTCTTCCTTGCTGCCGAAGTGGTACTGGAGCGCGGACTTGTTCCGCTGCCCGGCGGCGCGCTGCACCTCGTTCATGGAGACCGCGTCGAGGCCCCGCGTCGCGAAGAGGTCCTCCGCGGCGCGGACGAGACGGGCGCGGGTGGCGAGTGCATCCTGACGCATGGGAGCACATTAGGGCAGTCGCCTTGATTTGGCAACGTGCTTCCGTGAACGTCGCAGCACATGGTTGACGAGCATCGCGAGAATCAATGATCTCCGTAGCTTGGTCACGGGTTGACGAAATCAGGTGAGTGACTTATATCCACTGCTCCTGGAGGAACCATGACCGAAGTCGATCCTGTCCGTGCGCTGGCCGAGGCGAGGCCCTGGGGTGAGGTGCTCAAGGCCGCCGATGCGACGGTGGCCGAGCAGGTCGCGCCCGGCATCTACATGTCAGAGGGCACCTCGAACGCTTACATGGTGCTCACCGATGAAGGTCGCGTCATCGTCAACACGGGTCTCGGCTTCGAGGCGTACACGCACAAGAAGGTCTTCGACGCGGTGTGCGCCGGCCCCACGACGCACATCGTCATCACGCAGGGCCACGTCGATCACCTCGGGGGCGTCGGACTCTTCCGCGAAGCGGGGACGCGCTTCGTCGCTCAGGCGAACAACCCTTCGTGCCAAGCCGACGATGCGCGCATCGCCAAGCGACGCCAGGCGCAGAGCTATACGTGGTTCAAAGACGTCATCGACCGCGCGCTCGTCGTCGCCGAAGAGCACCCGGAGGCCGTGGTGCAGGACGCACCGATGCCGGACGAGGTGTTCACCGACCGGACACGCATCGACGTCGGCGGTCGACGCTTCGAGCTGATCTCGACGCCTGGCGGAGAGACCGTCGACAGCACCGTCGTCCATCTGCCGGACGAACAGCTCGCGTTCACCGGCAACCTCTTCGGACCCTTGTTCCCCCACTTCCCCAACTTCAACACGATCCGGGGCGACAAGTATCGTTACGCCGAGGCGTACCTCGCATCGCTCGACGTCGTCCGCAAGCTCGACCTCGAGGTGCTCATCACTGGGCACGGACAACCCATCCGCGGAAAGGCGCTCATCCGCGCGTGCCTCGACAGGCTCGAAGCGGCGGTGAAGTACGTCCACGACGAGACGCTCCGCGGCATCAATGAAGGCGAGGACGTCGACGACCTCATGGCGCGCATCGCGCTCCCCGACGAGCTCTACGTCGGTCAGGGCTATGGCCGCGTGGCCTGGGGTGTCCGCACCTTCTGGGAGAGCTACCTCGGCTGGTTCAAGATGCGCTCATCGACGGAGCTCTATCCGCGCTCGCCGGTGGCGCGTGAGCTCGCAAGGCTCGTGGGCGCCGAAGCCGTGCTGAAGCTCGGGCATGAGCGCCTCCCGAGCGATCCCGTGCTCGCGCTCTCGCTCGCCGAGGCCGTCCTCGAGTCCACTCCCCGTGACGAAGCGGCGCTCCGGCTCGCCCTCCAAGCGCATCGTGGGCTCCTCGCGCGACCGGACGACGCTCGCAACTTCTGGCTCGGTGGCTATCTGCGTCACCAGGTCACCGTGCTCGAAGAGCGCCTCGCCGAGCAGCCGGCCGCGGCGGTGAGGTCGGGGGAGGTCCGGGCGATGATGCTCGGCATTCCCGGGCGCTTCGTGAAGGGCGCAGTCCCGGGGTTCCGCGCCGTGTACCAGTACGAGCTGCGCGGCGCCGAGGCGGGCACGTGGTGCGTGCAGGTCGACGGCGACGTCTGCACCGTGAGCGAGGGGGCGCACGGAAGCCCAGACTGCCGCATCACGCTCGCCGACGTCGACTTCCTCGCCCTCAACTATGGCGAGCTCCATCCGCTCAAGGCGGCGATGCAGGGCAAGATCAAGTTCGAGGGTGATCGCGCGAAGGCCGTGCCGCTCGAGAAGCTGTTCAGCAAGACGAAGCGGCCTGTCGAGTCGAAGAGCAGCGCCAACGACATCTTCGTCACCGACCTGAGCGACCCCATCCTCAGCCCGCCACAGAAGGCCATCAAGCGGCTCGCCGCGCGTGGGCGAACTCGCTTCTCGGTCGAGGACGTGCTCCTTCGCGCCTCGAAGCGTACGGGCCTCACGGACTTCGGTCCGCGCGACTTCGAGCAACGCCTGGCGCTCCTCGTCGACGACTACGCGGCCGACCGAGGGATGAGCGAGATCGGTCGCCGCACCGTGGCCGGAGACCTCGTGCGCTACGCGAGCAATCGCCTGCTCATCGAGGACTACTCGAAGCGCCATCCGGAGGCGCTCGAACAACGCATCGTGAAGCCCGTCATCGTCGCCGGCCTGCCACGCAGCGGAACGACCCACCTCGTCAACTTGCTCGCGGCCGACTCGCGCTTCCGGTCGCTTCCGCTGTGGGTCGCCCGTGAACCGCTGCCGAACCCGCGCGAGCGTGGCCTCGGCCAGGGTGCGGTGGCGAACGCCCTCGCGAAGGCCGTCGACGGCCGCTTGCCCGACGAGAGCCGTTCGTGGCTCGGCGTCTCGGAGCTCCGCGCCGACCCACGCTATCTGCGCTCGCTCGGCACCTGGGCAGGCATGCGCACGATGGTGCCGTACGTGGCCGCCATGCATCCGATGAACCCGGACCACGTCCACGAAGAGCTCGAGCTCATGGCGCCCGACTTCGCGTCCTACACCTTCGAGTGGACTGGCCATGTCCCGCGCTTCCGCGACCACTACCTCGCCAACGATCAGACCCCGCACTACGCGTACATGAAGCGCGTGCTGCAGATCCTCCAGCACCGAGACGGGCAGGGCGACAAGCCATGGGTGCTCAAGTGCCCACAGCACCTCGAGCAGCTCCCGGCGCTGCTCGCGACCTTCCCGGACGCGACCGTGATCTTCACGCACCGTGATCCCGTGGCCGTCATCCAGTCGACCGTCACGATGCTCGGCTACGCCCAGCGCATGGGGCGCGACGAGCTCGACATGCCGGCGCTGCTCTCGTATTGGGCCGACCGCGTGCACCACCTGCTCTCGCGCGGCGTCGCGGATCGCGCGCTGGTCCCAGCCGACCGCTCGTACGACCTGCTCTTCCACGAGTTCATGGCGAACACGGAGGGCAAGCTCGACCTCATCTACGAGAAGGCCGGGCTGCCGCGCACCGAACGCTCGAGGGCCGAGCAAGCGGCGTACCTGCGCGCACATCCGCGCGGGCGCGACGGCACCGTCCGCTACGACCTCGAAGGCCAGTTCGGGACGGCGCCCGCGGCGTTGCGCGAGCGGTACCGGTTCTACCTGGAGCGCTTCGGTGTGCGCGTCGAAGACTGAGGTCGGACGCGCGGGTATGCTGCCGGTCGTGCCCACTCTCGACCCCTCCCTGGCGCCCACGCTCCCAGCCTCTTCGGAGGTGGGCGTCCATGGACTGACGCACTTGCCACGTTTCTGGGCGCGGGTGCTCGCCTCGAACCACCCGGCGGTCGCGCTCCCGCACGAGCCCGACCTCGACGCGGCCCTCCTGCATCTCCTGCGCTTGCCGCTCCAGCCGACGCTCGGTCACCTGCTCAGCGTGCGTCCGACGCTCGCCGAGTTCGAACGCTGGGTCGACCGGACCAGCGAGCGCATGCCTGAGCCCGACGCCATCGCGCGCTTCAACGACGTGGTGTTGGGCGGCGACTGCCCCGTGCCATACGTTCCCTCCGAGGAAGACGTCCTCACCGAGGACGACTGGCGCACGTGGCATCAGCAGGGCTACGTGGTGGTGCCGAACGCGTTGTCGCAGGAGGCCTGCGACCAGACCGTCGCGCGGATGTGCGCCCACCTCGGCGTGGACGAGCACGACCCGGCGACCTGGTACGACGCGCACCCCGACAAGCAGGGCATCATGGTCCAGCTCTTTCGCGGGGCTCAGCTCGAGCAGAACCGGCTCACGCCGCGCGTGCGCCGCGTGTTCGAGCAGCTCTGGCAGCGCACGGATCTGCTCCCGTCCTTCGACCGTGTTGGCATGAACCCCCCGGTGACCGACGCGTACGCGTTCCCCGGCCCCGAGCTCCACTGGGACGCGAGTCTGGCTACGCCCATCCCGTTCGGAACACAGGGCCTCATCTACCTACGCGACACCGACGCCGAGCAGGGTGCGCTCACGCTCGTGCCCGGGATGCATCGAACGCTGGACGCGTGGCTCGCTTCGCTGCCGGACCCGTGCGTGGCCCGCACCCTCGACCTGCACACGCTCGGCTCACGTCCCGTCGGCGCCGCGGCGGGCAGCTTGGTGGTCTGGCACCAGGCGCTGGCACACGGCAGCCGCCCCAATCGAGCGAGCCGCCCTCGCTTCGTCCAGTACGTCAACTACCAGCCCGTGCGCATGACGGTTCATGCCACCTGGGTCTGAGGAGTCGTGCGCGGGGTGAGCCCACGGCGGGCCGCCGCTCGCCGCTGACGGGGCCCCCGCGTGGATTGGGTTGACGCGCAGACCACCCGCGCGGCAGGTTTGGGCCATGCGGTACAAGAAATCGGCCGTCAGCTCCTCGCAGATCGTGCAGGCGGCCATCCGCGTGCTCGCCCGGCAGGGCTACGCGCGCACCAGCCTCATGGACATCGCGCGTGAGGCCGGGATGAGCAAGGGGGCGGTGCACTACCACTTCCCCACCAAGGAGTCGCTCATCGAGGTGGTGCTGACCACGGCCACCGACGCGGTGCAGCAGCGCACCATCGCGGCGTGGAGCTCGGGCGGTGACCCGCTGCAGTCGCTGCACAACAGCCTCGAGGAGCTGTGGAAGGCGCGCGCCGAGCGCACGGACGAGGCGCTGGTGGTGGCCGATCTGCTGGCGCAGAGCCTGTATGACGACAACCTGCGCCCGCATCTGGCGGACTACTACCGCCTCGCCGCCGAGCAGATCTACGAGTACCTGAGCGCCGAGCTGAGCCGCATCGGCATCAAGCCCGCCATCCCCATGGAGATCCTGCCGCGCATCGTCATCGGGCTGCTGGACGGCCTGGTGATGCAGGCCTTCGTGGAGCCCGACGTGCTGTCGGCCGCCGACGTGGTGCGCGCCGTGGAGTCGCTCGGGCTCGCGCTCTTCGGCGTGGCGAGGCCGCCGGCATGACCGCCTTCGCGGGGATCGAAGCCCAGCCGCACGCGCTGTCGGTGCTGGGCTCCGCGCTCGCCACGGGACGCGTGGCGTCGTCGTACCTCTTCGAAGGCCCCGCGGGGGTGGGCAAGCAGCTCTCGGCCATCGCGCTGGCCAAGGCGCACCTCATGAAGCTGGGCGCCAGCGCCGACACCATGCAGCGCGTGGAGAGCGGCCACCACCCCGACGTGCGCGTGTTCGAGCCTCGTGACGAGGGCAAGGGAAACGTGCAGGTGCAGTACCTGCGCGAAGAGATCCTGCCGCTCGCGCAGTATGCACCCTTCGAGGCGCAGGCCACGTTCTTCATCTTCCCGCGCGCGGACATCTCGTTCCCCGAGACGCATCCCGGTGCCGCCAACGCGTTGCTCAAGACGCTCGAGGAGCCGCGCCCGTCGGTGCACTTCGTGTTGCTGGCCGAACGGCCCGACCGGTTGCTGTCCACCATCCGCTCGCGCTGCCAGCGGGTGCGCTTCTATCCCCTGCCGCACGAGCAGCTAGAGAGCATCCTCGCGAAGCACGAGGTAGCGCCCGCGCTGCGTGGGCCCGCCATCGCGCTGTCCGGCGGCAGCGCCGAGCGCGCGCTGCGCCTGTCCGAGGACGGCGTGGCCGAGCGGCTGCTGAAGCTGGCCCTGCAGGTGGACGACGTGACCCGCGGCGCGCGTGTGGGCGACTACGTGGACGCCGCCGCCGCGCTGGCCGCCGAGCCCGACGTACAGCTGGGCCTCGACACGCTGGTGGCCTTCTACCGCGACATCGCGGCGGCCGCGCTGGGTGCTCGGCCCGACGAGCTGGCCTTCCGCCACGTGGCGGACGAGATCGAAGCGCGTGCCCGCACGCTCGGTGCCCGTCGTGCTGCGGCGCGCGTCTCGGCCATCACCAGCGTGTTCGAGGGCCTCGATCGAAACGCCAACCCACGCGTCACGATGGACGCGCTGGTCTATGAGCTCCGCCATGCACAGTAAGCCGCCTCCGCCGCCGGTCGAGCCCTCGTTCGACGCCATCTTGCTGGTGTCGTTCGGGGGGCCCGAGGGCCCCGACGACGTCATGCCCTTCCTCGAGAACGTGACGCGCGGCAAGCCCGTCCCGCGCGAGCGGCTCCTGGCCGTGGCCGAGCACTACCACCACTTCGGCGGGAAGAGCCCCATCAACGATCACTGCCGCGAGCTGATCGCGGCGCTGCGCGCAGAGCTCCGCGACAACGGCGTGGACCTGCCCATCTATTGGGGCAACCGCAACTGGCACCCGCTGCTGCCGGACACCCTGAGCCAGATGCAGCGCGACGGCGTGCAGCGGGCCGTGGCCGTGTTCACCAGCGCGTTCAGCAGCTACAGCGGCTGCCGCCAGTACCAAGAGAACATCGCCGCCGCTCAGGCCGAGGTGGGGCACGGTGCTCCGCGCGTGGACAAGGTGCGCCCGTTCTTCCACCACCCGGGCTTCCTGCACGCCGTCACCGAGCGTACGCGCGAGGCCGTGGCGGCGCTGCCCGAGGACCAGCGCGCAGGCGCGCACTTCCTGTTCACGGCGCACAGCATCCCGAACGCGATGGCGGCCACGTGCGCGTACGAGAAGCAGCTCGCCGAGGCGTCTCGTCTCGTGGCGGAGGCGGTCGGAGCCGGCAGCTTCGAGCTGGTCTACCAAAGCCGCTCGGGGCCGCCCCAGGTGCCGTGGCTCGGTCCCGACATCGTGGACCACCTGCCGGACGTCGCCGCCCGTGGGGTCTCGGCGGTCGTCGTGGTGCCCATCGGCTTTCTGTCCGACCACGTGGAGGTGCTGTGGGACCTCGACGAAGAGGCGCGCGAGAAGGCGCAGGCGCTCGGGCTCGGGTTCGCGCGAGCCGGCACCGTGGGCACGCACCCCGCGTTCGTGGCGGCGCTGTGCGAGCTGGTGCAAGAGCGGCTGATCGAGAGCACGGAGGCCATCGTGGCGCCTCGGTTCCTCGGGGCGGGACCGGCGTTGCCTTCCACGTGCCCACCGGGCTGCTGCGCCTACACCCCGCAGCGTCCCGCGCCCGCCAGGTAGCCCATGGTGGATGCGTCTCCATCCCGCCTTGGCGGGCGGTCTTGACGTAGCATCGCTCCGCCGTGGATTGGAACGACGTCCGATACTTCCTCGCGCTGGCCCGCACCGGCTCCGTTCGGGCCGCGGGGGTGGCGCTGGGCGTCAGCCACTCCACGGTGCTGCGCCGCGTGGAGGCCCTCGAAGAGAAGCTGGGCACGCGCCTCTTCGACCGCAGCCGTGACGGCTACGCGCTGTCGGACGCGGGGCGCCAGATGCTGGCGGGAGGCGAGCGCATCGAGGCCGAGATGGACGCGCTCGAGCGCGGGGTGCTGGGCCGCGACGAGCGCTTGCAGGGCCCCGTGAGCGTCACGTGCACCGACTCCTTCATGTCGCGGACGCTGCTCTCGGCGCTCGCGCGGCTCACCGACCAGAACCCGGGCATCGAGCTGTCGCTCACCATCGACAGCCGCTCGTTCGACCTGGCGCGGCGTGAGGCCGACGTGGCGGTGCGAGCGCTCGCCGTGGACGCGACGCCGCCCGAGTACCTGCTCGGGCAGAAGGTGGTGCCCATCGTGCTGTGCAGCTACGTGGGGGTCGCTCATGCCGCCCGCCTCGACCCCGATGCGCCCGGGAGCACGCCGCGCTGGGCCTCGTTCGACGACCGCAAGCTGCAGGAAGGCATGATCGCGGGCTCGAGCCATCCCGCGCTGCCGCCGTGGGGCTCGTTCACCTCGGTGGAGCTGATGGTGCAGGCGGCGGAGCACGGCTTCGGTCTGTGCATGCTGCCCACCTACGTGGGCGACCGCGCGCCCGGCCTCCGACGTCTCGCGCGGCCGGACCTGCGCCACGTGGGCGACTTCTGGGTGCTGAGCCACCCCGACCTGCGCGACAACGCTCGCATCCGAGAGACGCGCGCCACGGTGGCCAGCGCGCTGCGCGCCGAGGCCTCGCTCTTCCGCGGAGGGACCGCCAGCTGAGGGGACGTTGCCGACGTTGCCGACGTTGCCGTGGTGCAGCGGCGCACCAGCCCGTCCCGAACTCGCTCCGAGCGTGGCGTGCGTGGCCCGCGTAGCTTGTGCAGCGAGGAACCGACCATGACCGACCAAGCCGTCTTCTGGAATGGAATCGCCGAGAGCTACGCCCGCAAGCCCGTGGCCAACCCCGCCGCCTTCGATCGCAAGATCGAGCTCACGCTCGGGCGCATGCGCCCCGACCACCGCGTCTTGGACATCGGCTGTGGCACGGGGTCGCTGGCCCTGCGCCTCGCGCCCAGCGCCGCGGAGGTCCACGGACTCGACAGCTCCGCCGAGATGGTGCGCATCGCGTGCGGGAAGGCCGCGGACGCGGGGGCCAGCCACGTGCACTTCCATGAAGGACTCTTCGACAGCTCCTTCACGGCGTTCGAGCCCGAGAGCTTCGACGGCATCTGCGCCTACAACCTGCTGCACCTGGTGGACGACCGGGAGGACGCGCTCGTCCGCATCGTCCGCTTGCTGAAGCCCGGCGGCTTCTTCGCCGCGTCCACCGCGTGCCTCGGCGACTCGCTCGTGCCCTACCGCCCCATCCTCGCGGTGGCGCGCGCGCTCGGGAAGGCGCCCATGGTGAAGGTCTTCCGCAAGGCCGCCTTCGAAGCCGAGGTGCGCGCCGCCGGGTTCGCGGACGTGCAGACGCACGACGTGGGCGGCGAGAGCACCGTGGTGTTCACGCTCGCCACCAAGCCGGTGGGCTGACGCGTCGGAGCCATCGGCAGACGGCGCTCTCGGACCCCGCGGCTGTCCTCATGCCGGGTCTCTGGCTACCATCCCGCTCGATGAGCCGCTCGTCTGCGCCCTTGCTCGCCACCCCGCTGGTGGTGACCCTAGCCACGCTCGGCGTGGTGTTGGGGATGGTGGGCTGTGGGCACGAGCCGCTCACGCCGCCTCCCGAGACCCCGCAGGCCGAGAGCACCGCCGAGGCGGTCGCGCAGCCCGGCCCGCGGCCCGCGGCCCCGTTCACGCTCACGGTGATGGCCACCAACGACGTGCACGGGCGGGTGGGGCGCGTGGCCATGATCGGCGGCTACGTGGACAACGTGCGCCGCGCGCGGGTGCAGGACGGTGGCGCGGTGGTGCTGCTGGACGCGGGCGACATCTTCCAGGGCACGCTCGAGTCCAACCTGGCGGAGGGCGCGCCCATGGTGGCGGCGTTCAACGCCCTCGAGTACGACGCGGTGGCGTTGGGCAACCACGAGTTCGACTACGGACCGGTGGGACCCGACGCCACGCCCGCGAGCCCGAGCGACGACCCGCGCGGGGCGCTGCTGGCGCGCGCGGCCGAGATGCGCTTTCCGCTCTTGGTCAGCAACCTCCGGCAACGCGATGGAAGCCCGGTGAGCTGGCCCAACGTGCGGCCCGCGGTGATGCTGGACCCTGCGCGCACGCGCGGCGTGAAGGTCGGCGTGATCGGCGGCACCACCGACGAAGCGCTCACGTCCACGCTGGCCGACAACGTGCGCGACTTGGTGGTGACGCCGCTCGCCGTGGCGGTGCGCGAGCAAGCGCGGCTCCTGCGCGAGCAGGGCGCGGCGGTGGTCTTGCTGGCGGTGCACGCGGGCGGCAGCTGCGGCGCCTTCGACGACCCGCACGACGTCAGCAGCTGCGACCCGAGCGAAGAGGTGTTCGCGCTGGCTGGCGAGCTCGGCCCCGGCGTGGTGGACCTGGTGGTGGCGGGGCACTCGCACTCCGGCGTGGCGCACGTGGTCTCGGGGGTGCCCATCATCGAGAGCTACGCGAACGGCGCCGCGTTCGGCCGCGCGGACCTGACGGTGGACCCCGCGGCGCAGCGCGTGACGGAAGTGCGCTTGCACCCGCCGCACTTCACCTGCGACAACGAGCACGGCGAGCTGGGGGACTGCGAGACCTCGCCCTACGAGGGCGCGCCCGTGGTCCCGCACCCGGCGGTGATGGCCGCCACGCGGGAGGCGCTCCGCAACGCCGAAGCCCTGCGCGCGCGTCGCCTGGGCGTGGACGTGCCGGTGCCGCTCGAGCGCCGCCATCGCGACGAGGGCCCGCTCGGCAACCTGCTCACCGACCTGATGCGCGAGCTGTACCCCGACGCGCAGCTCGCGGTGCTGAACGCGGGCGGCGTGCGCCACTCCATCGCGGCGGGACCGCTGACCTACGGCGAGCTCTACGAGGCCATCCCCTTCGACAACCGCTTCGCGCGGGTCCGGCTCACGGCTCGCGAGGTGCGCGAGATGTACGAGGACAACCTGAGCGAGGACAACGGCCTCTTGCTGATCAGCGGCCTGCGCGTGCGGGCCCGCTGCGAGGCCGGGCGGGTGGCCGTCACGCTCGAAGACGCGCGCGGGCGACCCGTGCCGGATCGGCGCGGGCTGGTCATGATCACCAACGACTTCCTGGCCACCGGCGACCGGCATGCGTTCGGGAGGCTGCGCGCCGAGGGGGCCATCGTCATCGAGCCCGGGCCGCCCATGCGCGACCGCATCGCCGAGCTGCTCGCGACGCGCGGCGGCCGCATCGACGGACGCGACCTGGCGCTCTTCGACCCGAACCGGCTGCGGGTGGACTACCCGGGGCGCCGCCCGATGACCTGCGCCCCCTGAGGCCGACAGGCCGAATGAGATGGAGGCGGCTCACTCCACGGCAGGGAGCGGCACGCCCAGCTCGGTGCCCAGCTGCTCGAGCAGCTCACGCATCACGTCCGCGCGGCGCATGGCCTCGCGCCGGCCGCCCTCCGTGCGCATCGTCGACGCGAGCCCGAACAGCTTCGTGAAGAAGTGGTCCACGGAGTAGCGCCGGTCGTCGAGCGCGCGCGCCGTGGCCCACGGGTCGCTCGAGTGGAAGTACTCGGCCCCCATGCGCGAGCCGGTGGAGATGGTCCGAAACACCCCGATGACCCCCAGCGCTTCCAAGCGGTCGGCGTCCTGCAGCGCCTCCCCCAGAAACGACGTGGGCGTCTCGGCGCGGCTGAAGCTGTGCGTGCGCACGGCGTCCCCCACGCGGCGGGCGGCCACCTCGTCGAAGCCCAGCTCCAGCAGCCACGCCACCGCCACGGCCTCGCTCTGCTCGCTGGCCAGGGCCCGGTCGGGGTGGTTCTTGGGCAGGTTCACCACGTCGTGCAGCAGCGCCGCGGCGATCATCTCGCGCGCGTCCACGGCAGCGCCGCCGAGCTGCAGGCCCACGCGCGCTACCCGCAGCGCGTGCTCCACATCGTGACCGGGGTCGCCGGCGATGCGCGGTGTCACGCGCTCGATCAGGGTGGCCAGACAGGCGTCGCTGGCGATGCGCTCGAGCAGCGCCGCGCGGGTCAGGGTGGTCATGGCGTGGAACCTACGCGACGCGTCCGCTGCCGTCACCCAGCAGCTGCCCGATGGCGGCGGTCCACACGTCCGGCTTGTCGCGCATGTGGCTGATGCGCCGCGCGCGGGTCTGGAAGACGGCCGGGGTGGGGTCCTTCTGGAGCCGGTTGATTTCCTCGCGCAGCTTCTTGCGGGCCTCGTGGACGCGCCAGGCGATGGTGCCCTCGGTGGTGTCGAGCACCACCGCCGCCTCGCTGTAGTTCATGCCCTGGAGGGTGGTGAGCACCACGGTGGTCCGCAGCACCGGGCTCAGCCGGTCGAAGGCGGCCAGCAGCTGACCGTAGGCCTCCTGGAGCTCGAGCGTGCGGGCAGGGTCACCGGCGGCGTCCACGGCGACAGCGGCCGTGATACGCGGGTCGTCGAGCGGGGTGGTGGGCCGCCGGCCGCGGTCGCGCTTCACGTTGAGCGCGCGGTGCAGTGCGATGCGGTAGAGCCAGGTGAAGAACTGGCTGCGACCCTCGAACTCGTGCAGACGCGCGTAGGCCCGCAGGAACGCGTCCTGGGTGATGTCGTCCGCGTCGGAGGGGCTGCCGGTCAGGTGCAGGGCCAGCGCGAAGATGCGCGGCCGGTAGCGCAGCACCAGCGCCTCGAACGCACGACGATCACCCCGCTGGGCGGCGGCCACCAGTTCGGCAGCCTCCCGGCCTCGGGCTTCGGCCCCCACGTGGGGCGGGTCGTCGTCGTGGGACGTCATCTGCCTATCGGAACCGCCAGGCGCGAAAACCTTGGATGGAGGAAGAACTATGGCGAGCGAAATCGCACGACGCGACCCTACATGAGGGCTATTTGGTTACATTCTCGCACCTTGACCTGCTCTCGGATACGCTCAGCGGGTGGGTGTCGGTGCGCCGACACCCGGGCCCAGACCCCGCGCTGGCCGGCCAAAAGGGCGCTCCTTGATCGCCCCCGACCGATCTGTTAAGACCATTATCCCCTGTTACCCCGGATGAAAGAACTGGCGAGACCAGTTCGGGTCGACCTCCGGCCGGCCTGACCCCACCCTCGCGTCCAGCCTTTCACTCCCAACGTTCTCTGTCCTCTAGGCGGGTGCCTTCGCCCGCAGGTTCGTCCCGATGCTATTCGACTGGCTCTACGGACTCTTCTCCAACGACCTTGCCATTGACCTCGGCACGGCCACCACGCTGATCTACGTCAAAGGGCGTGGCATCGTGAGCTGTGAGCCGTCCGTGGTCGCCGTCCAGCGCGACCCGCGCGGCGGCAAGAAGATCCTCGAGGTGGGCAAGGCCGCCAAGGAGATGCTCGGCCGTACCCCCGGTTCCGTCGTGGCCGTACGGCCGCTGCGTGATGGCGTCATCGCCGACTTCGAGATCACCGAGGCGATGCTGCGCTACTTCATCAACAAGGCGCACAACCGCAGCACCCTGGTCCGGCCCCGCATCATCATCTGTGTCCCCTTTGGTATCACCGAGGTGGAGAAGCGCGCCGTGAAGGAAGCCGCCGAGGGTGCTCGGGCCCGCGAGGTCTACCTGATCGAGGAGCCCATGGCGGCGGCCATCGGGGCGGGCCTGCCCATCACCGAGCCCAGCGGCAACATGGTGGTGGACATCGGGGGCGGCACCACCGAGGTCGCAGTCATCTCGCTCGCCGGCATCGTCTACTCGCAGTCCGTGCGGGTGGGCGGCGACAAGATGGACGACGCGATCGTCGCCTACATGAAGCGCAAGTACAACCTCCTGATCGGCGAGCAGACGGCCGAGCGGGTGAAGTGCACCATCGGCAACGCCCACGCGGGCGACGAGACCCTGACCATGGAGGTCAAGGGCCGCGACCTGGTGGCCGGCGTGCCCAAGACGGTCATCGTGAACGGCGACGAGATCCGCGACGCCCTGAGCGAGCCGATCAACGCCATCGTCGAGGCGGTCATGACGGCCCTCGAGCGCACCCCGCCCGAGCTGTCCGCCGACATCGTGGACAAGGGCATCGTGCTCACCGGTGGCGGCGCGCTGCTGCGCAACCTGGACGTGCTGCTCCGCGAGGAGACGGGCCTCCCGGTGATGGTCGCCGACGACCCGATCAGCGCCGTGGTGCTGGGCTCCGGGAAGGTGCTGGACCACCCCCGCCTGTTGAAGGAAGTGACGATCCAATAGCCGCTGCCCGCACTCGCACACGCGATGGCGGAGCTCCCGACTGGGATCCGAAGGGCGAATGAACACACTTCGGCGGTTTCGAGACGCAGTGATCTCTGTCGCGCTGCTGATCCTCCCCTTCCTGGTCCTCCAGGCGAACCTGAAGGACCCGTCGAAGGTCAACGCGTTCGACAAGGTCATCGTCGAGCTGAGCGGCACGCTGCAGCAGGCCGGCGTGAGCGCGGCCGACGCGGTGGGCGCCGTGGTCCAAGAGTACTTCTACCTGGTGGACGTGGGCCGCGAGAACGAGCGCCTGCGCCTGGACAACGCCCGCTACAGGGAAGAAAACCGCCAGCTCCGGCTGTTGGGTC
>CAZEAA010000098.1:14120-16756 GCA_964510015.1 uncultured Sandaracinaceae bacterium
CGGGAGCAAGGCTACGATTCCATCGTCGGCGAAAAGGGCATGAAGTTGTCCGGCAGCTGCTCGAGCTCCGCACGCGTATCGGAGGTGACTCGGTGAGCGCGCAGGTAATCGGAAAAGACACATCGGAGTACTTCCGCGTCGTCCGCTTGGTGGTCGACCGGGGCGAGCGTGACCGCGTGCGTGTGGGCATGCCGGTGGTGTCCTCCGAGGGTCTGGTCGGGCAGGTCTCGCGCCTCACGGGCCACCGCGCCGACGTGCGCCTGACCGTGGACCAGCAGAGCGCCGTGGACATCATCATCCCGCGCACCGGCACCCTCGGCATGCTGCGCGGCACGGGCGAGCGCACCCGCTACGCCGCCCGCATCGAGTACCTGGAGCGCACCGACGAGATCCGCGTGGGCGACGACGTCTACACCAGCGGCCTCGGTCACCGCTTCCCGGCCAGCATCCTGGTGGGCCGCGTCACCGAAGTGCGCCGCCGCGAGTTCGGGCTCTACCAGCAGGCCGAGGTCACCCCTTCCGTGGACTTCTCGGCGCTCGAAGAGGTCTTGGTCCTCACCAGCGGCTCGCGTGAGCAGACCGCCGACGAGCGCTCGGCGGAGGTGCCCGAAGTGGACCTCGAGGTCGACCGATGAGCGCGCTCCAGCGCAGCGTCCTGATCGTGACGCTGGGCTTCCTGCTGCTGTTGCTGCGCTCCGTGGTGTGGCGCGCCGTCGCGCTGGGCCCCTTCACCCCGCAGCTGGTGCTGCCCATGGCGATCTTCCTGGGCGTGTCCCCGGACGTGCGGCTGGTGCGCGGCGCCGTCATCGCGTTCTTGCTGGGCTACCTGAGCGACGGCTTCTGTGGGCTGCCCATGAGCGTCCACACCTTCCTGACCATGGCCACGTACTTGATCGTGCGCGGCATGGGCCTGCGGGTGTTCCTGCGCGGCCCGTGGTTCCAGGTGGGCCTCACCTTCGTGGCCTCGGCCCTGTTCGGCCTCGCGACCACCGGCGTGCGCTCCATCTTCGAAGCGGAGGCGCCCTTCGTGGTGGACGGCGGCTCGCGGCTGCTGATCTTCAGCACCACGGCCACGGCCTTGGCCACCGCGGTGGCATCGCCGCTGGTGTTCTTCGCCATGCGGGCCATCGAGGACACGGCGACCGGCCGTAGGGAGTCGGCGACCACGTGATCATGCTCTCCCAGCGCCGCGAGGTCGGCGAGTTCCGCAAGCGCTACAAGTGGTTCGCGCTGGTGGCGGTGCTCGCCTATGGCGGACTGATGGTGCGCATGCTGTCGCTCCAGGTGGTGCACGCGGACGAGTGGAGCCAGGCGGCGCGCGAGAACGTCACCAAGACGCTGACGGAGCGCGCCACGCGCGGGATCATCCGGGACACGCGCGGGCAGTCCATCGCCACCAACCGCGCCTCGTACACGGTGTACGCGACCCCGTCGCTGCTCGACCCGGACCAGATGGACCTGACCGTGAACCTGATGGGCCTGTCCGCCGAAGACGCGCAGTCCTTCCGGCGGCGCGTGGAGGGCGTGGTGGCCGAGCGGCGCACGCACCAGATCCGTGCCTTCGCGGACATCACCCGCGACCAGGTGGCGGCGCTCGAGGAGCACAGCCCGGAGCTCCCGGGCATCGACGTGGTGGCCGGGCCCGTGCGGCAGTACGCCTTCGGGGCGCTCGGCGCGCACACGGTCGGCTACCTCAACGAGGTGAGCGCCGAGGACCTCGAGCGGCTGGCCGACCAGAACTACTACCGCGCGGGCGACCGCGTGGGGCGCATGGGCATCGAGCGCAGCCTCGAGAGCGTGCTGCGTGGCCGGCGAGGCTTCCGCCAGGTGATGGTGAACGCGCGCGGGCGCAGGCTCACCGAGCAAGAGGCGCCGCCGATGGAGGGCGAGACGCACCGCGAGGCCGTGCCGGGGCACGACGTGGTGCTCACGCTCGACATGGAGCTGATGCGCATGGCGCAGCGCGCCTTCCAGGGGCACCCCTCGGGCGGCGTGGTGGTGGTGGACGTGCACACGGGGCGCATCCGCGCGCTGTACTCGAAGCCCGCCTACGACCTGAACGAGCTCACCGGACGGCTCTCCGTCGAGGCCTACAACGAGATGGTGGCCAACCCGCACCGGCCGCTGATCGACAAGACCATCTACGACACGTTCTTCCCGGGCTCGACCTTCAAGCCCTTCAGCGCGCTCTCCGCGCTGCAAGAGGGCGCCATGGACCCGCGCGAGACGGTGTTCTGCGAGGGCTTCCTGAAGATCGGTAGCCAGCGCATGCGCTGCACCAAGACGCATGGCGACGTGGACATGCGCTCCGCCATGGTGCAGTCGTGCAACGTGTACTTCTGGGAGCTGGCCGAGCGCGTGGGTCTCGACCGCCTCAACCGCTACGCGCGCGACTTCGGCCTGGCCGAGCGCACGGGCATCGGCATCAACAGCGAGGCGCGCGGCTTCTTGGCGTCGCGCCAGTGGTACGAAGAGCACTACGGCCGGTTCCGCCTGGGCTACACGCTGAACACCGCCATCGGTCAGGGAAACACGCGCGTGACGCTGCTCCAGCTGGCGCTGGCCTACGCGGCGCTCGCCAACGGTGGCGTGCTCTACGCGCCTCAGCTCATCGAGCGCATCGAGACGCCGGACGG
>CAZEAA010000099.1:0-8821 GCA_964510015.1 uncultured Sandaracinaceae bacterium
CAGCAGCTCGACGTGGACCAGGCGTCCATCGAGGAGAGCGCCAACTTCATCGACGACCTGGGCGCCGACTCGCTCGCCATCGTGGAGCTCGCGCTCGCGTTCGAAGAGCAGTTCGAGATCGAGATCCCGGACGAGCACACCGAGCAGATCCGCACCGTGCAGGATGCGATCTCGTACATCAAAGAGCACGCGGGCAAGTAATTCGGGGTCTCGGACCTTTCGTCGGGGGCGACGTCCTCGCAGGCTGAGCGGGCCAACGGTAAGGAGCCAGAGATGCGAAGGGTTGTGGTAACCGGCGTCGGCGCGGTCAGCCCATGCGGCGTGAACGTGGCGTCGACGTGGGAAAACGTTCTTCGGGGGAAGAGCGGGATCGCGCGCATTCAATCGTTCGACCCCGAGGATTTCGGCTCGCAGATCGCCGGCGAATGTCGTGACTTCAACCCGCTCACGGTGGTGGAGAAGAAGCGCCTCCGCGAGATGGCGCGCTTCATCCACATCGGTCTCGGGGCCTCGGCCGAAGCGGTGGCGCACGCCAACATCGACGGCTTGTCCGAAGAGGTGCGGGACCGCATCGGCACGTTCATCGGCGTGGGCTTCTGCGGCATCGAGTACTTCGAGGAGACGTGCAAGACGCTCTTCGAGAAGGGCCCGCGGCGCATCACCCCGTACTTCATCCCGGCCACCATCTCGAACCTGGCGCCCGGCCAGGTGAGCATGCGCTTCGGCTTCCGCGGCCCCAGCTACACCAACACCAGCGCGTGTTCGTCGGGGGCCCACGCCATCGGCGAGGCGTTCAAGTGGATCGCGCGCGGGGGCATCGACGCGGCCGTGGCCGGTGGCACCGAGGCCGCCGTCACGCCCACCGGCGTTGGTGGGTTCGCCGCCATGCGCGCCCTCAGCAAGCGCAATGACGCGCCGGAGGCCGCCAGCCGCCCGTTCGACAAGGGCCGTGATGGCTTCGTCATCGGCGAGGGCGCCGGTGTCATGGTGCTCGAGGAGCTGGAGTTCGCGAAGAAGCGCGGCGCCAACATCCTCTGCGAGATCGTGGGCTACGGCGCTAGCGCCGACGCGTTCCACCTCACCCAGCCGGCCCCCGAGGGCGAGGGCGGGCAGCGCTCCATGCGCATGGCCCTACAAGACGCGGGGCTGAACCCGCAGGACATCAGCTACGTGAACGCGCACGGCACCAGCACGCCCACCGGCGACATGCTCGAGCTGGGCGGCATCCGTAAGGTCTTTGGCAGCCACGCCACCGAGGGGCTGATGATCTCCAGCACGAAGAGCATGACGGGCCACTTGCTCGGCGCCGCCGGCGGCCTCGAGGCGGTGTTCTCGGTGCTGGCCATCCGCGACGGGGCCATCCCGCCCACCATCAACCTGGACGATCCCGAGGAAGAGACACAGGGTCTCGATCTGGTGCCCAACGTGGGGCGCCAGGTGCCGGTCAACGCCGTCCTCTCCAACTCGTTCGGCTTCGGCGGCACCAACGCCTCGCTCGTCTTCAAGAGGTTCTCGTGAGCACCAAGCCCGCCCTCGTCTTCGGCAACGACCACGCCGGCCTCGCGCTCAAGCGCGTGCTGCTGAAGCGCGCCCAAGAGCTGGGCTACACGGTCACCGACGTGGGCACCCACGACGAGGCCAGCACGGACTACCCGGACTGGGCGCACCAGGTGGCTGCCAAGGTCCTCGCCGACGGTGGCCTGGGCATCTTGGTGTGCGGCACGGGCATCGGCGTCAGCATCGCCGCCAACCGCCACAAGGGCATCCGCGCCGCGCTGTGCGGCGACGTCTTCAGCGCCAAGGCCACGCGGGCCCACAACGACGCCAACGTGCTCTGCCTCGGGGCGCGGGTGGTGGGGGAGGGGCTGGCCCTCGAGATCTTCGAGTCGTTCCTGGCCGCGCCCTTCGAGGGCGGCCGTCACCAGCGCCGCATCGACAAGATCGAATCCGGCGCGGCGTGATAATGTCCCCAGCCATGCGCTGGGTCGTACGTGATGTCGCAGGCGGGTTGCTGGTGGTCGCCTCGTTGGCCATCTGCTTCGAGGGGTTGATGCGCCTCCGCGACCACGACTACCTGGCCGCGCTGGCGGTGGTGCTGCTCGGTCTCGCGCTGCTGGGCGCCGGGGTCGAGCTCCTGCGACCCACGGTGGGTGAGTGACGGTGGCTCCGCTCGGTGTTGGCCGCAGGTGTGTCGGGTGGTCGCTGCTCACGCTGCTCGTCCTCGGCTGTGGCGCGCGGGGCGAGGACGGCGCGAGCGACGCGGGGGGCGCGCCCACGTCGACCCCGGCGCACCCCGTGGTGGCCCGCGTGGGCGACCAGGTCATCGACGCGGAGCAGGTGCGGCGGTACGTCGCGACCCACCGCGTGACGCCGCGCGAGGCGCTGCGCGCCCTCGAGGACGACGCGCTGCTTCTCAACGAAGCGCGGCGCGCGGGCTGGCGGAGCGACGACCCCAGCGCGCAGGCTCGTGCCGAAGAGCAGCTGCTCGCGCAGCGCGTGCTGCTGGACATCGAGCACGAGCACTCCGCGGACAGCCTCACCGCCGACGAGGTGCGGGCCTACCACGACGAGCACGTCAGCGAGATCGTACACGAAGAGCAGCGCGAGTGCGTGCAGGTGTTGGTGCAGGTGCCCGAGGGAGTCAGCGCTGAGCAGGACGAGCTGGCGCGGCAGTATGCGGAGCGCACGCTCGAGCAGATGCGCGTCCGCGGCGTGATGGAGGTCTGGTCCGCGCAGCCCCCGCAACACCACGGAATGCGCGTGCTCTCGCAGTACCTGCCCACCGCCACGCCCTCCACCGAGATGCCACCGGCGTTCCGAGAGGGCGTGTTCGCGCTCTCCGCGCCTGGCCCCTTGGCGTCGGCCGTGCGCACGGCCAACGGCTGGCATGCGGTGGGGGTCACGGCCATCCACGCGCCCATCGAGGCGGGCTCCGCGCGCGCGCTCGACGTGGCTCGCGAGCGCTTGGTCACGCTGCGCCGGCGCAGCGCCCTCGAGGCGCGCATTCGGAGCCTGAGCGAGCGCTTCTCGGTGAGCGTGTCCACGCCGCGCATCGAAGCGGTGCTCCCCTCCATCGGCACGTCGGCGGGGCCCGCCACGTGACGATCGAAGGGGCACCCTGGCGGGACGACGTCGAGACCGAGCGCGACCAAGTGGAGAGCGCGTTCACGCCCATCCTGCGTGGACTCTTCCGCTCGGCGCCGGGGGTCATCGCGGCGGTCTTCGTGGACCACGAGGGCGAGTGCATCGACTACTGCGTCGGCATCGACCCATACGATGCGAAGGTGGCCGGCGCGCACCTGATCCTGGTGCTGAGCGAGATCCAGCCGCGCGTCGTGAGCCTGATGGCCGGGGACGCGCTCGACTTCATCGTGTACGGCAGCGAGCGGGACTTGATGCTGCGGCGCGTGTCGGATGGCTTCGCGCTCGTGGTGGTCACCAGCGCGGGCACCCTCGACGAGATCCTGATGGAGCACGTGGAGGGCGTGGTGGACGGCATCCGCAGGGAGCTGCACGAGGCGGCGCCCATCTGGGACGTGCGCCTTGCGCCGCTCGACGTGGAGGTCCGGGCGTCGGGCCCGTGGGTCTTCGCGCCCGAGGTGGTGCGGCGTGGCCAAGAGCGCATCGCGATCCTGGACGTGATGGGCCGCTGGGAAGAGGGCGAGCACCTGCCGGGCGGGAAGCTGGTGTGCTTCCGGGTGCACACCGAGGACTACCGCGAGCTCACGCTGGCGTACGACGTGGCCACCAAGAGCTGGTTCGCGTGGTGACCCCTCGCGGCGACTTCGAGCTTTGCACCCCCCTCTGGGGTCGCGTAGGATCGCCGCCGTGAGCAGAAAGTGCCCTACTTGCGCAGAGGTCTTCGACGACGCGGGCTTCTTCTGCGGACACGATGGGACCATCACCATCCAGGTCCAGCCCGAGAACGACGTGGACCCGCGCCTGGGCACGCAGCTCGGTGACTACATCGTCGTGGCGCGCGTGGCCGATGGCGGCATGGGTCGCGTGTACGAGGGACGCCATCCCCAGACGCGTCAGCGCATGGCCATCAAGGTGCTGCACCCCGAGATCGCGGCGGACAACGTGGCGGCGGAGCGCTTCAAGCGCGAGTACGAGACCGCCGCGGAGCTGCGTCACCCGCACGTGGTGAGCGTCTACGAATTCGGCAACACGCCCGAGGGCTCGTTCTTCATGACCATGGAGTACCTCTATGGCGAAGAGCTCGGCGCGGCGATCCGGCGCGATGGCCCGCAGCCCATGCCGCGCGTCATCCAGACGCTGTGTCAGACCGCGCTGGCGCTCGACCACGCGCACTCGTTCGGCGTGGTGCACCGCGACCTCAAGCCCGACAACATCTTCCTCTGCAAGCGCGAAGAAGGCGACGACGTGCGCGTGCTCGACTTCGGTTCGGTGAAGCTCCAGATGGAGACCGGGCCCAAGCTCACGGCGTTCGGCACCACGCTCGGCTCGCCGTATTACATGTCCCCCGAGCAGGCCATGGGGAAGACCGACGTCGATCAGCGCACCGACGTGTTCGCCATCACCGCCATGCTCCACGAGATGCTGGTGGGGAAGGTGGCCTTCGATGGGGAGAACATCGCGGCCATCCTCATGAAGATCATCAAGGGCGCCCCCACGCCCGTGAGCATGCTCAACCCGGACTTGCCGCCGGCCATCGACGCGGTCATCGAGAAGGGCACCGCGAAGGACAAGGCGCAGCGCTACGGGAGCGTGTCGGCGCTGGCGGATGCCACGCTCAAGGCGCTGGGGCTGACCGGCACCACCAAGGACTGGGCTGACAAGAGTGTGGCGGAGATCGAGGCGGCGCTCGCCAACGCCAAGCCGCCTCCGCCGCCGGCATACGGGGCGCCCGACGGTGACGAGCCGGTGCCTTCGGCCATGTCCTCCATGCCGGGTGACGATGGCCAGGTGGCCGGGCTGCCGCAGTCCCCCATGCTCAAGTGGGTGGCCATCGGCGTGGGCTCGGTGGTGCTGCTCACCTGCCTCGCGGGCGGGGCCTGGGCGGCGCTCCGGTAGGGCACGGTTCGGTGTTGGTCAGAGCCGCTCAGGGGGCGGCGCTCACCCAGTTGGTGCCCTCGAGGCGCAGCACGTGGGTGGGGCTCTGCGGCGCGCGGGCGCTGCTGAAGCCGTTGGAGGAGCCGGCCGTGCGGGAGTCGCGGTAGCCGGCGAGCGCGGTGGCCATGGCCTCGCGGGTGGTGCTGCCCGCCTCCACGCGGGACTGCACCATGGAGATGGCGTCGAAGGCGTAGGCGGCGAGCATGGTGGGAGGCTGGCCGTAGCGCGTGACGAAGGCGTCGCGGAACTGCTCGGCCGCCGGGGGCAGGGGACCGCTCGGGTCGAACGGACGCGCCGCGCGTGCGCCCTGCAGGTAGCGCCCGCTGGTGCGCGCGAGGGTGGCGTCGAAGGCCAGGCTCGGGAGCAGCACCGTGATGGCACGACGGCCGTTGGGGACGGACCGGTTGGGTCCCACGCTGACCAAGCCGACCGCCGCGAGCGCGGGCGCGATCAGGGCGACGGTGCTCGCGCCATCGCCCAGCACCACGATGTCCGGGCGGAGCGTGGCCGTCTGCCGCACCACGTCGCCGAACGCGGTGACGCCCGGGGCGTACTCCTGCGAGCCCACGAGCTCGCCGCCCAGCGCGGCCACCTCGGCGGCCACCGCGTCCCGCACGGCGCGACCGTAGCCATGACCCGCGTGCACCACGACCACCCTACGCGCCGTGGCGGTGATCGCGCCCCGCAGCAGCTCGCGCACCTCTTCCCGCGCGTTGGGCACGATGCGGAAGATGTTGCGGCCGCGCGTCTCGAGGTCGCCCGTGGGGCTGAGCGTGATCAAGGGCACGCCCAGCGCCTCGGCGCGCGCCGCTGCCATGGCCGAAGCCTCGGAGCCGATGGGCCCCACGATGGCGATCACGCGGTGCATCGTGACCAGCTCGTCCACGGCGGCCACGGCCGTGGCGGGGTCATCGCCGATGTCGCGGTGGATGATCTGGAAGTCGTTGGCGTTGAGCGGCCCGGTGGGAGGCGACCCTGCTGCGAGCGCCATGCCCCGCAGCGCGGCCTGTCCGGCCTCTTGCCCGCGGCCGCTCAGCGGCAGCAGCGCGCCAATGACGCGCGGGTCCGCGGTGCCCGTGCGCTCGGCACGAACGGCCATCGTGGCGAGGTCGGACTCGAGCGTCTCGCCGGCGTCGGTGAGCGCGCGGGCCAGCGTGCGGACGCGCACGAGGTCGCCGCTCTCGAACGCAGCGCGCATGCCGGCTCGCGCCAGGATGGGCCAGGCCACGCCGGTGTGGGGGAGGGTGTCGTAGAGGCGCGCCACGACCTCGGGGCCGAGCGCGCTCGCCAGGATCTCGCGCAGGCGTGCCTCGGCCTCGCGCTTGTCTTCGTCGGGCACGCTCTCCGCGATCAGCGCGTCGAGGGTCAGGATGGCGCGCTCCACGTCGTTGGTGGCCAGCGCCGACGCCGCCAGCGTGCGCAGCAAGAGCGCGGTCTCCTCCGGGTCCACCGTGCGGCCGCGCAACGGCTCGAGGATGGCGATGGCGGCTTGGTGCTCCCCCATCAGGTGCCGCGTGACCCCCACGTAGAAGCGCCCGCGCTCGGCGACGGCGGCGTCGGGGTGGCGGGCCACTTCTTGGAACAAGGGCAGCGCGGTCTCGGTGTGCCCCTCCGCGAGGCGCAGGCGGCCGAGCCCCAGCTGGGCGATGGGGCGCAGCGCGTCGTCGGGATAGCGCGAGAGGTACGACTCGTAGCGCTCGGCCGCTTCGGTGCTGCGGCCCGCATCGGCGGCGTCACGCGCGGCGCGCACCTCGTCTTCGGCGGCGCGGTTCTCGGTGGTCACGAGCGGCAGCGTGGTGTCTGGACCGGTGTGTCGCGGGCAGCCCATCAGGGCCACGCCCAGCAGCGTCAGCAGCAGCGCGCGAGGCACCATGGGGAGTGCTCCCGCGAGTGAGCGCGTCAGCGCCCGTGCGAGTGCGCGCGTGAGCGCTTCGGGCGCTACCTCGGGACGGACGGGAAACACCAGGACATGCATGCCTGAACTGGTGCCAGGCGGCCACGGCTCACGCAACTTTATCGCCAGCCCGAGGGGCCAGCGGCAGGCGCCAAGGTAACGCCAACGTCACGCCAACGTCAGTCGCGGATCGCGCGGACCAACAGGCTCGCGAACGAGGCCACCTGCGGCGCGTCGGGCTGCTGCTCGAAGCGCTGGGCCGACCCCGCGCACGCGCTCACGAGCAGGCCACCCCCCTCGCGCTCGTGGGTGCGCAGCCGCTCCTGCGCGATGGCGTCCGACGTGGCGCGATCGGTGCGGGGCAGCTGGCCGCCGCCGCCGCTGCACTCCGACTTCTCGCCCGCGTGATGGAACTCGCTCAGCTGACGGCCGAGGGCCTTGCGAAGGACGCGGCGCGGCTCCTCGTAGACCCCGAGGCCGCGGCCCAGCTTGCACGGGTCGTGGTAGCGCACGGGGCCGTCTGGGAGATCGGCGATGGGCTCGAGGCGGGCCAGGTGCCGGTCGGCCAGCTGGGTGAGGTGTGTCATGCGCACGTCGCTGCGCAGACCAAGGCGCTTCGCGCTGACCGACAAGGCGTAGAGGCAGCCCGGGTCTTCGAACACCACCTCTTGCGCTCCTTCGAGCCGCAGGAGGGTGCGCGTGGCCGCCGAGAGGAATCCGTCGCGGTCGCCGGCTTCCAACAAGGGCAAACCGCAGCAGCCCGAGGCTTCCACCCGTGTCTCGAGCCCCGTCAGCCGGCGCACGGCCTCTTCGCCGGCGCGGGCGTCGTCCGGGCGACGCACACACGCGGTGCAGCCGGGAAAGAACACCATCGGCGCGTCGGCCTTGGTCAGCTTGTCACCGAAGATGGCCTGCGCGGCGCTCTTGGCGCGCTCCTGACGGCCTTGATGCGCTTCGATGACCGCGTATGCCGCGGGCGGCGCCACGCGCGCGCGAACGGCCTCGGCGCGGCCGGCGTTGAGGGCGTCGGCCACCTCGGTGTCGTGGTCGCAGTAGGACTTGCAGCGCTGGCAGCCCGTGCACGCGTAGAGCTGCGCGGCGTGGTCTTCCTCGAACGGGAGCTGACCCTTCGCGAGGTGGTGCAGCGTGGTCATCTTGCCCCACGGCGTGGTGGTCTCACTGGCCTGCGCGGTGCTGACGGGGCAGGCCACGCGACACAGCTTCGGACAGAAGCTGCAGAACGTGTGCTCCCGCTCGTGTTTGGTGACCAGGGGCAGGGAGTGCGTCATGAGCCGAGACAGTAGCAGCCTGTCACGCGCGTCGCATCGCTCATGAGCGCGGCCTCGGGGGCGCGCGGTGGGAGCCCGTCAGCGCGCCACCAGGAAGGTCACGCGCTGACGCAGCGTCGACGTCACGGCCGGCATGGGCTGCGCGCGCACGAGGGGCGCCACGCACGTCTGCAGCGACGCGGGCGTGGTGCCCACCGCCGACCACTCGCCCGTGGGGTTCACCACCAGCACGAGCCGCACGCTCTCGACGGCCGGCTCGGCCCCGGCCATGCAGTCGCGGATGGCGGGCAGCGCGGGCTCGAGCGCGGACTGCACCACGGCCGGCGTCAGGTGAGTGAGCGCGACCGGGGCGGTTGGGGTAGCGGTGCCGTTGGCGATGGCCTCGGCCTCCGCGGCGGCGCGCGCCTCGGCTTCGGCGAGCTCGCGAGCGTCTTGCTCGGCGGCCACCTGCGCGGCGCGGCGCTCCACCAGGTGCTGCGCTCGGAGGCGCAGGCTGGTGCCGCTCTGCTCGTCGGCGGCCACCTCTTCCACCACCGACTGCGAGGCGACGGGGTCGAGCTCC
>CAZEAA010000099.1:8921-16651 GCA_964510015.1 uncultured Sandaracinaceae bacterium
GCCAGGGGCCCCAGCGGAGGCACCGGCGCGCCGCTCAGGAAGTCGCCGTGCTGGGCGAGGGCCCCGAGGATGGCTCCGCGGCCGTCGCTGCGCTCGCTCAAAGCTTCGCAAGCCTCGTCCCGCACGGCCCGAGACGCGCTCGGGCTCTCGCAGATGGACAGCAGGCTGCGCGTGGGGTCGTCGCCCGGCAGCGAGGCGAGGGCGCGCAGCGCGAACACGCTGGCCGGCGCGATGCGCGTGTCGCCTTCGCGGATGAGGGCCGCGAGCTGCTCGGCCACCGGGCTCTCCACCGCGGCGGTCTCGGTCACATCCAGCTGCAGCGTGTGGAAGCGCACGAGCGTGGCCGCGTGCGTGCCCTCGAGCTGGCGCCGCACGCTGCCGTCCCGCGCGTCGAGCGTGGTGATGGCCCCAGCCACGTCGGCCACCAGCAGCCCGCCGGGGACCGGCTCGGCGCCACTCAGGTCGCGCTCCGAGGCGTAAGCCCAGCGCACGGCGCCCGTGTTCGCGTCGAGCGCGAACACCACGCGGTGGAAGAGCGCGTAGAGGGTGTCGTCCGTGAGGCGCACGTCTTCGCCCGTGCCGGAAGGGCGGAACGCCAAGCGCACGCGATGCACGGCCGAGTCGGGGGCCGGCGGCTCACGATACGGGTCGATCATGAAACCGGGGCGCCCGGGCAGGTCCAGCGCGGGCGGGGCGTAGTGCGCCGCCTCGCTCGCGGTGCCGCTCTGGATGCTGGGCGTGAGCCGGAACAGGTCACGCTGGCCCACGTAGACGTGGCCGCCCTTGGCGAACGCGTGCCCGAGCACCGAGCCGCGCACGCGCACCCGCGCCAGCTCGGTGGTGGTGAGCGGGTCCACGAACGAGAGGTATTGGCTGCCCCACGGCACCAGCACCATGCCGCCCGCCACTTCGGGGGTGCCCATGGCGTGGTCGGCCCGCATGCGGCGCGCGATGTCCGTGCCCTGCATGATCACCAGCTCGGAGTGAGCCCCGGCGCCCGCGCTGGTGGACAGCGTGAAGGCACCCAGGTCGCCTTCGCCCGCGGCGCCCACCAACCACATGCCGCCGTCGTCGAACGCAAAGCGCTGGGCGCCTGTCCGCACGTCTCGGCCCACGATGCGCCCGCCTTCGTGCGTGACGATCACGTTGCCCGCCAAGTGTGGCCAAGACCGCGGCGTGGCGGCGGTGCGCCAGAGCTCTGCACCCGTCTCGAGGTCGATCACGAACAGCTCGGAGGGGCTCCCGCCCACGCCGTAGGCCACCGCGTGATCGCGTGGCGCCGGCGCCGCGGCCAGGCGCGCGAGCGCCGCCTCGATGGCCGCGGGCTCGTTGTCGGGGGCTGCGATGCCGAAGGTGTCGTAGTGGATGGACTGCGCGCAGCCCGCCCCCGTGAGGGCGAGCGCGAGGAGAATGGCCGACGAACGATGCATGCGATGCTCCATGGGGGCTAGTCCACGATCCGGAGAGAGGCGTCGAGCGCGGCTTGCCGGACCCGCGCGTCGCGCCCCGACGCCGGGATCGAGTCGGCGAGCTGCTCGAGGAACACCTTCACCTCGCTGGTGCCCATCTCTTGCAGCTGCGCGATGAGGTCCAGCTTGCGGCGCTCGGTGATGTCTTCGCGCGCGAGCAGCTCGGTCAGCGCCGGGGCCATCACGTCGAACGGCAGGCGCCCGAGGTAGCCGGTGAGCCGGGTGACCTCGCCGTCCGTGACCAGGCTGGCCAGCGCGGGGGCCGCCTCGAACAGCTCGCGGTCGAGCGCGCGGAAGAGCGGGTCCACGGCGTCGCGGTCGCGCAGGGTGCCGAGCGCCACCGCCGCCGCCGCGCGCACGTTCGGGGAGGGGTCACTCAAGCGCCCGCGGACGGCGTCCGCGACTCCCGGAGGGCGACACGCTTCGATGGCGCGGATGGCCGCCACACGCACGTCCACGTGACGATGCAGGATGGCGACCTCCACCAGCACAGGGCCCGCGCTCGGTTGGCGCATCACGCCGAGGGTCTCGACGAAAGGCACGACCAGCTGGCGTGGGAGGCCGCGACGCAGGCGCTGCGCGACGACCTCGGCGGCGTCGGGCGTGCCGACCTGCACGAGCTCCATCAGCGCCTCTTCGAGCGCGTGCGGGTCGCTGGACTGCATCTTAGTCCGCGTGCTGTCCAAGATGACCGGCGCCGCCGTGGCCACCGGCCGGGCGCGCCCGCGAGCCCGAGGCCGCGCCCGTTGCGCGTGCGCATCCGGCGGCTCGATGGCCGACGCGGTGAGCGAACCCAGCGCGAGCCCACCCACGAGCGCCCAGCGGAGTGTCCAGGTGTGCCCGGCCAATGGCCGAACCGGCGACGAATTGGAGATACGATGTTGTGCCACAGAAGCCCCCAAGGCCTACAAGGTACGCCATGTACGCCGGCACGCAAGCTTTCCTGCCCGGGTGGACGACCTGGCATGCGCCGACGCTTCTTGTCATACCGCTCCCCATGTTCGGCTCTCCCCGCCCCGAGTTGCGTGCTCGGCGCATCGCAACCCACGCGAGCGCCGCGCTGGCGCTGCTCGGGCTGACGGCCGTGAGCGCGCCACTGCACGCCGACGAGCCCGGCGCCGCGGAGCGTCTGCTGGCCGTAACGACCGCGGACCCCATGGACTATGCGTCCGTGGCGCGGCGCGTGGGAGACGGGGCGCTGGCTCGCGTGCTGGCCGACGAAGCGGCGAGCGTGGAGCTACGCTTGGCCGTGGTGCGCGCGGCCCCCTTCGCGCGCGCCCCCGAGCAGCTGCTGGCCCCCATCGTGGAGCTGGCCCACGGCACCGACCCGACGCTGGCTCCGGCCGCGCTGACCAGCGCGGATCAGATCGCGCAGGGCCTCGAGTTCACGCAGCTCGAGCAGCGCGAGGCGGAGGTCTCCATGCTCGCTGCACCGGCGGCGCGGCTGCGCGAGCTGGGTGAGGACGACGAAGCGCGCTCGGACCTGCGCATGCTGGCGCAGCACGCGGCAGCACGCCTGACGGCCCTGCAGAGCGACGTCACGGAGGAATAGACCCGGGGGAGGGCTCCCATTCGTGGGCCGCCCTCACGGCTGCTGAATCGCGCCGAAGTACGCGGCCGACGTCGCGAAGATCAGCCCGGTGAGGACCACGCGGGCGAAGCCGATGCGGAGGGGTGCGGCCAGCGCAGCGTCGCGAGCGGCGGCGGCACGCGCGCGGTGGATCAGCAGGGTGAGCGGTGCGCCAGCGACCGCCCAGGCACCCAGCGCCGCCGCGGTGGTGTAGCCCAGCCTCTTGTCCAGGTGATAGCTGATGTCGCCGAACCCGGTGGCCACCAGCACCGCGGCGGCCGGCGGCACCAGCAGGAGCGCGACCAGGGTGGCCAAGGTGGCGTGGCGCGGAGGCTCTGCAGCGCCCTCGCCGAACGGCGCGGTGCCCAGGAACACGACCGCCGCCACGATGCCGGCGGCAACGGCTTCGTAGACCCCCGTCAACACCGGAGCCACCAGCGCGGGCAGCATCAGCGCGACGGCGGTGCGGCCAAAGCCGGCGACCGCGAAGACCGCTGCGATCGAGAGGCCAATCAGGAACGCCACGGCGCCGGTCATGCGACTCATGAGGCGAAGGCGCATGTCGTAGTGCGCGCGGTCCACCGCGTTCACCGCCGGGTCCGACGTGGAGGTGACGCTGAGCGGGAGCTCGGCGCACGCACGGCGCAGGGTCTCGCCCGCATCCCCACGGGACCAGCGCGCTAGCCCCGTCGAGCCTTCGTGCTCCGCGCAGTTGGCGCGCGCGACGGCGAGGTACCGGTCCGCCTCGGAGTCCACGTCGTACACCGTGGCGGGGAATGGCTCGCGCACGGCGACCACCTGCGAAAATGCGAACACGGCCCCGCCCAGCGTGAGGGCGGCGAGGACGCGAGCTGCGGTGCAGCGGACGGATGCCATCTCAGGCCCCTACGTACTTCCCTCCGGTGGCGCGTGACAAGCGTCCCGCAACGCGTGTCGCGGCCGTCCGCATTATCGCCCGATGTCTCGGGCCGACTCGAGGGTAGGCTTGCGGGAGTCTCGGACAGCAGCGTGCTGGCCAGGCCCGATCCACCCGCCCGAGGAGAACCCGTCATGACCGAAGTCGTCCGAGGAAAACAAGCGCTCATCCGCTTCGACGCCAAGAAGTGCATCCACTCACGGCAGTGCGTGCTCGGCCGCCCCGACGTGTTCGTCCCCAACGTGGCAGGTGAGTGGATTCACCCCGACGCCGCGACCCCCGACGAGATCGCGGCCCTGGCGCAGAGCTGCCCCTCGGGCGCCATCGAGTACGAGCGATTGGACGGACGCCCCGACGAGACGCCTCCGAAGGTGAACCTGCTGCGCGTGCGCGAGAACGGGCCGCTGGCCCTGCACGCCGAGATGACCATCGAGGGCCATGGAGCGGCGTTGCGCGCCACCCTCTGCCGCTGCGGTGCTTCGGCCAACAAGCCCTTCTGCGATGGAAGCCACAGCGCGGTGCCCTTCGTGGCCACGGGCGAGCCGGCGAGCAAGACCACCGAGCCGCTCGCGGTGCGCAACGGTCCCGTGACGGTGAAGCCGCTGCCCAATGGTCCGCTCCAGGTGAAGGGTCCACTCGAGCTCGTCTCGGGCACCGGACGCACCCTGGACCGCGTCGAGAAGGTGTTCCTCTGCCGCTGCGGGCAGTCGGCGAACAAGCCCTACTGCGACGGGACGCACAACAAGACCGGCTTCACGGCCGAGTGAACGGTTGCCCGGCGGGAGCGCTCAGCTCTCGATGTTCTCGCGAAGCTCGGCGAGGGTGCGCGCGGTCTCGCGCAGCGTGTCTTCGGCGACCTTCAGGCTGGACTGCGCCACGCGCAGGCCCTGGCTCGCCCACAGACGGCCCACCTCGGCGAGGTTGCCGGCGACGCCGCGCAGGTGCTCTTCGATCTCCTCGATCTGTTCGTTCTGGCCACGGGCGAAGTCGAGGGTGCTGGGTGCTGGACGGTTGAACATGGGGAACTCCTGGTGAGGAACGGGGTTGAGGTTCGGGTTCGATTCAGCGCTTGGTCTTGCCGTCCACGCGCTGCTTGAGGCCGTCGATGGTCTCGGCGGTCATGGACAGGCTCTTGGCGGAGGTCTCGAGGACCTGCTTGCCGATGTTCAGGCCCTGGCTGGCCCACATCTTCGTGACGTCGACGAGGGTGCCGGCGGCCTTCTGGATCTGGGGGACGATGACGGGCTCGTAGGTCTTGGTCTGGGTCATGGCGGTCTCTGCTTTCTGAGCCCCGCAGGGCTCGTGATGGTTGGGGCGCGAACAGGGCGCAGCGGTGCCCTGGCCCTCGCGTGCGGCGGGGCAGGTGGCAGCTAGTTGCGCAGGAGCCGGGGCTCAGCTGGGCTGAGGGACGGCTTCAGGGCTGACGATGGCGCTGCGTCCTGGCTCGGTGAAGAGCACCAGGAACGCCTGAGAGCCGGCCGACATGGCGCGGCCGGTGACGGCACACTGGGCCGCGTGGGCGAGGACCATGGGCGTGAAGCCCACGGCGCCCTCGAGCGGTGGGCGCGAACCCGTGGGGGCAGGCGGGGGCGGCGGGACATCCGAGGTGGCGCGCTGGCGGAGCGACTGGCGCTGACTGCGCAGCAGCTCGGCCACCACGTGCAGCTCACCCTCGGCGCGGGTGCCCACGGAGTCCACGGCGTCCAGCGCGTCCTCGAGCAGCGCGCGCACCACGTTGGACACGGGCATGCGCCATGACGTGGCGAGGCGCTTCAGCTCGGACTCGAGCACCGCCGGCACGCGGGTGTGGAGCACGCGCTCCTTGCGACCGGGACGGGTCCCACCGGGGCTGGTGGTCTCGTCCTCGTCTTCCTCGATGGCGTCCGGGGTCTCGGGCTCGTCGGGGGTGGTGGCGTCGCTGACGTTCATGACTCCCTATTTGTAACACGGCGTGTGATACACGCAAGGCCCTCTGAAGATTTTGTATCACATTCTAGAAGTGTAGTAATTGCATGAACTTGATCATTGAATGACGTGTTTGGGTGAAGTTGATAGGCTGAACGTGACACATTGTGTCTAGCTGAACCGGCTCCGCTAACACGTCCTGACGACGCTGGCGCGATCATGACCCTTGCCGGTGGCGTAATCATGAGGCAAGTCGGCTGCGTGAATCCGCCTCCGCGTACGCCGCGCTCGCCCAAGTTGCTGATCCTGGTCCTCACCGTCGCTGCCGTGCTCACGGCGACCGACCTCGGCTCCAAGAGCTGGGCGCTCGAGACGCTCTCCGCCGAGAGCTTCGCTCCCGCAGGCGAGGTGTGCGAGCCCGACGAGGACGGCTTCATTCGCAACCAGCGTCGGCGTCGCCCGCCGGTGGTGCTGATCGATGGCGTGCTCGAGTTCAGCTACGCAGAGAACTGCGGCGCAGCGTTCGGCTTCCTGCGGGACTTCCCGTTCCGCCGCTTCATCTTCTTCCCCGCGGCCCTCTTCGCGGTGCTGCTGCTGCCGTTCCTGATGATGCGCGGGCAGGGTGGAAAGCTCTTCGTATGGAGCGTGCCCTTCATCATCGCGGGCGCGCTCGGCAACCTGCACGACCGGGTGATGCACGGCTTCGTGGTGGACTTCATCCGCTTCTACGTGCGCGACGGTTGGGCCTTCTTGAGCCCGGGCTGGGAGTACCCCACGTTCAACGTGGCCGACATCCACATCACGGTGGGCGTGGTGCTCATCTTGCTGGATGGCTTCGCCGAAGGGCGCCGCGAGCGGGCGCGCGCCCAGGGCGTCGAGGCCGAGCCCGCCACGTTCTGAACGCTATGGCGTCACGGGTTCGCTCACGTCGTTGGGCTGCGGATCGGGTGCGTTCATCGCCTGCACGGTGAGCGCCCGCAGGCGGGGCCAGACCACGGCGCAGAAGCCCACGATGACGAGGCTGATCCACTGGGAGGTGGTGAACAGGCCGTACTCGCCCCGGTCGTCTGCACGGAAGTACTCGAGGGTGAAGCGCAGCACCGAGTACAGCATCAGGAACACCAGCATGACCTGGCCGTCGAAGCGCTTGCGCGACCGCAGCCACAACATGCAGAAGGCCGCGATGGCGAGGCACCCGATGGCCTCGAAGAGCTGCGCCGGGACCACCGGCAGCGAGGGCAGGTTCGCCGACGCGAGGAGCCCGTGCTCGTGCTGTTCGTGGGACGCCGAAGAGCCCGCCGGGAAGACCACGGCGAACGCGCTGTCGCTCTCGATGCCGAAGCAGCAGCCGCCCAAGAAGCAGCCCATGCGCCCGAAGAAGAGGCCGACGGGGATGACCATGCCGGCGATGTCCACGCCCTTCAGCACTGGGAACTTGTCGTGCCTCAGGAACCAGATGCCGAACGCGCTCGCCGCCAAGAGCCCACCGTAGTACGCGAGGCCGCCTTGCCAGAACTTGGCCCAGGCGAAGCAGTCGCGCTCGAGGGGAGCGCAGCCATTGAGCTCGGCGTTCCAGCGCCAGCCCTCGATGGCCAGGCACTCGGCCTCGGGCATGGGCCACGCCACCGCGCCAGGATCCACGCACATGTTCACGTACTGGAGGAAGTAGCCGTCGGCCAAGACGTGGAGCAAGCGCGCGCCGAGCACGCCCATGATGAGCGAGAAAAGGCCCAGGTCGATGAACGTGTCGGCGTCGTAGCCGTTGCGCTTCGCCACGCGCGCTCCGAGGAACGTGGCGGCCGCAAAGCCCACCATCAGCAGCGTGAAGTACGCCGGGACAGGGTAGTCGAAGAACGTGAAGAGGGTGGGG
>CAZEAA010000100.1:0-4472 GCA_964510015.1 uncultured Sandaracinaceae bacterium
GCTGGGCGGCATGTGCGCGCCGGTGTCCATGCGGATGGCGTCGCAGGGGCAGGCTTCCACGCAGTAGCCGCAGAAGATGCAGCGCAGCTCGTCGATCACGAAGGTGACCGGGTAGCGCTCGTAGCCGTGGCGCGGGTCGCCTTCGCCGTACTCGCCGGCCTCGATGTGGATGCACTGCGCGGGGCACGCGGTGCTGCAGCAGAGGCAGGCCACGCAACGAGGAGAGCCGTCGGCGCGCTGCGTGAGGCGGTGGATGCCACGGAAGCGCTCCGGGTAGGCCTCGGTCTCCTCCGGGTACATGAGCGTGACGATCTCGCCCTCTTCCCGGCTGCTGAAGGTGTTCTTGAAGAAGCGACCCATGGTGAGGCGCAGACCCTCCGCGATGGCGGGGATGTACGCCTGCTCGGCGAGGGTGCGGGAGGGCTTCGTGATGACCTTGACGGTTGCCGCCATGATGAACTCCTAGCCGCGCGTCAGTGCGCTGCGGTTGCCGCCGGCGCAGCGGGGGCTGCGACCTTCGTGTCCCGCTTGATGGCGGGGAGGAAGAAGAAGACGAGGCTGCCGATGACCGTGAGGCTGCCGGTCCAGATGGCGATCTTCATGGCGCCCTCGCCCAGGAGGACGATCACGCCGGTGAAGAGGATGTTGAGCAGCGCCGCGGGGAGCAGGCCCTTCCAGCAGAGCATCATCATCTGGTCGTAGCGGAAGCGCGGGAGCGACCAGCGGGTGAGCAGCTGGAACCAGATGAGCGCCACGATCTTGCCGAGGAAGCCGGCCACGCCGAGGGCAAGGATGCCCCAGTGCGCGAGCGCGATTCCCGTGGCGTCGATGCCCGGGGCGCTCGGGTCGTACTCGACGCCCATGACGAAGCACGCCAGCTGCGCGTCCCACACGCCGGGCAGGTCGATGCCGTCGCGGTAGATGAAGGGCAGGTCCCAGCCGCCGAAGAACACCACGGCCGCCACGGCCGCGAGGCCCACGACCTCGATGAACTCGCTCATGAAGAACATGCCGAACTTCATGCCGGAGTACTCGGTGAGGTAGCCGCCCACCAGCTCGGACTCACCCTCGGGCAAGTCGAACGGGATGCGCTTGGTCTCGGCGATGGCCGCCGTGAAGAAGAGCACGAAGGCGATGGTGATGGGCAGGACGCACACGCCCCACACGCCGTTGTCGTGCTGCCACGTCGCCATCGCCTCGAGGCGCAGCGAGTCGTAGATCATGAAGCACGGCACCATGGTGAGGCCGAGCGCCACTTCGTAGCTGACCATCTGGCTCGCCGCGCGGATGCCGCCGATGAGCGAGTACTTGTTGTCCGACGCGTAGCCGCCGATGGCAGCGCCGATGATGCCCGTGCCCGCGATGGCGAACAGGTAGAGCACACCCACGTTGAGGTTCGCGACCTGTAGCGGGATGGCGGTGGCCTCCCCCTCGACGATCCCGTTGCGCGGGATGACCGCGTCCCAATACTCGAGGTAGAGCACGTCGGAGAAGGGGATGACGGCGAAGACCGCGATGGCCGGCATGAGCGTGACGATGGGCGCCAGCGAGTGCAGCAGCTTGTCCGCCTTGGGCGGCACGAAGTCTTCCTTGAAGATGAACTTGAGCGCGTCGGCCAGGGGGTGCAGCAAGCCCGCGAGCGAGATGTTGCCGCCGTTGGCCGCCAGCATGCCGTGGATCTTGGAGCCCACGTCGAGCACGCCGCCGAGGACCACCAGGCCCACGCCCAGCTGCACCAGCTGGAGCACGCTCACGCCCGGGATCAGCGTGGGGTCGTTGGACGCCCACAGGAAGGCGAAGAGCAGCAGCACGGCGGCGCCGGAGACGCCGGCCGCCATGGCGCCGAGGCGCATGGGCGCGACGGTGGCACCGATCAGATCGGCGGCCCCGGCCGGCAGCAGGATGCCCGCACGATGAGGCCCGATGCGGTCCTGCATCATGGCGCTCTGACGGCGCTCGGCCCAGACCAGCATGGGAGCGAAGGCGCCCACGGTGACCAGCAAGATGAAGAGGATCTTCAGCGCCGTGGTCAACAGCAAGAGTCCAGTCGTCATGCGCGCGCCTCCGCGCCACCGGTGGTGACGCCTGCGCCGGCCACGGCGGCCAGCTTGCTACGGATGTCGTTCAGGCCGCCGAGCGCGAGGTCGTGGCCCAGGGCCTCGGCCAGCTTGGCGACGGTCTTCCAGCCCGGCTCGATGCCCGCTTGAGCGGTCACGGCGCGCTTGAAGGCCTGGTGCATGCCCTTCGCGTTCACGAAGGTGCCGTGCGTCTCGAACACGCTGGCCACCGGCAGCACGACGCTGGCCGCGGCGGGCAGCGCGCCCACGTGGCTCGTGAGGCTGACGACGGCGTCCAGCTTGGTGAGCGCCTCCAACTCCGCGAGCGTCTCGAGTGACGCCGCGCCGAGCGCGATGACCGCTTCGACTTCGCCGCCGAGGATGTCCTGCAGCAGGTCTTCGGTGGTCTCGTCCAGCGTGCCGCCGGCCGCGATGCGCGCACCCGCCGTGTTGGGGTTCGGGTCCGCGCTGCGCAAGATGGCGTCCGCCACCCAGCCTTCACGCGTGGCGTCGAGGCCCGCGAGGTACACCTTGCTGGTGCCCAGCTTTTTGGCCAGCTGCGCCAGCGCGAAGTTGTCTTCGTTGCTGTGCTGGGCGCTGAGCACCACGCCGATCTTGTTGGACGTGACCGAGCCGAGCTGCCGTGCGGCCTGCGCGAAGGGCTGGTCGCCGAAGGCCGGCACGCGCGCGTCGCCGCGGCCGAGCGACGCGGTCAGCACGCGGTCCTCGCCCTGGCGGCGGTACGTCATCATGCCGTCGTCGCACATCCAGAACTTGTTGACGTCCATGTTGTCGCGCGGACGCAGGCGGTAGACCTTGCCGTAGCGCGGGTCGAAGTCCACGTGCGTGTTGCAGCCGGTGGCGCAGCCGGAGCACACGCCGTCTTGGCTCTTGAGGAACCAGACGCGCGCCTTGAAGCGGAAGTCCCGGCTGGTGAGCGCGCCCACGGGGCACACGTGCTCCGTCATGAGCGTGTAGCGGTGGTCGAGCTCGCGCCCCTGCGCCACCGTGATCTCGTTGCGGTTGCCGCGCTCGCGCATGTCGAGCACGTGGTCACCCGCCAGCTCGTCGCACACGCGAATGCAGCGCGTGCACATGATGCAGCGCTCGGCGTCGTAGACGATGGTGGGCCCGAAGCGCACGCCCTTCGGCTTGTGCACGGGCTCGGTGCGCTTGCGCTTCACCGTGCTCTGGTGCTCGTAGTAGTAGTCCTGCAGCTTGCACTCACCCGCCTGGTCGCAGATGGGGCAGTCCACCGGGTGGTTGAGCAGCAGCAGCTCCTGCACGGAGGCCTGCGCGCGCTTCACCTCGGCGCTCTCGCTGCTGATGACCATGCCCTCGGCCGCCGTCTGCTGACACGCGGGCGTGAGCTTGGGCTTGGTGTCGGGGACGTAGGCCTTCTTCTTCTCGTCCCACTTCACGATGGGCATCGCCATCTGGCGGCCGCTCTCGATGTGGACCAAGCACATGCGGCAGTTGGCCGCGACGCTGAGGCCGGGGTGCCAGCAGTAGTGCGGGATCTCGATGCCCGACCGCCACGCGGCCTGCATGATGGTCTCGCCGGCTTCGAAGGGGACCTGCTTCCCGTTCAGGGTAAAAGTCGACATGGATAGATTGCCCTCAGCGATCGCACTCGCCGCCGATCATGTTGATCGACCCGAACGTTGGGATGATGTCCGCGATCATGTCGCCCATGACCATCTCGCGAACCGCCTGCAGGTTGAACCAGCAGGGAGGCCGCACGCGCACGCGGTACGGCGTGCCGCTGCCGTCGCTCACGATGAAGAAGCCGAGCTCGCCGTTGCCGGCCTCGGTGAAGCTGTAGACCTCGCCCTTCTCCGGCTTCACGCCCTCCATGATGAGCTTGAAGTGGGCGATGGTGCCCTCGATGGTGTTGTACACCTCGCTCTTGGGGGGCAGCGTGATGCGCGGGTCGCTGACCGACACCGGGCCGCTGTCCGGGAGCTTGTCGAGGCACTGCTCGAGGATGCGCAGCGACTGCTGCACCTCTTCGAAGCGGCACATGAAGCGGTCCCAGTTGTCGCCGTCCTGGCCGACGGGCACCTCGAAGTCGAGCTCGCCGTAGACCATGTACGGGTTGTCCTTGCGGACGTCGTACGGGATGCCAGCCGCGCGGCCGATGACGCCGGTGCAGCCCAACTCGATGGCGCGCGACTTGGTGAGGATGCCAACGCCCTGGGTGCGGTCCAAGAAGATGCGGTTCTTGATCAGCATCGTCTCGGTCTCGGCGATGACCTTGCGCACCTCGGGGATGCGCGCGCGGACCGCCGCCTTGAAGCCCGGGGTGGGCTCGGCCGCCATGCCGCCGATGCGCGCGAAGCTGTGCGTCATGCGCGCGCCGGTCTCGGCCTCGAGGATGTGCCAGAGCCACTCACGCACCTTGAGGATCCACAG
>CAZEAA010000100.1:4482-16519 GCA_964510015.1 uncultured Sandaracinaceae bacterium
CGAGCTCCATGGCCGCCGCGCCGTTGCACGTGAAGTGGTCGCAGATGCGCGCGATCTCGCCCAGCATCACGCGGTAGTACTGCGCGCGAACGGGCACCTCGATGCCGAGCAGCTTCTCCACCGCGAGCGCGAAGCCCACGTTGTTGAGCATGGGCGACACGTAGTTGAGGCGGTCGGTGTACGGGAAGACCTGCGCCCAGGTACCGCGCTCGCAGCTCTTCTCGAAGCCGCGGTGCAGGTAGCCCGGCTGCACGTCCACGTTCTGGACGATCTCGCCGTCGAGGTCGAGCACCATGCGGATGGTGCCGTGCATGGCCGGGTGCGACGGACCCATGTTGAGGCGCATGGGCTCCGCGGGGAGCTCGAGCGCCGCATCGTCGTCGAGGTGGATGTCGTCAGCTGGCTCCACGGTTCACTCCTTACCCGTCTGTTCGGCGGCCTCGGCAGCCAGGGCCGCGCGCTTGGCCAGCAACTTGGCTTCCAACAGCTGGGCGGCGGCGCTGTCACTGAGCGCGCGCGTCTGACCCTGCTGCTGGGCGATGGCGGGGCTGACCTGCTGCGGCTTGTCGGCCGAGAGGCGGGCCTCCCAGTCGATGCGCGCTAAGGGCTGACCCTCTTCGATGCCGAAGGGCGCCTGCTTGGTCATCTCGTTGGACTCGCGGTACTCCACGATCGGCTGGACGCGATCGATGGGGTAGTCCTTGCGCAGCGGGTAACCCTCGAACTCGTCGTACATGAGGATGCGGCGCAGGTCTGGGTGGTCCTTGAACTTGATCCCGAACATGTCGAAGACCTCGCGCTCGGCCCAGTTGGCGCCGGCCCACACGCCCGTGAGCGTGGCGGGGGTGGCGCCGTCGGCGATCTTGGTCTTCACGATGACGCGCTTGTTGCTCTCGAGCGAGCGCACCATCAGCACCAGCTCGAAGCGGGGCTCGTCGGGCTCGCGCTCGGGGTAGTCCACGGCCGTGAGGTCCGTGAACATGTTCATCTTCAGCTGCGCGTCGTCGCGCAGGAACGTGGCCACGGCCACCCAGTCCCCCGGCGCCACGTAGCAGCTGTCGTCGCCGCGGAAGTCGCTGGTGGAGAGGATCTTGTCGCCGAACTGGCTCTTGAGGCGGGCGATCGCAGACTTGCTCATCCGTGGCCTCCGCTCTTGGCCGTCCCGTTCGCGGGCAACACCGGGAGCTCACCCACGCGCTCCTTGAGCTGACGCGGCACCTCGGCCGGGGGGACCGTCATGGGCTGGCGGTCGCCCTTGGTGATCTTCTCCTGGAGGAGCATCAAGGCGTCGAGCACGGCCTCGGGGCGCGGCGGGCAGCCCGGGATGAACACGTCCACCGGGATGACCTTGTCCGCGCCGGGGATGGTCGTGTAGTTGTCGTAGAAGCCGCCGCAGCTGGCACACGTGCCGAAGGCGATGACCCACTTCGGGTCGGCCATCTGCTCGTAGATGCGCTTGAGCACGGGGCCCTGACGCTGGCTGATGGTGCCCACCACCCAGAGCACGTCCGACTGACGCGGGCTGAAGCGCGGGGCCTCGGCGCCGAAGCGCGCCACGTCGTAGCGCGGGCCGGCCACCTGGAAGAACTCCATGCCGCAGCAGGCCGTGGCGAACGGGTATTGGAAGAGCGACCACTTGCGCGACCAGGCGAGCAACGCGTCGAACTTGGTGGTGAAGAAGCTCTCGCCGCTCGCACCGCCGATGACCTTCAGCTGGTTCATGTCTCCCATTCGAGAGCTCCCTTCTTCCACACGTAGACGAGCGTCACGCCGAGAATGACGATGAAGAGCAGCATCTCGACGAAGCCGATCCAGCCCAGGCTGCGGAACATCGCCGCCCACGGGTAGAGGAAGACGGCTTCGATGTCGAAGACCACGAAGAGGATGGCCGTCAGGTAGAACTTGTTGCTCATCCTGAGGTGGTTGGCGCCGGTGGTCTCGGACCCTGACTCGTACGGAATGGCTTTTTCCGCAGTCATGTTCTTGGGTCCGGCCAGCGACGTGGCCGTGAACATGCCGAGGGCGACCAAGGTGGCCACGCCCAGCATGATGAACACGGGGAGATAGACGGCGAACATGAAGCGAGACGCTCCGGATTAGGGGTGATTTTGCCTTCGAGTGGGCAGTCGCGGCGTGGTTGGGCTAGCGGCGCGACGGGGCCCGGGTTCGAGCGGCATGGTGATAGTACCCTGGCTTCCGGGTGTCAATGAAGGGTTCTCGTGCGCGTCACTCTGCGGGCTGCGCGGCGGCGCTCGCTTCGACGGCTTTCGCGAGGCTGGCCTCGAGAGCCCCCACCCGGCGACGGGCGCGCGAGACCACGGCCAGCAGCACCAGAGCCAGGGCCGCGTGCACTGCCAGGCTGCCGATCAAGATCGTGCGGAGGGCCGTGGACGACCCGCGGGTCACGGAGACGGGGCCCAACCGGACCAGAGCCTGCCGCGAATCCGAGGGTGGCGGCGCGATCACGGACATCACGGCCACGTCCGTGGGCAGCATGCCGTCCACCGCCCCGGCCACCAGGGCCTGCACCGCCGCGGCGTCATACGGGGGCCGCCCGCGGTGGTGCTTGAGCAGGACCGAGGCCCGCGGCCGCTGCGGCGCATCGTCCATCAGGGCCAGGCGGCGATCGGGCAGCGCCACGTGGACGCGCGCGTCCAGCACACCATCGATGCGCTCGAGGGTGGCGGCCAGCTCGCCGCCCAGCGCGGCGGCATAGCGTGCACGCTCCTCGGTGGCCGTGGGGACCAGCCCACCCTCCCCGAACACGTCGTTGATCCCGGGCTCCTGAGCCGCCGGCAGGCCCGCCTCGCGCAGCACGCGCAGCGCGGGGCCCACGTCATCGGCGGCCACGTGCACCTCGAAGGAAGGGTCGTTCCCCGAGCTGGCCTGCTTCTCGGCGCCGATGCCCTGGTTGTGGAGCGCGACCACCACCGCGTCGGCCTGCGCCTCGTCGAGGCCGCTCTCGAGCGTGGCGTTGCAGCCCATGAGGCCCAGCACCAAGCCGAGAGGCAAGCTCGCCCGCAGCCCCGACTGCAAGCTCGACCGCAAGATGTGAGCGACCCTCGTCCATGTGCGCATCAGTGCGTGAATGACCTACACCAGTCAGCCGCGCAAGCGGGCCGCCAGCGAGCGCCTCGGCGACGCCCGTTCAGCGCGCGTTGAAGCGGTAGCGCGCGCCCATGCGAGGGGCCCCGAACGAGGGGAAGTTCACGCCACGGACCACGCGGTTGACGCAGGACTTGAACTCCTGGCTGCCTTCCCGGGCGCTGGCCCCCTGCACCTGCCCGCTGCCGAGGATGGCGATGTCGATGGTGACGCCGTTGAGGTCGCCGCCGCGCGCCTGTTCCGGGACGACGCACGAGCCGTACACGCGGTTGACGTGCTGGTTCATGACCGCCGCCACCTGGGCCGACGTGAGCTGACCGCCCCCTGCCCCGCCGCCGCTGATGTCGCCCATCTCGACCTCGCGGTTCATGGCGTCCTCGTAGGAGAGGCCGGACCCGCCGCCACCGCCGCCGCTCTCGCCTCCACCGCCGCCCCCACCGGGGCTGCCGCCGCCACCGTTGCTGTGGCCACCGCCGCTGCCGTGTCTCCGGCCACCGCCGCCGCCCGCGTGCGGGTCGGTCAGGGTCTCGGCCGTTCCCTCGATGGCGATCTCGCCCATCTCGTAGAGGCCGTCGAGATCGCCCTGGGCCAGGCGCTCACTGTCGCTGGCCGTGCGGGTCATGGCGAAGGCCACGCCGCCGCCCACCACCAGCAGGATCAGCACGCCACCGATCAGCAGCTTGGTCCGGCCCGCCTTCTTCTCGGAGGTGGCCACCTTCTCCACGGCCACCGCGGTGGCCGCCTGCTTCACCTTCGCGCTGTACTGCGCCGCGAACTCGGCGAACTCGGGCCACTGGCTGACGGGCTTCCGCTCGCCGGTGTCCATGTTCATGACCCCGTGCGTGCTCGAGACCTCGCCGGCGACCAGCATGCGCACCAGCTCGCGGCCGGAGAACGGCCCGTGGTCGAGCCCGTCCTTCACCACGATCCAGCGCTGCGAGTCGTTCTCGGTGACCTGCGCCAGGAGCGAGCCGAGGTCCACGATGGCGGACGGCGCCGCCGCGTTCTGCAGGGACTCGGCAGGCCGGAAGCCTTCGTCGAGCGAGACGCGCGCGCCCACCTGCGGACGTGCCTGCGGCCCCGTGGGCTCCGGCGCCACCAGCGAGACCCGGCCAGCGGTCCCCGCGGCGCGCAAGGCCACCCCGAAGTCGGCCGTGGCCTCGGGCTCGGGCGCGTGCTGCACCAGGTCGTCCAGCGACTCGCGCACCACGTCGAAGATCGCGTAGCGGTTGGCCGGGTCGGGAGCGAGGCACTTCAATAACCAGCTATCGATGGCCGGCGTGCCGTGCTCGTGGGCCTTCGAGGGGGGCACGTAGCCCTGCGCCGTGGAGCGCCCGGTGAGCAGCTGGTAGGTGATGGCGCCCACCGAGAACACGTCGGCCTGCAGCGCGCCGGCGCCGCCCGCCTTCACCTCGGGCGCGAGACAGGTCTGCTCTTCGGCCGGCAGGATGGTGGCCCCGAGCTGGCTCAGCAGCGCGCTGGCCACGCCGAACTCGGTGACCTTCACCACGCCGTTGTTGCCGATCCAGACGGCGTCCGGACGCAGGGCCCCGTGGGGCGCGCCCTCGCCGTGCTCTTCCGCGGCCTCGAGCGCCTCGCACACGCTGTGGATGACCTGCGCCGCCCCGCGCAGCGACACGGGCTTGCCGGCGCGCGCCTTCAGGCAGGCCGCCAAGGTCTGCCCCTCGATCCACTCGAAGGCCAGGACGTGCGCTCCGAGGGCCATCCCGAGGCCGAAGGTGGAGGCCACGTTGGGGTGCCGGATCTTGGTGGCGGCCCGGACGGACGTCTTGAGCGCTGCCTGCACCCCCGCGGTCATGTGCTCCATGCGGAAGACCCGCAGCGCGATGGGACGCTGCGTCTTGGTGTCCTTGGCGCGGTACAGCGCACCCAGCGCGTCGTCGTGGGCGAACTCGACGACCTCGAAGCGGTTCAGGACCAGCGTCCCCGGAGGCAGCGATGGGATGGAAGCGTCAGGCATGGGCGCGTCGAGAGTACGACGTGAACGCTATCTTTTTGAAACGAAACTTGTAGACTCCCGTTCCGCTGAAAGCGTCCCGACACGGTGATCAAGGTCCACGACATCCATCTCCGCTTCAAGGCCCCCGTCCTGCGCGGGGTTTCCCTAGAAGTTCCGCATGAGTGCATCTACGCGCTCATCGGCCCCGGCGCGGCCGGCAAGAGCGTCCTCTTCAAGACGATAGCCGGATTGCTGACGCCCGAGTCGGGCCAGGTCTGGATCGACGGAGAGGAGGTCACCTTCCACGACGAGCTGAAGCTGGCCCAGCTGCGTCGGAAGATCGGCTACCTCTTCCAGAACTACGCGCTCTTCGACAAGAGCGTGGGCGACAACATCGCGTTCCCGCTGCGGCGCCTCTTCGACAACATCAGCGAAGAGGAGATCGCGGAGCGCGTGGCCGAGCGCCTCATGCGCATGTCGCTCCCCGGCTTCGAGAGCCGCAACCCGGGAAGCCTCTCGGGCGGCCAGAAGAAGCGCATCGGCGTGGCTCGCGCCACCGTCATCCGCGCCCCGTACATCCTGTACGACGAACCCACGGCCGGCCTCGACCCCGTGACCAGCCAGCGCATCTGCAACCTGATCCGGGACGAGGCGCGCGAGCAGCGCAGCACCGTGATGATCGTGTCCAGCGACATCCAGCGCGTGCTCAGCATCGCCGACCGCGTGGGCATGCTGCTCAACGGTGAGCTGATCTTCGACGGCACCCTCGCCGAGGCCTGGGCGTCCACCAACCCGTACGTCCACCAGTTCATCCGTGGCGAGACGGAGGGCCCCCTATGAGCAACGGAACTTCGGCTTCGCTCGCCATCCCCGAGCGGATGGGCGCCGCGCTGCTCGACATCGCGGGGCAGGCGGGCGGCATCGCCATCATGGCGGGGCAGATCCTGCGGCGCGCGATGCCGTGGAAGATCGACCGCTACGAGTTCTTCCGCAACATGTACCGCATGGGCGTGAAGTCGCTGCCCATCTTGGCCGCCACCGCGTTCTTCGTGGGCGCCATCATGGTCATCCAGGCCGCGCCGCTGGTGGTCCGCTACAACGCGCGCAGCTTCGTCGGCTTCTCGGCCATCTACACCACGTTCCGCGAGATCGGCCCGCTGCTCATGGCGCTGATGTTCAACGGACGCGTGGGCGCCAACAACACCGCCGAGCTCGGCACCATGGCCGTCACGGAGCAGCTGGACGCGCTCCGGGCGCTGGCCATCGACCCCATCACCTATCTGGTCGTCCCCCGCGCGATCAGCATCGTCATCATCCTGACGTGCCTGTGCGTCATCGGGGACTTCCTCGCCATCGTCGGCGCCATGGGCATGGCGTCGTTCATGCTGGACGTGGACTGGAAGCTCTTCCTGAACTCGGCCCTCCCCAAGCTGGAGATGTGGGACTTCGCGGTGGGCGTCATCAAAGCCTTCCTGTTCGGCATCATGATCGCGCTCAACTCGTGTTACTTCGGCCTGTCCACGGATGGTGGCGCCCCCGGCGTGGGCCGTGCCGTGAACCGCTCGGTGGTCGCGGCCGCGAGTGGCGTCTTCATCGCGGACTACCTGTCCACCTTCATCCTGAACTGACGCGAGCATGGACACCGCCACCGCCACCACCCCAGGGTCCCAGCCGCACGATCATGACCACGATCATGATCACGACGACGACGTCGAGGAGAGCCAGCTCGAGTTCTACGCGCGGGAGCTCAAGGACCTGGGTGGGGTGTTCGGTCGCACGCTCTATTACTGCCTGCGCGGCAAGCGCGAGAAGGGCGACATCGCCCAGCAGATGTTCGCCATCGGCAACGGCTCGCTCTTCTTCATGTGCATCACCATGGCGTTCATCGGCGCCATCGTGGCGTACCAGATGGGCCTGCAGACCAAGAAGATCATCCCGGACATGTCGCTCTTGGGGGCCACGTTCCTCAAGCTGCAGGTGCGCGACCTGATCGCCTCCGTGGGTGCCATGCCGCTCGCCACCCGCGTTGGCGCCGGCATCGCCGCCGAGATCGGCTCCATGGTCGTCACCGAGCAGACCGACGCGCTCCGCATGAGCGCCGCCGACCCGGTGGACTTCCTGGTGGTCCCGCGCTTCATCGCCTCCGTCATCATGAGCACCGTGGTGCTCTGCGTGGGCGGCGGCGTGGGCATCTTCTCGGGGATGCTCGTCGCCATGTTCAGCTTCGATGTGAACCCCAACACGTTCTTCAACTTCAGCATGCTGACGTCGGGCGACGTGATCCTGGGCCTCCTCAAGATGGTCACCTACGGCGGGACCATCGCCATCGTCAGCTCACAGCGCGGCCTGCGCACCTTCGGCGGCTCCGAGGGCGTGGGCATCGCCACCACCGAAGCGGTGGTGGGTTCGTTGTTCGGCATCATCGTCTGGCAGTTCATCCTCAGCGCAGTGGGCTACGTGCTGCTCCCGGCCTGACCTCCCATGTCCATCATCTTCGAGAACATCCACAAGGCCTTCGGGCCCAAGGTCATCCTGAACGGGGTGAACCTCGAGATCGGCTCGGGCGAGTGCTTCTTCATCATCGGGGGCTCGGGCGTGGGCAAGAGCGTGCTCATCAAGCACCTCATCGGCCTGCTGCGCCCCGATGACGGCAACATCTACCTGGGCGACCGGCGCCCGGAGAACGAGGTCAGCCGCAAGTCGGAGACCGAGCTGTACCCCGTGCGGCAGCGCTGCGCGATGGTGTTCCAGAACTCCACCCTGTTCGACTCCATGAACGCCGTGGAGAACGTGGCCCTGCCCCTGCGCAAGCACAAGAACCTCTCCATGAAGGAGGCGCTGGACCAGGCCATGGTGCAGCTCGGCAAGGTGCACATGCAGGACTTCGCCAAGTCCTACCCGGCGGAGCTGGGTGACGGGATGCGCAAGCGCGTGGCCATCGCCCGCGCCCTGACGCTGGACCCGGAGTACGTGCTCTTCGACGAGCCGACCACCTCGCTCGACCCGATCAGCGCGCGCCGCGTGGACGCCATGATCCGCGAGCTCTGTGATGTAGTCGGGGTGACGAGTATCGTCGTCAGCCACGACCTGGTGTCGATCGAGTCGATTTCGGATCGCATCGCGATGCTGTACAAGGGAACCGTTCGCCTGCTCGGTACGTGGGCGGACTTCGAAAACACCGACGACCCCGTGGTGAGGCAGTTCATCCGGGGAGAGGCTGAAGGGCCGATAGAGCTATGAGTAAAGGCGGAATGTCCCTGGAGGTCCGAGTCGGCCTGCTGATCCTGGTGGCGGTCGTGCTGCTGGGCGCGTTCGTGATCACCCTCGGAGGGTTCACCGGTGAAGAGGGGAAGACGCTCTACATCGACTTCGATCACCCGGGCAACGTGCTGGGTGGCGCCCCCGTCAACATCGGCAACATCCGTGTCGGTCGCGTGGAGGAGATCGAGTACCGCGGTGGCACGCTGGACCCGGACACGGGTCGCAGCCCGCTCATCCGCATTCGGCTCGAGATCCAGGGCCAGTACTTCGACACCATCCACGAAGACGCGCGCGTCTACGTGACGTCGACCAGCATCGTGGGTGAGAGCCTGATCGCCATCGACCCGGGCAGCCAGGACCGCCCGCCCGTCGCCGACGGCCACATCCTCGTGGGTATCGACCCCCCGCGCATGGACCAGGCGTTCGCGATGATGTTCGAGCTGCTCGAGAACATCCACGGCCTGCTCCGCGACAACCGCGAAGAGCTGGACTCGCTGCTCTCGGCCGCCGCCAACATGGTGCGCTCGCTCGACGGCATCTTCACGCGCCACGGCGACCGCATCGACCGCATCATGCAGAACATCGAGACGGCCACCGACCAGACCAACGACCTGCTGGGCAACGCCAACGAGCTCATCACCGGGCCCCGCATCCAGCGCACGCTGCGCAACGTGGACGGCATCACCAGCAGCATCAACCGCGACATCGACCCGCTCTTGGCCGACGCGCGCAGCATCGCCACCAAGGTGGACGACCTGCTGGACATGCTCGGCGAAGAGCAGCAGGCGCAGATCCAGAGCACCATCCGCGACGTGTCGGACATCGCCCACCGCGGCACCGGCATCACGGAGGACGCCGAGGAGATCGTCACCCACATCCGCCAGGGCCGCGGCACCGTCGGCGCCATGCTGATGGACGAAGAGATCTACGACGACGTCCAGGAGATGCTGCGTGACCTCAAGCACAACCCCTGGAAGCTTTTCTGGCGCGAGTGACCTGTTCCCCCGGCCGTCCAGCGGCCGGCTGGACCCCGGTGGTTCGGTGGCCGGCCGTCCCAACCAGGCGTTGACATCACTCTCCCCCCCCGGCTAACTAATTGAACGGGTCGACAGATCTCGATCCACGGAGCAGCACGACCGATGTCCGATCAGAAGGAATCCAGCGTCCTATTCAACCTCAAGGAGTTGATGAACCTCGAGGAGGACCGCATCCAGTCGGAGGCGGATGCCGCAGCGGCGGCCGCCGAAGCCGAACGCAAGCGCATCGCAGCGGAAGCGGCGGCGCGCAAGGCCGCGGAAGAAGCCCGTATTCGCGCTGAGCAGGAGGCCGCTGCGGCCGCCGAGCGCGCTCAGCGTGAAGAGGAAGAGCGCCTGCGTCGCGAGGCCGAAGAGGGTGCACTGCGCGTGCGCCTCGAAGCCGAAGCCGCCGCGCGCGCCGAAGAGCAGGCGCGCCTCCTGGCGCACGAGCAGAAGCTCGCCACCATCGAGGCCGAGAAGAAGAAGGGCGTGCACCCGGGCATCATCGTCGGGATCATCCTGCTGGTGATCGGCGGCGGTGTGGGCGCCTACTTCGGTGTGGTGAAGCCGCAGCTGGACGAGCGCGACCGTGCCGCTCGCGTGGCCGCGGAGCAGGCCGAGCACGAGCGTCAGGCCCGCGAGGCCGAGCGCACGCGCCTCAACGCAGAGGCCGAGCGTGCACAGGCCGACGCGCGTGCTGCCCGTGAGGCCGCAGCCGCCGCGCAGGCCGCCGCCGCCGCCGCCGCCGCGAGCATGACCTCGGGCAGCAGCAGCAGCGGCTCACGTCGCCCGGGCTCGCGTCCGAGCACCGGGACGTCCAGCTCGACGAGCACGTCCACCATGATGGGCGGCAACAACCCGCTCAGCGGCCTCGACTTCTGATCGGGGCCCGAGCATGAGCCGAGTCCAGAGCAGCCCTCACGCGCCGAGCGCGCGTGAGCGGTTGGTGCTTCCTCTCGACGTCACGGACTTGGCCACGGCCCGCACCTGGATTGACCAGCTGGCGGGGCAAGTGGGGGTCTTCAAGGTGGGGCTCGAGCTGTTCACCGCAGCCGGTCCCGACGCCGTGCGCGCCGTTCATGACGCGGGCGCGGCGTGCTTCCTGGACCTCAAGCTGCACGACATCCCGGCCACCATGGCCAAGGCCACCGCGTCGGCGGCGCGCCTCGGCGTGCGTTTCCTGACGGTGCACGGTGTGGCGGGGCCCAGCGCCCTGCGCGCCGTCGCCGCCGAAGCGGGCGACACCACCCTCCTGGCCGTCACCGTGCTCACCAGCATGGACGACGACGAGCTCGAGAGCGTGGGCCTCGCGGGCCCGGCCGACAGCGCCGTTCTGCGTCTCGGCACGCTCAGCGTGCAGGCCGGCGTGGGGGGCCTCGTGTGCTCGCCGCTCGAGGTGGCCATGCTGCGCCGCCACTTGGGCACGGGCCCTACCCTGATGGTCCCCGGCGTGCGTCCCGCCGGCGCGGCCGTGGGGGACCAGAAGCGCATCGCCACGCCGGGCAGCGCCATCGAGGCCGGAGCCGACTTCTTGGTGGTGGGCCGTCCCATCCGCGACGCGGCGGACCCGGTGGCTGCGGCGCGCGCCGTGGTGGACGAGATGCACGCCGCGCTCGCGCTGCGCGGCCAGGCCGGCTCGTGAAGCGCATCCTCACGGGGCCACGCTTCGTGGCCGAGGCGCTGCGCGGGGGCGCGCGGCAAGACGTCCACGTGGTCTATGTGCACGAGGGCGACAGTGAGAGCCTGCGCGAGGTCCGCGAGCTGGCCACCAAGGCGAAGGTGCGCGTGGAAGAGCGCACGCGCGAAGCGCTGGACGGGCTGTCCAAGGGCGTGAAGCACCAGGGCGTGGTGGCCATCACGGGCGAGTACCCGTACGTGGAGCTCGCCGAGCTGCTCGCCAGCGGGGGCCCCTGCCCGCTCTTCGTGGCGCTCGACAGCCTGACCGACCCGCACAACTTCGGTGCCATCGTGCGCAGCGCGGTGGCCTTCGGCGCGCACGGCATCCTGGTGCCCAAGCACAACGCGGTGGGCGTGACGCCCGTGGTGGTGCGGGTGTCGGCTGGCGCCACCGAGCGCGCCCGCATCGCGCGGGTCACCAACCTGCAGCGCACGCTGATGACGCTGGCCGACGCAGGGCTCCAGGTGATCGGCCTCGACGGCGACGGAGACACGGACATTTACGACCTGCCGGAAGCGCCACAGGGCCGCGTGGTGGTGATCGGCTCGGAAGGCGAAGGCATGCGCCGCATGGTGCGCGAGCGCTGTACCCTGATCGCCAGGATCCCCATCTCGGCCGAGGCCGAGTCGCTCAACGCATCGGTCGCTGCGGGCATCGCGCTCTCGCAGGCGCGCCGCCAGATGTCCGCCTAGCCCGCGGCTGCTCCTCTCGAACGAACGGATACGACGATGGAAACGTGGATGATCATTCAAGGGGTGGGCGGCGTCGGCGCGCTCGCGTGCTTGGCGGGCGCGGTGCTCGCCTGGAAGCGCGGCAAGAAGCCCGTCGCCGTGGTGGCCGTGTTGCTCGCGGGGGCCTGCGGGTTCGCCGTGCTCAACGCCACCGCCTTCGCGCCCACCGAGGCCGAGGCCGAGATCGAGGCACAGGTCGACGACTTCGACGCGCCTCTCTGAGCCTTGTTTCAGGGCACTTGGGCACCCCCGGCTGAAGCCTTAGGATTCAACACATCTCTCGCGG
>CAZEAA010000101.1:0-4064 GCA_964510015.1 uncultured Sandaracinaceae bacterium
TTCGGCATACATCACGCTTGTGGTTTCTCCGAGACCTGTGAAGACTCACGTCCGTGGCGCGTGCCACCATTGGAGGTCTTCATGGGCGACAAGTCACCGAAGTCGAAGCAGAAGAACGATAGCCAGAAGCAGGCGAGCGCGAAGGACGCGGCCAACAAGGCGGCGTCCAAGCAGGCCAACACGGGTAAGGGCGCAGCGGCTCCGGCGCCGGCCAAGGGCAAGAAGTAAGACCTGTTCCTGCGCGGCTCGGCCTGCCATGTGCGGGCCGGGGCCGTTGCACTGCGCCACTCGCTGACCTGCTCGGCGACCGACGCGCGCCACCCTCGGCGCCCTGCGCGGCCCGCTCTAGCGTGCGGCCCGCACCAGCGCGATGGTGTGATCGAGCAGCCCGGCATCGCCCACCTCGCCGTGACCCGGCACCACGATGCGCGGCGACGGGACGCGCGCGCGGATGGTGTTCACCGCGTCTTCCCAGGTGCTGAGCGACGCGTCGCCCATGTTGCCCACGTTGGTGCCGGCGGCCTCGCGGATCATGCAGCCGCCGAAGAGCACCTCGGCGTCGGGTAGCCACACCACCGCGTTGTCTGGGGCGTGCGCCGCACCGGGGAAGAAGGCCAGCGCGCGGGCACCGTCCACGTTCAGCGTGGTCTCGCTGGCGAACGTCTCGTCGGGCGGGGGATTGCCCTCCGCGATGGCGCGCTCCGCGGTCAGCGCGAGCCCATGCACGGTGATGCCGCGCCGCTGCGCCTCGCGGATGCCGCCCATGCGATCGTCGTGCGAGTGCGTGACGAGGATGTGCGTCACGCGGCGCCCGTGCGCAGTCTCCACGTGGTCCAGCAGCTGCGCCGTCTGCTCGTCGGTGAAGGCCGTGTCCACCAGCAGCGCCTCGCGCTCGCCCAGCACCACCAGGCCGTTCGAGCCCACCCGCCCCCAGCCTTCCACTTCTTTCCACGAGACGTGCAGCAGCACGTTGCCGCTCAGCGGACGCACCAAGAGGTCCGCGCTGAGCACCACCTCGCCGGGCGTGCTTCCTTGGGTGAGCGGAGCCGACGTGGCCGGTGTCTGGGTGGCGCTACTCGTGCTGGTGGTCGACGCGCAGGCGCTCGAGAGGATGCACGTGAGCAAGAGCGCGCGGCGCGCAGGGTTCGTGAGACGGGTCATCGTTTCAGTGTAGCGGAGAGAGGAGTGCGTGCCCACCTCTTGTCGAGACAGGCCCGCATGGTACGAGCGGGAGGCATGACTTATTTCGCGGAGACCCTCGAGCTCGCCACGCGCGGGCGCGGCACCCACGAGATCACGCGCGAGGTGCAGCGCGTGGTCCGCGCGTCGGGGGCGCAGCGCGGCCTGTGCACGGTGTTCGTGCACCACACCAGCGCGTCGCTGATCATCAACGAGAACGCCGACCCCAGCGTGCACGTGGACCTGAACGCGTGGCTCTCGCGCCTGGTTCGTGACGGTGACCCGCTCTTCGAGCACACGGACGAAGGCCCCGACGACATGTCGGCGCACGTCCGCGTGGCGCTCACGCAGACCTCGCTGGGCATCCCTGTCTCAGCCGGCCGCGCGGACCTCGGCACGTGGCAGGGCGTCTACCTGTGGGAGCACCGCACGCGCCCGCACACACGGCGCGTCACCATCTCGGTCGTGAGCTGACGCGGTGCACCCGCGCGGCAGTTGCGCTATGCGTGCGCAGTTCATGGGACACGCGTGACCGAAGAGACCAAGCGCCAACCTGACGACGTGCACGTCACGGATCCCGTTCCGCAGGACGGGCCGTCGCGCAAGACGCTGCTCTCGAACACCCTCTACGTGTTCGGAGGCACGGCCGGCACCGCCATCTCGCAGGCGCTCGCGGGCATCGTGCTGCTGGTCATCCTCTCGAAGTACCACTACGGCGTGCTCACCAGCGCGGTGGCCTGGATCGACCCGCTGCGGCGCCTCGCGGTCTTCGGCCTCGACGCCATCGGCCTGCGTCGCGCGGCCCTCGAGCCCGAGCGCGCGAACCAGGTGGTGAGCACGCTGGTGATGCTGCGGGCAGGCATCAGCCTGCTGTGCTTCGTGGCCGTCTTGATCCTGGCGCCCACGCTGCGCGCCGATGCCCCGGGCGGTGCGATCGCGCTGATCGCCGCGGGGCTGGTGCTGATCCCCGCGTCGGTGGCGGCGCCGCTGCAGGTCGCGTTCCAGGCGCGTCACCAGAACCGCCAGCTGCTGGGCATGCCGCTCGTGTCGGCCCTCGCGCAGGCGCTGGTGCTGGGCGTGCTCTACCTCGCGAACGCGAGCGTGGTCTACTACATCGCGGCCATCTCCACGACCGAGGTGGTCAACGCGCTCTTCATCTACGTGATGCTGCGCCGCGAGCAGGGGGACTTCTGGCGGCCCCTCGACCGGCCGCTCGCGCGCGAGATGCTGAAAGAGGCGGCCCCGCTCGCTTACTCCTACCTGGTGGTGATGCTCTACAAGCGCATCGGCTTCTACCTGGTGGAGGCGCAGCACGGCGTCGAAGCCGTGGGCGCGCTCGGCGCGGCGGTGCAGCTCTCGTCGCCGGCCGTGGGCATCGGCGGCGCGCTGTCGGTCTCCATGGGCGCCTACGCGGCGTCGCTCGCCAGTCGCCGCCAGCTGGCCGAGCTGCGCGGCGCGGCCATCAAGACGGTGGCCAAGGTCTTGGGCATCCTCGGGCCGGTCACGTTCCTGCTGGTGGTCTTCGCCATCCCCATCGCCGAGCGCTGGGCCCCGGACTACCAAGACGCGGCGCGCGCCTACATCTGGATGTCCACCGCGGGGCTCTTCATGTTCGTGGCGCGCACGGCCACGTCCATCATCGTGGCGCTCGGCAAGACCAGCGTCATGACCTACCTGGTCACCTTCGATCTCGTGGTGTTCTGCGGCCTCGCGTGGTGGCTGGTGCCGGGCTACGGCCCCGAGGGCGCGGCCATCGCCACCTTCCTCATGGAGGGCATCAACTCCACCATCCAGTGTGGGCTAGTGCTGCTCTACACGCGCGTCCACGCCACCTCGGCGTGAGACCCCACGCTACTGGCTGAGCAGCCGCTCGTACAGCGCCTCGTACTGCGCGATGCAGCGGTCGTGCGTGAAGTTCTGCAGCACGCGCTCCCGGTTGTGCTTGCCCATCGCGGCGCGCTCGGCTTGGCTCATGGCGGCTACCTCGCGCACGGCTCGCGCGAAGGCGGCCACGTCGTCCACCGGGCACAGGCGCCCGCCCTGCTCGTCGATCAGCTCGGGCATGGACGAGCTGTTGGTGCAGACCACCGGCTTCTCACAGGCCATGGCCTCCGCCACCGGATAGCCGAAGCCCTCCATGCGGCTCGGGAACAGCAGCGCGTCGCACTCGTTGTAGGCGGCCACCATCTCGTCGTCGCTCAGCCGCCCGGTCGCGTGCATGTTGCTGGCGATGTCGGCGTGGTCGCCGCCGCGGAAGCCCGCCGTGTAGTAGAGGACGAAGTCGTCGCCCAGCTCGCGCATGATCGGGGTCAAGAGGTCCGCGCCCTTGCGCTTCATGCGGTTGCCCACGAAGAACAGCTTGAAGCGACCCCGGTCCCACGTGTCCCGGAACGTGCGCTGCGGTTCGTCGAGCGGGCGGAAGCGCGTCTCGTCCACGCCGTTGTAGATGGTGGTCACGTCGCGGTGACCGAAGTCCGCCATGATGCGCTGCCGCGAGTGCTCACTGACGGTCACCACTGCATCGGCCCTCTCGAGCGACCGCTGAATGGAGCCGCGCTTCAGCAGCGCGTGGTAGGCCTTGGTGGTGGTCGACTTGTAGGGCAGCAGCAGCGGGTCGAAGACCGAGTGCGCCAGCGTCATCACCAGCTTTGCCTTGCCCGTGCGCAGCGCGAAGCCGTGCTCGGCCTTGGTGTGCACGATGTCGGTCCCCTCGGGGCACTTGTAGCGCAGGCCCAGCCACCTCGCGGAGGCCTCGTAGCGGCGCGGGAAGAACTGCAGGGACACTTGGTGTCCGCGGTCCTCGAGCCCGCGCGCGAGCTCGACGAAGTAGCTGTCGGCGCCGGTGTTGTTGCTGATCACCGGCATGGAGATGCTGCGCTTCATGC
>CAZEAA010000101.1:4164-16360 GCA_964510015.1 uncultured Sandaracinaceae bacterium
CGTAGTGCATGGCCAGGCCGGCGCCGATGGGCACGAAGCACATCAGCAGGAAGACCAGGATCCAGCCGTGCGTGCGCACGCCCAAGAGCTTGGCCATGCCGTTGAGCGGCTTGTTGCAGAGCCCGCTCATGATGCAGAAGTCGTGGTCGTACGGGTCCACGTGGTGCTTCGCGTGCGAGCCGTAGGGGATGATGAAGCGCACCTTCTGCAGGCTGGTGACGAACCCCCCGCGCTGCGCGTCTGGCACGTGCGCCCAGCGGTGGCTCATCTGCATGAGGTGCAGCATGGCGACCATGCTGAGGTAGGCCACGAACACCAGCGGGTTGTTGAACGGCAGCACCGCGAAGAAGAAGAGCGTCAGCGGCAGGTGCATGACGTAGAGGTGCTGATACAGCGTCAGCTCCCGGAAGATCTTCTCGGGGTCGTTGTGGTGGTTCTGGAAGCCCTGGGCCAGCGGCGCGATGAACTTGATGTCCAGCGAGCGCGGGTTGTCCAAGATGATGTGCAGCAGCCCGCTCACCATGTCGGTCACGAAGTAGCAGAGCACCACCATGATCAACATGGCCTGCCAGCTGGGGGGCTCGGTGATGATGCGGTACAGAGACCACACGATCCCGAGCGACATGAGGATCGTGAACTTGCTGCTGTACTGCGCCTGCATGCGCCGGCTTATAACATAATCGCCGTTCTACGCGAGCTGACGATCTGTGGGCTCAGTCCAGCTGGAAGAAGGCCCGGATCTTGGAAGTCATGTCGCGCTCGCTCTCGGCGCGGCGGCGCGCGTTGGCGGCCTCGTCCACGCGGCCCTTCACGGCCTCGAGGCCGATCTGGCGCTCCACCAGGCTGGACGCCACCTGCTCGGCGAGCTCGGGGTTCTTGGCCAGCAGCGTGCTGAACGCGCTCGCGTCGAGGCGGTAGCACTCCACGTCGGTCATCGCGATGCAGGTGGCGCGCCGCTTCTCGCCCGTGAGCAAGGCCATCTCGCCGAAGAAGTGACCCGCGTTCAAGCGCGCCACCTGGTTCTCCTCACCGATGCCGCCCACGCGCACGGACACCTCCCCCTTCACGATGATGTAGAGGTGGTGGGCCTTCGCGCCCTCGCGCGTCATGGTCTCGCCCTGCGCGAACGGAGCGCGGTGCAGGCTCTCCGCCAGCGCCAGGCGGTCCTCGTCGCAGACGCCGCGGAACAGGTCCACGCCCTCGAGCGCCTTCATGCGGCGGGCGAAGTCCTCTTCTCGCTTGGCCTCGGCGCGCTCCTCGTCGTGCTCGGTGACGAAGATGGTCTGCGCGGGGATGGCCGGCGACATGCGGGCACGCGCCAGCGCGAAGAAGATGCGGGTGCGCACGAGGCTGTCGGTGGGGTCGTCCACCGCGATGTCCGTGAGCCAGTAGCGCACCGCGTACTTGGTGGAGCTGGTGTCGAAGTCCACCGCGATGCAGTTCGGCAGCGGCGTGGCCGCCACGTTGGTGATGGGCTGCGCGCAGAGCGCCGTCTCCACCGTGGCGATCACGTCGGTGGGCGCGTGGCGGAAGTCCACGTGGAAGTACACCCAGCGGCGCCACTGCAAAGGCTGGTTGGTGCGCTGCCCGAGCACCATGACCTGGCCACGCGTGATCATGCTGTTGGGGAAGATCACCGTCTCCCAGTTGCGCGTCTCGATGGCGGTGAAGCGCCAGCGGATCTCGGACACGCGCCCAGAGACGTCGCCGATCTTGACCCAGTCGCCCACCTCGATGGAGCCGTCCATCTGCAGCGCGAGGCCGCCCAGGATGTTGCCGAGGGTGTCCTGCAGCGAGAGGCCGATCACCGCGGTGAGCACGGCGCTCGTGGCGATGACGCCGCCGAGATCGAAGCCCATGTTGGACGACGCGCGGATCAGCGCGACCAGGCCCGCGATGGTGGTGAGGACGTCCGGCACGATGCGCGGCAGGCCGGGGCGCACGCGGCGCACGAGGCCCTCGAAGACCACCACGCTGACCAAGCCCACGCCGGCGAGCGTGCCGAGCAGGGCCGTGGCCACGCGCAATTCCTCCGCGCTGCTGTGCCGCAGCGTGGCGCTCAGCGCGGTGATGCCCATCAGGACCAGAAACAGCACGAACACCGAGAAGGCGAAGCGGAAGCGCCCGCGCGGGTCGGAGCCCTTGGGGGAGTCCAGCACCGAAGCGCGCGCCAGCACCGCGGCGACGAGCATCCACGCCACGCCGAGCGCCACCGAAAGGTTCCAGAGATGGTTCACGAATGTCACGAAGCCTCGATACCACCGCCGCGCGAAACGCGGAAGCCGGCACCCACGCTACCGAGGGGACGCGCGCAGATCGAAGGGCGGGCAGGCGCACCCCTCTTCGCTGCCCGCGCGGTGCTGCGTGATCTGGAGCTGCCCCTCGGCCGCGGCCAGGGTCGCGCGCACCCGTTCTTCGCGCGTATCCCAGGCCACCGTGGCCTCGAGCGGCATGACCCACGGGCACTCGAGCTCGGGCGGCTCGTTCTCCACACACAGCTGCGCGCTGTGCTCACGACCGGGGGCGGCGCTGACCCACCAGCCGCTGGCGCCGACGAGCGGGAGCAGGGCACGGTGCGCGGACCGAGGCGTGGGGGCGAAGCGCGTGGCGTCGGGCAGGAAGACGTCTTGGCACGCGGCTTGGCATGCGCTCCGCGTGGCTGCTGCGGGGTCGATGAACGGTGGAGCGCTGACCTCGGGCTCCGAGACGGGTTCGTGGTCCACGAACGTTGGCTCTGACAGCTCTACCCGGCTGTTGGCGGGCGGCGCTTCGGCCTGCCCACAGCCACCGGCCACGACGATCAGCGCTAGGGTAACGAACCGATCCCGAGCGCGCGCCATGCGGGGGAACGGCACCGCCGCGCGCGACATTCCCACGGCTACTCGCGTATCAATCGAGCGATGAGCTGCGCACGGAACCCGTCGAGCGCCACGGGATCGAACCCCAACCTGGGGGCTCGCGAGAGGTCCAGCCGCCGCAGCAACCACGCGAGAGTCATGGGGGAGAAGCCCCCATCTTTTCTAGAGACATCTTGCAAGGCGCGCTCGAGGTCCACGCCGCTCTCGACGAGCGCGCGGGTGTCTTCGAGATCGCGCAACTCAGACCGCGAGAGCAGTGTGCCAAGCTTGTTCACCAGGATTTCGTAGGCCGAGTCGACCCAGAGTCCTGGCTTCAACTCAGCGGGCTGGTCCACACGCGGGACGGGTTCGGCCACCAGGTCGATGATCAAGCGCTCGTGTTCGGAATCGTCGACGCGGAGTCGTACGAAGCCGGGTGTCCGCTGAAGCGTGGATACGCTGAGGCCATCCGCCACCAATGCATCCTCGACGGAGCGAGGCTCTTGGTCGAAGCTACGCGTCCCGTAAAGGAAGAGGTCGAGATCGTCGGTGACGCGGTGCCCGAGGTAGACGCCAGCGAGCGCGCCGCCGCCCGTGAGGGTCCAGCCCCCCACGTTGGCCACCACTCCCAGTACGCGCTGTTGCAAGCTACTAAGCGTCGACTGCACGACCGACCTGCGTTAGCCACCACGCCCAGAACTCACGCTGCTTCCCGAGGTGGGGCGACATCCGCTGCCAGTCGCGCTCGATCCGAGCCCAGTCTACGAATTCGAGCACGTCATCGGGCTTGGCGTCCCGCAGCGCGCGCGCGAGCCAGTAGGCGGCGTCATCGACGTCGGGGCCGTTCACCTTGGCGAGCCACTCCGTGAGCGTCATGTCCACGTCCCACAGAAAGTAGGGACGGCCACGCTTGTCCACGAGCTGGTCCGGGGGCGTTGGTGCGCGCAACATCCCGACACTCTACACCAGCGGCTCAGCGGGCGCCGAGCGACACCGTGGTAGAGTCTCGGACATGGGCTCGGTGGAACGGAGCGCTTCTCGCGTGGGTCCGCGGGCTCTCGCGCTGGCCTTGGTGGTGGCCTGCGGGGTGCAGGACGCGGCACCGTCGCAGCAGCGCGTGGCTTCGGCGCAGCCCGTAACCGTGGGGGCTTCGCCCTGGGGTGCGTCGGCGCGCTGGGAACGTGACGCCTACCGCCCCGGTCAGCACCTGTGCTTCGAGGTGCGCGGCGATCGCTTTCAGGTGTCGGTGTGGCCCGAGGGCTCGCGGCACCCGGCCTTGATCCGTGGGCGCTACGAAGCCGCGCAGGCGCGTGGCAGCGACGCGAGCGTGAGCGTGCTCACCCTGCACACGGAGACCATCACCACCAAGTCGCTCACGCGCTGCCGGCGCAGCTGGGAGGACGCCGACATCCCCTTCGCGCTGGCGCTGGGCACGCGCTTCGAGGTGGGCTCCACCGTGCGGCTGGGGGCCACCCTGATGGCCGGCGACCGCCTGCGCCTCTGCCGCGCCCGCACCTGCGGTGACCTGCTAGCCGTGGCTTCGCGCGACCTGCCCGAGTGACGCGGATTGACGGTCTTGGAGTCGAGCCATGGGTGTACCCTGGGGCGCGAACGTCCGACCGGTCAAGCGAGGGAAGACATCCCCCGTAGCCACGTACGCTACCGCACTACTGGGAGGTTGCAGCATGCATGACGAGGAGAATCCATTGGCGGCGACGAAGAAGAGCGCGATCACCGCGGCGGTGTGCGCGGCGGCGGGCTACTTCGTGTCCTTCCAGAGCATCGAGACGTCGAGCGAGGTCATCAACGGAGTGGGCTCCGCGACGGTGTCTCGCGGACCGGATTTCGGACACCTCGCGCTGGGCGCTCTGGCCGTGGTGCTCGCGCTCGTGGGCCTCGTGAAGCTGAAGACGCTCGGCAAGCTGCTCGCAGACGCGGGCCCCGTTCCCGACGAGGTCGCCGCCGGCAAGCGCGTGTACACCGCCGTGTTCGTTGGCGTCTTGATCGCGGCGGCGTGGGTGATCTACAGCGGCCTGCCGCAAACCACGGTCACGCCCATCGGTTGAGTGATGCTGGGCGCGAAGCCTCGCCTCAGCGGAGCGCCGACCCACCGACCGGCGGCGTCGGTGCCTGGCGCACCGTGGGCTCCACTTCGGCCAGCCACGCGCGCGCCTCTTGCTCGTCGGTGAACACGCGCAGCGGCCACTCGGGCTTGGCGAACATGAACACCGCGGTGAGGCTGGCCTTGGCCCAGGCGGAGGACGCGAGCACGGCCTCGCGGCGGATCAACGGCTTCAGCTGCTTCAGCGTCTCGGCCGAGCGGTCGGCCACGCGCTTGCGCTTGGTGGCGGTGGTGGCGGACATGGTCATGCGGCGCAGGTCCGTGATGAACACGATGGGCCCCTCGAGCCGGGCGCGGTGGATGAGCGCGGGATACCGGTCGAAGTACGCGTCGATGTCGGCCAGCTCTCCGTCGGAAGGCCAGCGGGCGACCACCAAGGGCCACTCGGACTGAAGAAGGGCGATGGCAGACACGGCGCGCGAGGCTAGCGCCCGACCCGGGCAGGTCAATCCGGGAGCTATGCCGGCTCGCGCTCGAAGGTGCGCCACTCGCCGCGCACGAGGCGGTCGTGCGGCAGGAAGCGCGCCTTGTAGCCCATGTGCTCGTTGGCCTCGATGTAGAGCCCCAGGTAGAGGTGCCGCATGCCCCAGCGCTTGGCCAGCTCGAGCTGCTTGAGGATCGAGTACGTCCCCAGGCTCAGCTTCGCGAGCTCGGGGTCGTAGTAGCAGTACACCGCCGAGAGGGCCTTCTCGCCCTTGTCGGTGACGGCCACGCCCACCAGGCGACCCTCGTGGTAGTAGCGCATCTCGAACGACCCGCAGAGGCGGTCCACCAGGAAGCGCTGGTACGACAGCATGGTGATGGGCCGCGCGTTCGGGCTCTCGAGGCCGCGCAGGCGCTTGTGACGCTCGAACAGCTGCACGCGCTCGCGGTCCGACAGCGGCGGGCCCAGCTCCACGCGCAGCACCTTGTCGCCGTTGCGCAGCACGCGCTTGTGGTGCGGGCGCAGCTTGAACTGGCTCACGTCGAGGCGGATGGCCTCGCAGGCGTGGCACTCGGTGCAGGTGGGCCGGTAGAGCAGTGCGCCGTGACGGCGGTCGCCCTGCTCGAGGCGCTGGTCCAGCTCGGCGGGCTGCAGCCGCCGGATGGGCAGGCGCAGCGGCATGAGCGCGGTCTGCCCTTGGATGTACGGGCAGGGCTCGGGCTCCGAGTGCACCAAGACCTCCGCTGGGACCCGGTCCAGCAGGCGAGGCAGCGTGTGCAGCGGATCCATCACCCAACATGATGGCGGGCTGAAACCGTGACCGACAAGGGGGTGCGCAACGATGGGTCACCTTGACCCGAACATGGGCCCAAGGGTGACGGGCGAGCCCGAGTCGTAGACTATCGAGACCGAAAGGGAACCCCATGCAGAGACGAGAGTGGCTGGCTTGGTCGATGGCTTCACTCGGCGCAGGTGCGATGAGCGCGCTGCTGCCCCGCTCGGCGCGCGCCGGCGCCTGCGCCACGCCAGGCTTCGCGCCGGGCTACCGCACGCCGGCCGGGACCACGATCGGACCGGGCGGGGCCATCGTGCTGGGCCTCGACATGAGCTTCGGGGGCGGCATGGCCGAGCCCTTCGGTGGTCAGTACACGCTCACCGTTGCGGGCACGCCCATGCGCCTGCACGCGGCGCCGCTGGCCCCCGGACTGGTGCGCCTCGTGCCGCACCGCTTCGTGGCCGGCGCCGGGGTGGTCAGCGGGCCCGCCGGTGAGCTGGCGGTCACCGTGGTGGACACCGCCGTGCCCCTGCCTGCGCCGTGCCGCGTGACCCGCGTGGACATGGTGCGTCACGCCGGCTCGCAGCAGCCGTACTACCCCGAGACCTGGGGCCTTCAAGCGCGTCTGCGGTCTGCCCTGCCCGCGAGCGTGGTGGGCGTGGTGGTCGCTCCGGCGGCCGAAGGGTCCGCGTACGGCCTCTTTGCCGTGCGGTCGGGCGATGCCCTGCAGCCGCTGTATCACTCGCCGGGCCGCTGCCAGGCCGATGCGCCAGGCGTGAACCCACCGCCCGTGGGGTCCCGCATCCGGCTCGCGTGCGTGGGCGCCAACGGGGCGGTGTCGGCGCGCTCCAACGACGTCGAGATCCGCGAGTAGGACCGCGAGTAGGCCCGCGAGTAGGCGCCGTGCTTGACACCAGGCGCTCGCACCGTCATTGTTTGGTTGGTCGCACAATAAACAACGGAGCGGAGATGCACTCAGGCAACCACGAATCGATCTCTCCCGCGGTGAAGCTGGGGCTGCTGGGCTCGCTCTACTTCTCGCAGGGCCTGCCGTTCGGTTTCTTTACGCAGGCGCTGCCGGTCATGCTGCGCGAGGAGGAGTACTCGCTCGCGCAGATCGGGCTGGCGTCCATGCTGGCCATGCCGTGGGGCCTCAAGTTCCTGTGGGCGCCGCTCGTGGACCGTCACTCCTTGTCTCGGTTGTCTCGGCTGGGGAGGCGCAAGTCGTGGATCGTGCCGCTGCAGCTGGGCGCGGTGGGCGTGCTCGTGGGCCTCGCGCTGGTCACGCGCGTGCAGGTGTCCATGCCGGTGCTGATGGCGGGCGTGTTCGTGCTGAACCTGATCGCGGCCACGCAGGACATCGCCACGGACGGTCTCGCGCTGGACCTCCTGGCCACCGAAGAACGAGGGGTGGCGAACGGCCTGCAAGTGGCGGGCTATCGGGTGGGGATGATCGTGGGCGGCGGGGCGCTGCTCATCCTGCACGACGACCTCGGCACGGGAGGCACCTTCGCGGCGATGGCGGCGCTGATGCTGCTGGCCACCCTCCCCATCTTGCGGACGCGTGAGCCGGCGCCCGTGCTTCGTGAACACGTTCCGAAAGCAGTGGCCGAGACGCGGCCGCACTTCCTGCGGCGCCCCGAGAACGCAGCGGTGCTGCTGGTGGTGGTCACCTTCAAGCTGGGCGAGGCGTTCGCGACCAGCATGCTGCGGCCCTACCTGTCCGACGTGGGCTTCACCCTCGAGGACATCGGTTGGCTGCTGGGCACCGTGGGCTTCGTGGCTGGGTTGGTGGGCGCCGTGCTCGCGGGGGCACTCGCCAACCGGCTCGGCCGCAAGCGCTCGCTGGTGATGTTCGGCCTGTTCCAGGCGCTCACCGTGGGTGGCTACGCGTACATGGCCGCGGTGGGTCCGAGCCGAGACGCCATCTATGCGCTGTGCGCGCTCGAGCACCTCGCTGGCGGGATGGCCACGGTCGCGCTGTTCACCTGCATGATGGACTGGTGCTCGACGGAGCAGGCCGCGTCGGACTACACGGCGCAGGCCAGCGCGGTGGTCATCACCACGGGCACGGCGACGCTCCTCGCCGGGGTCAGCGCCGACCAGCTGGGCTACACGGCTCACTTCGCGCTCGCTGCGCTGCTGTCGCTCGCCGCGGTCGCGGTGGTGGCCGGGTGCTTCCCCGAGCGCGCGGCTGCCGATGTCCAGAGGGGGCCGCTACTGCCGGCGATGGAAGTCGCTCAGTGAGCCAAGCCATCCTTCGCTCGGGGTCTCGAGCTCCAGCAGCACCAGCGGGCCCGCCTCGATCAGCGTGACGGGCTCGGCGCCCGACAGGACCGCTCCGTCTCGCACGACCCAGGAGCCAGCGCCCACCACGAAGGTCACGCCATGCTCGGGGAGCTCCAGCATGCGGAAGTCGCCGGTCGGCAGCGGGTCGCCTCCCCAGACGCCGTCGTCCATGGGCCGGACGAGGTCGACGAGCGCTGGCGTGGCGGCTTGCGTCAGGTCGTCTCGCCGAAGGGAACGCACACGGATGTCCGCCATCGGCACCCCGCTGATGCCGGCACCGCCGTCTTCGCAGCCCTCGAATTCCAGCACCAGGTAGGTCCGTGGATCGCTCGGCGCGGTGTCCGGGTCGTCGTCGCTCGCCAGGAGCGTGTGGATCCGCCGGGCGCGCGTCACCCACGCCTCGCAGAGCTCCGTGCGGTGCACGATGACCACCTTCTCGGGAGGGGCGATCTCGTCGATCACGCGCAGCTCGCGGTAGGCGTGATGCAGCTCGATGCGGCCGATGGCGTCGCCCGGGGGCTGGGGCAGCGCGTCGATCTCGAGGAACACGGCGCGCACGTCGTCCTCGTCGTTGCTCACCCAGTGGATGTCCCCGCCGAGCGGACGAGTGATCAGCTCGGCAGGGGTGCCTGTGGTGGCGTGGTGGGCCGTGGCGGCCGTGGCCGGCGCCGGTGTCGTGGAGGGCGACTGACCACAGCCGAGGGCCCAGCCGGCGAGCAGACAGCAGCCTGCCCAAGGGAGACTGGGGAGCGCGAGGGGTCGTGTGGTGGAGGGCATACGGGCGTCCGACATTATACTGCCACCCCCGCGCGGCGCTCCCCTCCGTGACAGTGTCACACCCACCCTTTAGAACCGTGGAGTGGACGTCCCCACCGACGCGCTGAGCTTCGCGCACCCCTCGACCCAGCGCTGGTTTGTGCAGGCGTTCGGGCAGGCCACGCACGCGCAGCAGCTGGCGTGGCCGTCCATCGCGAGCGGCGCGTCCACCTTGCTGCTCGCGCCCACCGGCTCGGGCAAGACGCTGTCGGCGTTCTTGGTGGCGCTCGACAAGCTGCTGTTCGGGGCCCCGGCCGCGCAGCCCGGCACGCGCGTGCTGTACCTGTCGCCGCTCAAGGCGCTGGGCGTGGACGTGGAGCGCAACCTCGCGGGGCCGCTCGCGGGCATCGTCGCGCAGGCCCACGCAGACGGCGTGAAGCCGCGCGTGCCCAGCATCGGAGTGCGCTCGGGTGACACGTCCGCCCGGGAGCGCGCGCAGCTGAGCCGGCGTCCGCCGGACATCCTGATCACCACGCCGGAGTCGCTGTACCTGCTGCTCACCAGCCAGGCGCGCGCGGGCTTGGCCCACGTGGAGACGGTCATCATCGACGAGATCCACGCGGTGGTGGGCACCAAGCGGGGCGCGCACCTGGCGCTGAGCCTCGAGCGGCTCGAGCTCCTGCGGCGGGCGAAGGACCCCGAGGCGCCTCCCCTCCAGCGCATCGGGCTGAGCGCCACGCAGCGCCCGCTCAACGAGGTGGCGGCTTTTCTGGGCGGCTTCGAGAGCCCGGATGGCGGCGCGCTTGATGGAGGCATGGCGTCCGTGCCGCGTCCTGTCGCCGTGGTGGACACCGGGCGCACCAAGACCTTCGACCTGCGCGTGGAGCTGCCGCCCGAGGTCACGGTGGACCCCAGCGTGGACCCCGCGGGGGCGCGCGCCGGCAACGCCAGCATCTGGCCCAGCGTGCACGCGCGGCTGCTCGAGCTGATCCAGGCGCACCACACCACGCTGGTGTTCGTGAACAGCCGGCGCCTGGCCGAGCGCTTGGCGCAAGCCGTGAACGACCTGGCCGGCAGCGAGGTGGCCCGCGCGCACCACGGCAGCATCAGCAAGGACGCGCGCGCCGCACTCGAAGAGCGGCTCAAGCAGGGCACGCTGCCGGCGGTCATGGCCACCAGCTCGCTCGAGCTGGGCATCGACATGGGCGCGGTGGACCTGGTGGTGCAGGTGGAGGCGCCGCCCTCGGTGGCCTCGGGCATCCAGCGCATCGGCCGCGCGGGGCACCAGGTGGGCGCGGTGTCGAAGGGCGTGCTCATCCCCACGCACAAGAGCGACCTCTTGGCCTGCGCGGCGCTGGTGCAGCACGTGCGCGCGGGGCACGTGGAGGAGACGCGCTTCCTGGTGAACCCACTGGACGTGCTGGCGCAGCAGGTGGTGGCCATGCTGGCGGCGGAACCGATGGACGCCCACACGCTGTACGGGCTCGTGCGCGGCGCGGCCCCCTTCGCGGAGCTGCCGCGGCGCGCGTTCGATGGCGTGCTGGACATGCTGAGCGGGCGCTATCCCTCGGACCGCTTCGCCGAGCTGCGGCCGCGCATCACGTGGGACCGCGTGACGGGGCGCCTCGAAGCGCGGAAGGGGGCGCGGCTCCTGGCGGTGGTGAACGGCGGCACCATCCCGGACCGCGGGCTCTACGGCGTGTACCTGGCGGGCACCGACAAGCCCACGCGCCTCGGTGAGCTGGACGAAGAGATGGTCTTCGAGTCGCAGCCCGGCGACGTGTTCCAGCTGGGCGCCACCAGCTGGCGCGTGGACGAGATCACGCACGACCGCGTGCTGGTGCTGCCGGCGCCGGGCGAGGCGGGGCGCATGCCCTTCTGGAAGGGCGAACGTCCCTCGCGGCCGCTCGAGTTCGGGCAGGTCATCGGCGAGCTGGCCGGCACGCTCACCGCGCAACCCATGGCGGACGCGGAGACCCTGCTGCGCGAGCAACACAGCCTGGACGCGTACGCGGCCAGCGAGCTGGTCCGGTACATCACCGAGCAGCGCGCGGCCACGGGGGCGGTGCCGAACAACCGCGCCATCGTGCTCGAGCGCTTCGCCGATGCGCTGGGCGACCGCTGTGTGGCGATCCTCTCGCCCTTCGGCGGGCGCGTGCACGCGCCGTGGGCCACCGCGGTGAAGCGGCGCTTGGAGACCGCCTACGGCACCACGCTGGACGTCCTGTGGCACGACGAGGGCATGATCTTCCGGCTGCCCGAGCTGGCCCAGGCACCGGACCCGTCGCTGTTCATCCCGGACTCGGTCGGGCTCGAAGACGAGGTGGCGCGGGCGCTCGCCGACACGGCGCTGTTCGCCACGCACTTCCGTGAGAACGCCGGGCGCGCGTTGCTCCTGCCCAAGCGCCGGCCCGGGCAGCGGGTGCCGCTGTGGCTCAACCGGCGGCGCTCGGCAGACCTGCTTTCGGTGGCCAGCGACTTCGGGGACTTCCCCATGGTGCTCGAGACGTACCGCGAGTGCATGCGCGACGTGTTCGACCTGCCCGGGCTCGGGCGCTTGCTGGAGCAAGTGGAGCGCCACGAGGTGGGTATCACGGTGGTGGACAGCGCGCGGCCGTCGCCGTTCGCCGCGTCGCTGTTGTTCAGCTGGGTGGGCAACTACCTCTACGACCAGGACGCGCCCGTGGCCGAGCGCCGCGCGCGGGCGCTCACGCTGGACCAGGGGCAGCTGCGCGAGCTGCTGGGCGAGCCCGACCTGCGTCAGCTGCTGGACCCCGAGGCCATCGCGCAGGTGGAGCGCAGCCTGCAGCACCTGGACGCGCGCAAGGCGCGCAGCCTGGATGGGGTGCATGACCTGCTGCGGGATCTCGGGGCGCTCTATGCGGCCGTCGGGGTCCATGCCACGCAGCGGGTCGAACGGGGGGCGGGCGGCGGGCTCCTGCTGCGCCCACAGCGTGGTCGCGGTGGCGAGCAGCAGCAACGGGGTCAAGGCG
>CAZEAA010000102.1:0-16192 GCA_964510015.1 uncultured Sandaracinaceae bacterium
CAGCAGCGCCGCGTCGCGGGTGTCCGCCGCGTGCAGGCGCGCCGCGAGGCCGAGCGCGCCCGCGCGGCACGGCCGGCCGAGCGCGATGAACGCGGCCGCGATCTCCCGGAACACCGACGCGCTGGTCTCGCGCTGGGCTGCGGCGAGCAGCTCGTCCGCGGCCTCCGCGCTGGCCAGGCGGCCCAACACGGAGAGGGCATGCGCCGCGTGGAGGCGGGTGATGGACGTCTCGGCCGCGAGGTTGGCCAGCAGCAGCGGCTCCACGTCCCGGTCGCCCGCCACCGCGCGCAGCCACCACGCGCGCTGACCCGGCTCGCGCTCGAGCTCCCGCTCGGCCTCCCGGCGCTGGCCGCGCGGCAGGGCGCTCGCCCAGCGACGCAGCGCCATCGCCAGCCCGAGGCGAGCGCTGCCAGCGTGCTGCGCGCTCTCGCGGGCCACGTGCAACAACACGGGCACCCCGGCGCCACCGTCGAGCTCGCTGAGCGCGCTCAGCGCGCGTTCGGCGCGCGTGCCCTCGTTGACCAGACCGAAGAGCACCGGCACCACCAGCGGGTGTCTCCACGCGAGCGCGAGCTCGGCGGCCTGCTGCACCTGCGCGGGATCCGAGGCCGCCACCGCGGCGGTCAGCGCCCGCGCGCCACGCTCGGGATCCACTTGCAGCAGGGTGCCGAGGGCCTGACGCGCCAACCCGGCGTCGCTCGACGTCAAGCGCCGCTCGATGTCGTCTGCGCCGGGGCCGGCCCCCAAGGCTTCGAGGGCCACCAGGGCGGCGCGCTCCACGCGAGGGTCGCTGGCGCTCACCAGGATGCGGTGGACACTGACCCGCGCGCGCGGGTCGCCGATGGCGGCCAGGGCCTCCAGGAGGGCGACGCCGTCCGAGACCTCCCAGTCGCCCGCGAGGGCCTGCAGCAAGCCCGGTGTGGCCTGGTGCGAGCCGGCGTCGCCGAGCGCGCGGGCGATCTCGGCGCGACCCGCGCTCGAGTCCCGCAGCGCCCGCAGCAGCGCCGGCAGCGGCACCAGGCCCGCCCGGCGCAGGGCTTCTCGGGCGAACTCCGCCCGCCCGCGCACCGCCAGCTGCTCCACCAGCAGGCTCGCGGCGCGGGGTGACCCGCCCTCCGCAATGGCTGCGATGGCGAGCAGGACACGCTGCAGCTCGCGCGCACGGCTGACGTCCAGCTGCTGGGCCAGCGCGTCGAGGGCGTCCGCGTGACCCAAGCGCGCGAGGGCGGACACGATCGCGTCGCGCACGGTGGGGTGCCGCTCCTCCTCGAGCGCGCGGACGAGACGCTCGGTGGCCACGGCCGTGCGACCCCGGCGCGTCTCGCGGCCCAGCTCCTCGGCCGCGCGGGCGCGCTCGGCCACCGAAGGAGCTGCGAGGGGCTCGTCATAGCGCGGGGCCCACCACGGCACCTGCGCCGCCGCGGGGTCGACCGACGAGAGCAGCGAGAGCGTCGACGCGAGGAAGACGAGGACGGGGGCGCGGAGCACGCGACATCCTACCGACCACCCGCGGTCACGCCAACGGTGCTGCAAGAACAGTCCCGACGGAACGTCCCTGCCCGAGGCACTCGGTGTCATCGTGGAGGGAGTCCCCCGAGCTGGAGGCTACCCCACCAAGAACATTGACTTCCTTGTCAGGGTCCCCGATCAATCAGGTTCGCCAGCGGCATAATTGGATGGCCTTGGCGGTGGAGACCTGGTGGCGGACGAGACTGCGAAAGCAAGCGAACCACGTGGTGCGCCCGATCCGATGATCGGTCGGACGATCAACGATCGCTTCCGCATCGTGTCGCTCATCGCTCGCGGCGGCATGGGCAAGGTGTACCGCGCCGAGCAGGCTCCGCTCGGACGACAGATCGCGCTGAAGGTGCTCGAGGCCACCTATGAGGGCGACAACGATCCCGAGTTCCACAAGCGCTTCTTCTTGGAGGCCTCCACCCAGTCGAAGCTGACGCACCCGAACACCGTCACCATCTTCGACTACGGCAAGACGGACGACGACGTCTACTTCATCGCGATGGAGCTGCTTGAGGGGCGCACGCTGCACCGCTACCTGCGCGACGAAGCCCCGCTGCCCGCGGCGAAGGCCACGCACATCGCGCGCCAGATCTGCCGCAGCCTGCGCGAGGCGCACTCGCTCGGCATCATCCACCGCGACCTCAAGCCGGCCAACGTGTTCCTGGTCACCCACGGTGAGCAACAGGACTTCGTGAAGGTGCTCGACTTCGGCCTGGTGAAGGACCTCGGCGACAAGGGCGAGGACCTCACGCAGACCGGGTTGTTCATGGGCTCGCCCAAGTACATGTCGCCCGAGCAGATCCGTGGCGACCGCGTGGACGGGCGCGCCGACGTCTACGCGCTCGGGGTGCTGCTCTACGAGATGCTCACCGGGCGGGCGCCGTTCGAGCGCGCCAACTCCGTGAACATCCTGATGGCGCACGTGCACGAAGACGTGCCCTCCATGGCCAACCACGGCGTGGAGGTCCCGTACGGGCTCGAGCAGCTGGTGCGGCGCGCCATGGCCAAGGCACCGGCCGACCGCTTCGCGAGCATGGACGAGATGCTCTCGGCGCTGACGAGCGTGGCCACGGACCAGGGCCTGGCCGTCTCGCGCAGCGGCGACGCTCCCTTGAGCGGCGACTACGGCACCGGGTCGGCGTCGGGGTCCACCACGCTCTCGTACTCGGGCATCGGCACGGGCGTGGGTCCCGAGTCCCTCGACAGCCTGGGTGGCTTGGTGTCGAGCTCGGACTCGCGCGGCGCCCGCGGGCAGATGAAGTGGTTCTTGCTGGTGGGCCTGCTGCTGCTCTCCGTGGGCGCCGGGGCCTTCGCCCTGGTCCGCTCGCGAGACGAACGACAGACGCCGGTGCCCGCTGCCGTGACGCCAGCATCCGGCACGCCCGCGGGCCAGCCGGAAGAACCCACGGCGCCCACGGCCGGGCCGCTCGAGACCGTGGTCACGATCGTCTCGGAGCCCCCGGGAGCGCAGGTCCGCATCGGCGACAGCGACGTGGTGCACACCACCCCGACGACGCTGACCTGGTCCGGCGAAGACGCCACGCGCGGGCGCAGCGTGACCTTCCGCTTCCAGCTCGAGGGCTACCGCGATCTGAACGCCGTCCGCACCGTGGTCGGTCGCCGCATGCACGTGAGCGGACGCCTGCAACCCATCGGCGACGACGAGCGCTTGCGTCGCCCACCTACCACTTCCCGAACTCCGTCCACTTCCGGCAGTATGGACGGCAGCGAGTCCTCGGTTGGGCTCATGGGCTACAAACTCGAGCCGTATTGATCCATGAACCACCCCACGAAAAGTAGCTCGGGAGGACGCATGCGACGCGCAACGTGGAACCTCGTTCTGACGCTGTCTGCGTCCATGGTCGTGCTCGTTGCGTCCACGGCACGCGCCGACGTGCGCACGGAGGCGCGTCGTCACTTCCGCGCCGGCATGGCCTTGATCCAAGAGGGCCAAGTGGACGCCGGTGTCGCCGAGCTGCAGGTGGCGTACGACATCCTTCCGCACCCGAACGTGCTCTACAACATCGGCCGCGCGTACGCCGAGGCGGGTCGCTACGACGAGGCGCTCGAGTACTTCGAGCAGTACATGGACTCGGACCCTCCCGACCGTGAAGAGGTGGCGCAGTTCATCGCCGCCATCCACGAGCGCCTGGGCGAGTCCACCGTGGCGGCCACGGGTCCGACCGAGACCGAAGTCGAAGGCCAGCCGGCCGTGACGGCGCCCCAGGTGGACGTGTCCGAGGACGACATCCGCGCCATCGAAGACGCGGCGGTGCAGGTGGAGGTGCTCTACGAGACCACCGGCAACCCCGCGCTTCAGGAGCGCGCGGCCCGCTTGCGTGCGCTCGCCGAGTCCCTGCGCGCAGGCGGCACGGGCAGCTCCGGCGCGACCGAGCCGGGGACCGGTGAGCCCGGCACCGAGCCCGGGGCCGAGCCAGGGACGCAGCCGGGCGGCTTGCCCGGGCAGCAGCTCGGCGAGCGCCGCGCGGTGTTCGAGGAAGAGATCATCTCGGCGTCGCGCTTCGCCGAGTCGCCGATCGACGCACCGAACTCGACCACCACCATCACCGCCCAGGACTTGCGCCTGTCGGGTCAGGTCTCTCTCGGCGAGATCCTGCGTCGCGCGGCGGGTGTCTCCGTCATGTCCACGACGCCGGCGCACACCGACGTCAACGTGCGCGGCTTCAACCAGCGTCAGTCGAACAAGACCCTGGTGTTGATCAACGGACGCACCATTCGTCTCGACTTCCTCGCCACGCCGTTCTTGCAGCTGGTGCCGTTCAACATCCGCGACATCGAGCGCATCGAGGTCATCCGCGGTCCGGCGGCCGCCCTCTACGGCGCCGACGCCTTCAGCGGCATCATCAACATCATCTTGAAGGACCCCGCGGTCGCCGACAGCTACGTCGCGGCGCTCGCTGGCAATGCGGGCTCGTTCGGCATGGCCGGCTCGGTGGCGGGGCGCCAGGGGCGCGTCAGCTATCGCTTCGGCGCGAGCTACGAGCACCGCGACAACTTCCAGCTCTTCGTGGACCCGAACCGTCAGGACATCGCGCCCTCGTCGCACAACCCGGACCGCAGCATGACGGCGCTGCGCTTCAACGCCGACGTGCGCACGGCCCTCGGTGAAAACGAGGACTACCTCCTGCAGTTCGGCACCGGCGTCACCTCTGGTCCGGACAACACGTTCCAGGGCATCGCGCGTCTGCGCGAGCTCTACGGCTCGGACATCGTCTTCGCCCAGTCGCACCTCCAGTTCAACACCCCGCAGGGAATCCAGCTGCGCGCCTACTGGAACGCCTTCTCTGCCAACGTGGACTCCGTCGAGTTGGTGCCCGGTGGCATCGGCACGGACGGAACGTTCGAGTCGCACGTCGTGGACGTGGAAGCCAGCTTCTCACGACGCTTCCACTTTCTGGTGGACCACAACCTGTCCATCGGCGCCGGGTACCGCTTCAAGTCCCTCGACTTCGACTGGGGCAACGACAACACCGAGAACCACTACAACGCGTACTTGCAGGACGTGCTCACCCTGCACGAGCGGCTGCGCCTGACCCTCAGCGCGCGCATCGACCGGCATCCGCTGCTGTCGTCCGTGCGTTTCTCGCCGCGCGCCGCCCTCGTCGGTCGCGTGACGGAGGGCTCCTCGCTGCGCGCCTCGGTCGGCACCGCCTTCCGAAGCATGTCGTTCATCGAGTCGTACCTCGACTTCCCGAACCCCACGCCGGTGCGCGGTGCCACGGTCCGTGGCGTGGGCAACCCGAACCTCAACCCGGAGCGAATGCTCTCGATGGAGCTCGGGTACACCAACCAGGACTCCGACTACTTCGCGCTCGAGGTCAACGTCTACGTCAACTTCATCGACGACCTGATCGGCCTCAACGAGATTCAGACGCTGCCCATCTCCTCGTCCTTTTACGACGAAGGCGTGGAAGCGTTCCAGCTGGGCGCCACGCGCTTCAGCAACCTGGACGGTCGCTATCGGCAGATCGGTGGTGAGCTCGGCGCACGCGTGTTCCCCGTCGACGGCCTCGACGTCTTTGCGAACTACGCCATCAGCGACGTGACGCCGACGAGCGCCGCGCCTCCCGGCCTCGAGACGTTCTATCGGGACCAGCGCACCTCGCTGCACCAGGTCAACGGCGGCTTCCAGTACCGCTCCCGCGTCGGACTCGACATCTCCATGGACCTCAGCTGGGTCAGCTCGCAGCAGTGGGCGGAGCAGTACGACAACGTGGAGACCGGCGTGGAGTACCGCCTCGCCGAAGTGGATGCCTACACGCTGCTCAACGCGCGCGTCGGCTGGCGCCTGCTCGGCGACAAGCTGGAGCTGGCGGTCTCGGGCTGGAACCTACTCTTCTCTGATGTCCGCATGCACCCGCTCGGTCAGCGCATCGACACCCGCTTCCTGGGCCACGTGGATGTCCGCTTCTGAGGCCAGGAGAGAACCGTGACACGACTCATCAACCACACGACCTCTCCCCACCCGGCCCCACGAAGCGAAGGCTTCCTACGGGGTGTCCGCGCGGCGCTGCTGCTGGGGTTGCTCAACGCGACGATGGCGATGATCGCCGTGCCCGCGAGCGCCGACGTGCGCACCGAGGCGCGTCGTCACTTCCGCGCCGGCATGGCGCTGGTCCAAGAGGGCCAAGTCGACGCCGGTGTCGCCGAGCTGCAGATCGCCTACGACATCCTCCCGCACCCGAACGTGCTCTACAACATCGGTCGCGCCTACGCCGAAGCGGGACGCTACGAGGAAGCGCTCGAGTACTTCGAGCAGTACGTGGAGTCCGACCCGCCCGACCGTGAAGAGGTGCGTCAGTTCATCGCCGCCATCGAGGCGCGCATCGCCGAGGCGGCTGGCCCCACCCAGGTGGCCACCACGGAGCCCTCCGAGACGGATCCCGAGCCCGGGCCCACCGTGGCCGCCGCGTCCGAAGAGGACATCGTGGCGCTCGAGGACACCGCGACCCAGATCGAGACGCTGGGCATCACCGCCAACGACCCCTCGCTGATCGCGCGCGCCGAGCGCCTGCGCGCCATGGCGCAAGAGCTGCGTGAGGGTGGCGTGGGCACGACGGAACCGGGCACGACGGAGCCGGGCACGACGGAGCCGGGCACGACGGAGCCGGGCACCACCGAGCCCGGGACGGGCACCCCGACGTCGGGCGAGGGCGGTGACATCGCGATCGCCGCCGGTGGGCAGGACCTGTACGACGAGAGCGTCGTGTCCTCGACCGGCGCGGCGCAGAACCCCCTCGACGCGCCCAACGCCATCACGATCATCACCGCGCAGGACATTCGCCTGACCGGCATCACCCACATCGGTGAGCTCTTCCGCCGCGTGGCGGGCGCCGACGTGATGAACACCAACGGCGCCGACGTGCAGGTCGGTATCCGTGGCTTCAACCAGCAGCTCAGCCCGCGCGTCCTGGTGCTCATCAACAACCGTCAGGCGTACGTGGACGCCCTCGGCATCAACCTCTTCGCCTACTTCCCGATCGCCGTGGAGGACATCGAGCGCATCGAGATCATCCGGGGTCCCGCGTCGGCCCTCTACGGCGCCAACGGCTTCAGCGGCATCATCAACATCATCACGGTGGCGCCGGGTGACCGCGCCGAGACGGGCGTGACCGTGGGCGGCGGCATGGGCCACAGCCTCCGCGCGCAAGCCTGGTCGAGTGGCCGCGCAGGGCGCCTCTCGTACCGCATGTCGGCCGGCTACGACCAGTACGACCGCTGGGAGCGCACCATCACCAGCGACACCATCGGCATCACCGAGCCGTTCCTGAACGGCGAGCAGATCATCCGGAACAAGCGTGCCTTCGGCGCCCTGAGCTACCGCCTCTCGGACCAGGCCGCGTTGAACTTCGAGGCGGGTGTCTCGGACGGTCGCTTCGGTTTCCAGGCGTTCGGCTCGTTCGTGGACTGGCAGGCCATCGCAACCAGCACCCACACCACCGCGTCGCTCGACACTTCCTGGGGCTCCGTGCGCGTGTGGTGGAACCGCATCGGCGTGCAGAGCGGCGTGGTGGGTCCCGACCCGCTGCTCGGCGAGTTCGTGAACGACACCCTGGACGTGGACGGCCGCTTCGCCCACACCTTCGAGCTCGGGCGCACCACCCACAACCTCACGCTCAGCGTGGGCTACCGCTGGAAGCGCATCGACTGGACGTTCTTCAACCAGACGCCCACTGAGAACCACTATCGCGTGGCGTTCCAGGACGCGATGCGCCTGGCCGACGCGCTCCAGCTGGTGGTGGGCTTCCGCGTGGACAAGCACCCCATCCTCCAAGACGTGCAGTTCTCGCCTCGCGTCGCCTTGGTGGTGAACCCGGCCGAGGGTCACGCCCTCCGTGCTTCGTACTCCACCGCGTTCCGCACCCAGACGTTGCTCGAGAGCTACATGGCGCTCGACTTCCCGACCCCCGCGCCCGGTGTCACGGCCCGCAACTTCGGGTCCGAGACCGGCCGCGTTCAGCTGGGCCAGCCGGCGCTCGACCCCGAGTCCATCCAGTCGGTCGAGATCGGGTATCGAAACGCCGCCTCGGAGTTCTTCGACTTCGACGTCTCGATTTACTACAACCGCGTGGAGAACCTCATCTCCATCGGTGAGCTGCTCCCGACCACCCTCGGGCAGTTCGGCAGTGGGACGCTGGGTTACTCCGACGGCCCCGGCGCGTTCCCCATCGGCACCACGGTCTTCAGCAACGAGCCTGGCATGTTCCACGTGCTCGGCGGCGAAGTGAACGGCCGCTTCTACCCGGTGGACGGCCTCGATATCTACGCCAACTACGCCTACAACGAGGTGTGGTCGCTGGACAACCCGCGGCGCCCGGAAGAAGAACGGACGAGCACCCACAAGGTCAACGGCGGTGTGCAGTATCGCTCGCCCTTCGGCCTCGACCTCTCGCTCGACGTGCACTACGCGAGCGGTCAGAAGTGGCTCGAGGAGACGTTCGACGAAGAGTCGAACCTCGTCAGCACCCTGCTGAGCCAGCCCTCCTACTACCTGGTCAATGCCCGAATCGGCTATCGACTCCTGGACGACGCCCTCGAGCTGGGTGTCACGGGCTTCAACATCACCAACAACCGTCACCGCCAGCATCCCCGTGGGCAGCAGCTCGAAGCTCGCGTCGTCGCCTCCGCGACCTACCGCTTCTAGGAGATCCAGAATGCGCATCCGACACAACAAGACCCGTGGTTGGCTCACCGCCGCCGTCGCCCTCAGCGCGTTCGCCTGTAGCAGCCCCCCTGTCGACGACCCGCGTTGGCTGGGCGGAAACGCCCCCGATCCCACGGGCGTCATCGAAGGCACGGTGCTCTACGTGGGCCCGCGCCCCACGTGCGACTACGACGCCGATGGCAACCCCACGCGCATCCAGGGGCGCATCATCCTCACGCTCTTCGACGTGCGCTTGCTGCCGCCGCCCGAGGGCACCGGCACCGGCGCCGCCAGCTTGTTGACGGTGCCCGGCGAGCGCGTGTTCGGCGACCCCGCCACCGCCTGCTTGCCGCAGAACCCCACCGATGATGATCTGGCCGTCACCGTGCAGCGCTCCGTGGCGTTCACCTGGCCCGAGATTCCGCTCGAACGGCCGGCCGGCTTGGTGGATGGCGAGTTCCTCGACACCACGCCCGGCGTCGAAGAGACCATCACCTACCGCGTGCAGGGCTTCTACGACACGGACGGCGACTTCAACCCGTTCTTCTCGGTGCGCACCTCACCCACGCGCGGCGACATCAGCGGCGCCGCCCTGGTGGACGCGACCGCGCCCGTCCCGGAGTTCCTGCCGGTGGTCTTCGGTGACCTCGAGTTCCGCCCCAACGGCCAGCGCGTGACCAGCGTGGCCGTGTCGCTGGGCGCGGTCATCAACACCGAGCCGCCCGTCTTCAGCATCACCACCGACGGCCTCGACAGCGAGTCGCCGCTCTCGACGGATCCGGCCACGCTGCTGGCGCTCACCAACACCACGCTGACCATGATCGGCCGCACGGTGCTGGACCCCATCGCGAACCCGGCTCCCGAGGGCGCCGAGGACTGCACCAACCGCCGTGACGACCTGAGCACCCCCGACACCGACGAGCACGTGGAGTGCTGCCGCGCCCGCTTCGCCGGCAAGCAGTTCGCCATCGCCGCGTGTGAGGGTGGCGTGTCGTACGACGTGGACGACCCGCGCCCCTACGCCTGGTACGCCCGCACCCTGGACGTGAACGGCGATGGCCTGGCCGACCCGCACCCCACGCTGAGCGCGCAGGCGCCGCTGCCGGGCATGGATGGCTTCGTGCCCTGGATCAGCCCGCTGGTGCTCATGCAGCGCTTCGCCTTCGACTACGTCCGTGACGAGACCGGCGCCATCCTGATGGTCGACGGGCAGCCTGTGCCCGACGCGGATGCCGGGGCTCGCGAGGCCGCCGCCAACATCCCGTCGGTGGCCATGGTGCCCAGCGTGGACCCGCGCATGTGGGTGGGCTTCGGCGCTGGCGGTCTGCTCGACCTGAACGCCAACAACCGCTCGCTGGCCTTCTACCCGGACATCCCGCTCGCCATCGTGCCGCTCGGCGCGATGACCACCAACCCCGATGACCCGCGCTGCCAGATCCCCATCTTGCCGCCCGCGGGGTCCACGGCCTTCTACGAGGCCGCGACGGTGGACTGTCAGGAGATCCCCACGGGCATGTACGGCATGAACGTGCTCCAGGGTGACGCCCGCGGTGTCTTCCAGGAGAACGCGCCCGCGCTCGTGTCGGAGACCGGCTACCGCTTCAACCCGCCCGGCAGCTTCGTGGGCCAGGTGTGGACGGTGCCCAACGAGCTCGGCGACCCGCGTCAGGTGGCCGACATCGCGCTCTCGCAGAGCGTGGCCGCATCGTTCCCCGTGTACGACTCCGAGCCGGGCAATGCGCGCTCGCGCCAGTCGGGTCGCGCCGAGTGTTTGATGGCCTTCGACCCGGTCGACATGGGCGTTCGCACCGTGAACTACCAGGACTTCGCCGAGTACGGCGCTCAGCAGGCCGACGTCACCGCCAGCTGCTGCTGCGGCATCGCCCACCTCTGCGGCCTGCCCGTGTGCGCATCGATTCCCGTCCCGGACGGAAGCGGCAACCTGATGGCTGGCTCGCCGCGCACGGTGACCAACGGCGTGCCGGACTGTGTGCCCTTCGAAATGCCGGAGGCGTGCTGCGCGGCCGTGGCCGGTGACTCGCCGACCGTGTCTTGTGACTGACCCGCACGGTGTGCGGGTCTTGTGACCGACCCGCACTTGGCGTGGCCTCGGCACTGAGCCCGCGCAGCTCCAGCGACAACACCAAGACCCTGCGGGATGGCCAGTCCCCGCGGGGTCTTCGTTCGCCGCAAATTTGCGTACCCCTGGTATGCTAACGCTGCTCTATGTACCCCTCGGACCTCTCCCCCTCCGTCGTGACGCCCGGCAACCACGACGGCGTGCACCTGGGTCACCGCGCGCTGATCTCGGCGGCGCGTGACCTGGCCGCCCGCGCGGGCCTCTGCACCATGGGCATGTGCTTCGACCCGCACCCCACCAGCGTGCTCAACCCGGACCGCGCGCCCGTGCTGCTCACGCCCATGGCGCGGCGCGTGGAGCTGATGCGGGGCGCCGGCTGCGACGACGTGGCGGTGCTGGCCTTCGACCGGGAGTTCGCCCAGACGTCGCCCGAGACGTTCGTGCGCCGCGTGCTGGTGGAGCGCTGCCGCGCGCGCGCGGTGGTGGTGGGGCCCGACTTCCACTTCGGCAGCAAGCGCACGGGCAACGTGGACACCCTGCGCGCCCTCGGGCAGGAGCACGGCTTCTCGGTGACCGTGGTGCGGCCGGTGTTGTTCGACGGCGACCCGGTGTCCTCCACCCGGGTGCGCCGCGTGCTGGCCGAGCAGGGTGACGTGGCCGCCGCCGCGCGCATGCTCACGCGCGTGCACGACGTGGAGGGTGAGGTGGTGCTCGGCGACCAGCGCGGGCGCACCATCGGCTTCCCCACCGCCAACCTGCGCTTCACCGACGTGCAGCTGCCGGCGGACGGGGTCTACGCCGTGGCCGTCTCGGTGGCCGGCAGCCCCGGCCCGCGCCTGCACGGCGTGGCGAACCTGGGCGTGCGGCCCACCTTCGCGGCGGGGCGCTCGGTGGAGGTGCACCTCTTCGACTTCGACGGCGACCTCTACGGCAAGACGCTGCGGGTGGGCTTCGTCTCGCGGGTGCGCCCCGAGCAGACGTTCGGTGGCGTGGACCAGCTGGTGACCCAGATCAAACAAGACTGCGACCAAGCGCGAAGCGCGCTGTTGGCCGCGGACGAGGAGCTGCTGCGGTGGATCTGAGCAGGATGACGCGCGACGAGCTGGAGCGAGAGGCCACGCGGCGTGGCGTTCGCGAGGTGACCCACCTGACGCGCGCGCAGCTGATCCGCGCCATCGAGGCCCCACCTGCGACGGGCGCCATCGACACCGCCAAGGCCATCTTCCGCGGGGTGCTCGGCGTGGCCCGCACGCTTCGCGGCCGTCCCTCGAGTCCGCCCCCCGCACCCGCCCATGCGCCTCGCCGCGATGCCGCACCGCCTGCTCCGGCCGCGGCCCCGGTGGCTGTGGACGCCCCGTCCGATGCGCAGCGCAAGGGGGACACCCAGCGCATGCGCGTGTCGGAGACGCCTCCGGGGCTCCCTGCCGTGTCGCGTCCGGCCGCCGAGCTGCACGCCACCGACGGGTCCGAGCGGGCCTCGGTGGAGGTGGAGCCGCGTCCCACGCTCGACCGCACCGACCCGACCAACAAGATGAAGCTGCCTTCGTTCAGCGAGGGCAACGCGACCGTCGACGAGGAGCGCGCCACCACGGTGGACGCCGAGGTGCAGCCCGGGCGCGCCACCGCGGTCACCATGGACCTCGGACCGCTCCGCGACGAGATCCTGCAGGCGGCCGAGGAGCACAAGGCCGTGGCGCAGGCCAAGCACCGCGAGTCGGTGACCGTGCCCATCCGCGTGCCCGTCAACGTGCCCAACGACATGCAGGACGAGCCGATCCCCACGCGCACCATGGCGCGCCTGTTGCACGAGCAGGGCCACCATCGGCGCGCGCTGGCCATCCTCGAGAACCTGCTGGCGCAGCGGCCGGGTGACGTGGCGCTCGAGGCCGAGCTCAGCGCCGTGCAGCGGGCGCTGCGAGCACCGAAGCAAGAGGTGGCCGCGGGCGCGCGTTCCGAGACGCCGCGCGCCGAGCTGGTGACCATGCTCCTGCCGGACAAGCGCGTGCTGCTGGCGTGGGGTCTCAGCGAGGACTCGCTGCAGAGCGCCCGAGCCATGGGCGCCGCCGGGACGCTCGTGGCGCGCGTGCTGGTGCTGGCTCCGGGCAGCGACGGCGCGGTGACGCGCACCCTGACCGACAAGGAGGCGGAGCCCACGGGAGAGCACACCCTCGGGCCCATCGCGTCGGGGTCGTTCGTGACGGCCGCCGTGGGCTTCCGCGACGGGGACCAGTTCGTCTCGGTGGCCGCAGCGCCCGTGCTGGACGTGATCTGACCCCCAGCCCGCGTACGTGTCACGAAATGGGGGAGGGCGCGCAACTCCGCCGAGGCTGCGCCGAGAAGTGGGCATGCCGTGCTCCGCTTCCTCTCTCACGCTGACCCGGCGCGTGCTCGCGCTGCTGCTCTTGTCCGCCGCGCCGCTGAACACCCTCGGGTGCTCGCTGCCCGCCTCGGCCCGTGCCCGCGCCCTCCCGCAAGTGCTGGTGACCGTGCGTCACGCGTGGGGGCCGCGTGACCTCTCGGTGCTCGGCGTCGCGTCCTTTCCGCTGCGCAACGTGACCGTGGGCAGCTCGGCCACCACGCCCGAGTGGTTCGACGACGAGACCTACGCGGGCAACACCGAGGGCGAGCCGGTCCTGGTGGACGAGGACGCATGGTTCGAGCAGGGCGCCGTGGCGTGTGAGCGCGCGGACACCTGCGCATGGCAGCGCCTCCACACCGTGCGCGTGCTGGCGGCTTGGGGGGTGACGCCGTGAGCGCGGGCTCGGGTATCGGCGCTGCGGCGCGCCTCCGCGATCCGCATGCATGGTCGTGGCGGTCCGGCCTGCACTCCGTGCTTCTGCTCGGTGTGTGGCTGACGGCCAGCGGTGCCCCGGCTTCCGGGCTGGCCCAGGCGCGCCCCGTGGTGCCGCCGCCGCCGCCCGCGTCCCCGGAGCGCAGCGTCCCTCCGCCACCGAACCTGGACCAGTTGGCCGCGCGCTTCGACCACGAGCCCAGCGTGGCCGAGGTCCTGAGCGCCGCGCTCGCCCACCACGATGCCGGCGTCGCGGACCCGGACCGCGCCGTGCGTCGTGCGCGCCGCAGCGCCCTCTTGCCCGAGCTGCGCCTACGCGCGCGCCGTGGACGGGCGCGGGACGCGGACGAGACGCAGACCGGCACCAACCTCTCCACCGACGACGACGCCGTGCTCGAGGGCGTGCTGGTGTTCCAGCTGCCGCGCGCGGTCTACTCGGGGGACGAGGCCGCCTGGTCCCGCGAAGGCCGCGCCCAAGCCGCGGCGCGCGTGCAGCTGGTGCGCCTGGTGGTGAGCCTCTACTTCGAGCGCCGCCGCCTGCAGATGGAGCGCGCGCTGGGTACCCAGGACCTGGTGAGCACGGTCCGCATCGCCGAGCTCGAGGCGCTGCTCGACGGACTCACCGGCGGGCGCTTCGGTGAGCTGCTGCGGGCGTCACGGGAGCCCACGCCCACGCCCACGCCCACCTCACCGTCGAGGTAGGAGCGCCGCTGCGCCCTCCCGTCTCAGTCCTGTGGGCGGGCTTCGCGGGCCGCGCGCAGCGTCTCCTGACGGCGCTCGGCGTCGGCCCAGCGGCGCTGCTCCACCTCGTTGGCCGGCGTGAACTTGGTGACCTCGCGCGGCCGGCCGTCGTCGTCCATGGCCACCATCACGAAGAAGCACGAGATCACGTGGCGCGAGCTGCCCGTGCGGTAGTTCTCGGCCACCACCCGGATGCCCACCTCGAGCGAGGTGCGACCCACCCAGTTCACCGAGGCGAGGAACGTGACCAGCTCGCCCACGTGAACCGGCGCGCGGAAGCGCACGTCGTCCACCAGCAGCGTCACCACGTAGCGCCCCGTGTAGCGAGCGGCGCATGTGAAGGCCACCTCGTCGAGGATCTTCAGCAGCGAGCCGCCGTGGATCTTGCCCGAGAAGTTCACCATGTCGGGCGTCATCAGCTGCGTCATGGCCAGCACGCGCGGCGTGGGCTCCGTGGACGTCGACTCGGTCATCGCTCACCTCCTTCGCGCTGGCCGGCGCCGCGCACTCGCAAGCTGGCCCGCAGGGCCGGCACCTGCGGGCTGTCCATGTCCGCCACCACCACGAACTCGAGCGTGCCGTCCGCGTGCTCGGCCACGAAGTCGAGGCCCTCGAGCTTGAGCAGGCTCGCTGAACCGTCGGCGGCGAGCACGTCGGTGTAGGTGCCTGCAGCGCCGTCGAGGATGCCGAAGCGGCAGCCCACCACCTGACCATCGCGGTAGGTGTCGGGCGAGTCCTCGGCGCCGGCCAGGAACGCCACGCGACCGTCGGGCAGCGTGCACGCGTCCGTGAAGCCGAAGCGCACGGAGCGGGCCTGCCCGAGGTCCACCTGCGTCACCTCGAGCAGCACGGGCGCCTCACCGCCATCGAGGAACCTCACCACCGCCGCGAGGTCCATGCGGCCCACCGCGTTCACCGGGAGCAGGCCGTCACGCGGCGCGCCGTTGCCCCGCTGAAAGAGCAGCAGCGCGTCCCCCACCACGGTGGCGCCCTCTATGTTGAGCTCCGAGCCCGTGAAGTCGGGGCGCGCATGCAGCGCGGCGTACAGTCCGTGCGCGTTGAAGAGCCGCACGTCCCCCGACGGGTCTACGATCACCACGCGCTCACGCGCTGGTGTGGACCCCGAGCCCAGCGCCACCAAACGCCCATCCGGAAGCGTGATGCACGCCTCGAGGTCCATCTTGAGCGCCTTGTTGCCAAGGTCGTCGCCGAAGACGTAGCTGCCGTCCGCGCCCGGCGGCAGGAGCAGCGCGGTGATGTCGCCGCTCCGCTCGTCGAGGAAGCCGAGCGCGTGCACGTCGTCCTGCACCACCACGAGGCGCCCGCCCCAGCGACGGACGGCAGAGCCCGCGCGCAGGTGGGCGGGCAGCTCGGGCCGCGCCTGAGCGTTGGTGTAGCGCAGCGAGGTCTCGCCCTCGAGGACGGCGGTGAGGGCCGAGGCCGGCTGCGCGGTGAACGACGCGGTCATGTCGCGCATGGTGGCACAGCGCGTGAGCGACGGGAGGGACAAGGCGAGCAGGCCGGTGGTGGCGGTGCGGGTGAAGGCGCGGCGGGTAAGGGCGCGGCGGGTGACGGGAGCGGTCGGCATCTCGGGGCGATGGTATCGCTCTCGGCTGGGAAGGGTTCTGCTGACTCTAGGGGTCCGCGGGAGCGTTGCTTTAGGGCATTTGGCCACCCCGGCTCGACAGCCGGGGTGGCCAGATGCCTTGAAATAATGCGGATCGGCTTCGCCACAGCCACCCAGAGGTTCGTCGCCGTCGCCGTCGCCGTCGCCGCTTGCGGACACGAGCACGAGCACGAGCAGGTCTACGAGCACGGCTACGTCAACGACCACGACCACGACCACGTCTGACGACTCATCACAAGTCCGACGGGAAGGCGTCTATGGCGAAGCGCC
>CAZEAA010000103.1:0-16180 GCA_964510015.1 uncultured Sandaracinaceae bacterium
CATGCCAGGACTGCTGCCCCGTACTTCAGTGCGGGGTGCCAATTGTGCTTGTTTTGTGGCCGATCAGCATGCCGTGCCTCGGCGCTTCGGCATGGAGGTCTTCCCGTCGGACTGGTGACCAGTCGATAGCCGTCGCCGTCGCCGTCTACGCCCACGCCCACGCTTACGACCACGAGGACGACTACGACTACCCTCACGAGGACGACTAGCACGATGTCCACGTCCGTGGACGTCGGCTTTGGCCTCACAGTTGACCACACGGACTGCCTGCCCGAGTATGAGGGGATGAGGTCCCCCTGCATGCCTTCGCGGCTCGCCGCGCTGCTCTCTCTGTTGGTGTCTCTCGCGTTCGCACCCTCGCCCGCTGCGGCCCAGGCGGAGGGCGGCGAGACGCTCGAAGGGCAGGACGAGGCGGCCATCGCGGAGGCCCGCGAGCGCTACGCACAGGGCGCGGAGTTCTTCCGGCGCGAGCGCTACTCGGCGGCCATCGCGGAGCTGACGGAGGCCTACCGTCTCTGGCAGAACCCCACGATCTTGTTCGCGCTCGGTCAGGCCTACGAGGGCGACGGCCAGGTGCAGGCGGCCATCGACACCTACCAGCGCTACCTGGACACGACGCCGGAGACCGACCAGCGGCGTGCGGACATCGACACCCGCATCCGCGCCTTGAATCAGCTGCTCGCGACGGTGCGCATCGAGTGCAACACGGCCGGCACCGTGCTGATCAACGGGCAAGAGGTGGGTACGGCGCCCGGTGAGATTCGCGTCCCCACAGGCCGCCACCAGATCGAGGTGCGCGCGGACGGCTATCGCCCCGAGCGTCAGACGGTGACCATCGCCGCGGGCACCACCGTGCCGCTGACCTTCACGCTGCGGCGCGAGGAGACGCGCACCGAGATCATCCGCGTCTCCGAGGGGCGAGCCCCCATCCGGCTGCCGCGCTCGGCGTTCATGGTCACCGCGGGTGTCACCGTGGCCGCCGTGGGGGCGTGGGCTGGCCTCGCGGGCACGGCCGTGCGCCGCTCCAACCAGTACAACGACCAGCCCGTGCGCACCGAGGGCGAGCGTCGCGACGCGCAGGCCTGGAGTCGCCGCGCCGACATCATGATGGGCGTGGCGGGTGGCCTCGCGGTCGGGACCCTGGTCGTGGGCCTGCTCACGGACTGGGACGGTGACGACGACGACGGAGCAGGCGACGACGGAGGTGGAGGCGACGACGGAGATGCGGGCGCCACGGGCCCCGCTCCCGAGGCGAACGTTCTGCCGCAGCGTGGCGGCGCGGTCCTGCTGCTGGGGTGGCGCCGATGAACGGTCCGATCGCGTTTTTCCGTTCGGCGCTGGTGATCGCGCTGCTGGGCTTCGGCACCGTCGGGTGCAGCGTGCTCGACCTGGTGGACCCTCCGACGTTCGAGCTGTCCGACGTGGACCGTGCGTGCGTCGTCGACGATGACTGCTCGGGCGTGGACATCCTCAGCGAGCGCGGCACGCTGCTGGCGGACTCCGACGAGGATGGTGCGGCGGGGCCCCTCCCTGCCTGCCTCGTGGCCCGAGTGGGCTGCAACACGAGTCGTGGCATTTGCGAGGCGCAGGTCACCGTGCGCGACGCCGACGACGACCAGTTCTTCGATCCGCAGTGCCCGGACTACCCGTCCTTCGCGCCGTTTGTGGAGGACTGCGACGACAGCGACCCCGACATCAAGGGACGCGACAACGACGGCGACGGGCAGGTCTCCATGCTTTGCACGCGCGAACCCGGTGAAGACTGCGAGGACAACCTGGGCTCGGTGTACGCGCGCGCGCCGGTGGAGACGTGCGACGGCTTCATCAGTGACTGCGAGGCCTGGGTGGACGGCGTGAGTCCCGCTCGCCCGGCGGAAGACCGCGATGGCGACGCCGTAGCGGCCCCCGACGCGCCCTGCGAGCCGGGCACGGAGGGCACGCGCGGCACGCTCGTCGGCTTCCTCAAAACCGACTGCGACGACGACAACGTCTTCGTCTATCCCGGCGCCCCCGAGGTCTGCGACGGCTTCATCAACGACTGCGCGGTGGGCTCGGGGCCGCGCGCCAACGAGGACGGCGACGGTGACGGCTTCGCGCTGCTGACCGCGGACTGCGAAGACAGCGATGCGTTCCCGAAGACGGACTGCGACGACACCAACGGCGCCACCTACCCGGGCGCTCCGGAGGTCTGCGACCGCATCACGAACGACTGCACCATGCCGCAGGTGGTGCAGCTCGCCGAGGACCGTGACAACGACGGCTTCGCTTCGTACGACGCGCCCTGCGCGCCCGGCCCCATCCCCTACGGCGACTGCATCGACGGCGGCGACAACGATCCGACCACGCGCTACTGCCCCTTCTTGGAGCTGGTCCCGAGCCTCGAGGACTCGCTGGTGAACGCCGCTGGCGTCGCCTTCGCCGACTTCAACGGAGACGGCCGCGGTGACATCCTTGCGGGCAGCTCCAGCGGTGGTCAGGTGCGCGTCTACGCCCAGCAGCCGGGCGGCGGGTACGCCTCACCCACGACCCTCGCCATCAACGCTGCCGTGCGGGTGCTCCGCACGGGGCCGCTCTTCGACGACCCCGGCTCCAGCGCCGACGACGACGTCGACGACCTGGTGGTCGTGAACGGCTCGAGCGGCGTGGTCAGCGTGGCCTGCAACCCCATGTCGGGCGCGGCTCCCGCCACGGCCTCGCTGCCTGCGGTGGCCGGCGCGCGAGACGCCGTGGTCGTGCGCGCCACGGCGAGCACGCACACGGTGGCGTTCATCTCGCCGCTCGCGGGCACATTGCACCTCGCCGAGACCAACGGTGCCCTCTCGCCGCGCTGCAGCTCGCTCACCTTTGCGTCGGCCACCATCGACATGGGCGCGGTCAGCCCCACCGCCATCACGGGGGGGCGCTTGCTCACGCGCGGGACCGACGTCGACGACATCGTGGTGGTCACGACCACGGGCAGCGCCTTCCTCTTCGCGAATGCGCCGGCCGAGACGGGTGGCTTCGAGCAAGTATCCCCGGCCATCGCCACCGGCCTGAACGGCGCCCTCAGCGCGACCGCCGGCGACTTCGACGGCGATGGCCGCGTGGATGTCGCCGTGGGCACGGCGACCGGAGCTCATGCCATCATGAACACCAACGGAACCGCGACGGGCTTCGAAGCCGAGGCCATCCCGGGCAGCCCGATGGACGTGGTGAGCGTGGCCGCGCGCGACATCAACCTGGACGGCCGCGACGACCTGATCACGGCGTCACTGATCGAAGACAGCGTCGACTGGTGGGAGCTCGTGGGCACCACCTGGGTGCGGCACGCGCTGGTGTCCGACTTCAACGAGGCGAGCGCGGCCGTCGCGGGGGACGTCGACTCCGACGGCGACCTGGACGTCATCGCGGCTGCGCGGGGCGCCGACACCGTCACGTGGTGGACCACCGAGATCGTCAGCAACGCGACGTTCACGCGCGCGAACGTGGACCGCGCCTTCGACGGCGCGAGCGCCTCGCTCTCGGCCGACATGAACGGCGACGCGCGGCCGGACATCGTGGGGCTCGGCACCAACCTCTTGTCCTGGTGGACCGTCGAGGGCACCGCCACGGCGCCGGTCTACACCGAGTCGGTGATCGCCGCGCTCGCGGACGGCGCCGCGCTGGCCTCGGGCGACCTCAACGACGATGACGCGCCCGATCTCGTGGTGGCCGACGACGACGGGCTACGGGTGATGCTCAACAGCGCGACCGGCGGCTCCTGGATGACACTGGCTGACGCGAACGGCCTCGGCGCGTCTGCCGCCGGCCTGATCGATGTCGTCGTCGGCGACGTCACGGGGGATGGCGTCGCGGACATCGTGGGCATCACGCCCACCTCCGTGCAGTACTGGGAGAGCTCGGGTGGTCTCAGCCCAACCTTCACCAACGTCGTGGTGGCCGCTCAGACGAACGCCACCTCCGTGGCGCTGGGCGACGTCAACGGCGACGACCGCCTGGACATCGTGGTGTCGAACGGCGCGTCAGTGGCCACGCCCGGCCTCCAGGTCTTCACACGGGCTTCCGCGACCGCGGCCTTCAGCGCCACCGTCATCGCGGACTCGCCCAGCGCCTCGCACGTCGCCATCGGTGATCTAGACGGCGACGGACGCGCCGAGATCTTCTCGGGCGAGCGCAACTTCGGCGCGCTGGTGGCTTACTGGACGTGGACGGGCACGGCCTACGAGCGGCACGTCATCTCCACGGCGTTCGAGTCCACCTGGACGCATCGCCTCGAGCTGGCCGACCTCGACTCGGACGGCGACCTCGACGTGGTGGTCGCGTTCGGGGCCACCCTGGCGGTGCGCTGGTTCGAGAACATCAACCAGAGCGACGCGGGCTGGGTGTCGCACCTGGTCACCGACACGGGCTCGCGCGGCGAGGGCCTGGCCGCGGCGGACTACGACCTCGACGGAGACGTGGACCTGGTGGTGGCGCACGAGGACGACTCCGAGGTCATCCTCTACAAGAACGATGGCGTTGCGTGGTGGCGGCCAAGCGGTAGATAGGGGCACGCGCGAGCCAGCCCAGGGCACGCGCGAGCCAGCATGACCAGCCCCTCCGACAAGCCCCCCGCGTTGGCCCCCGTGGCGCACGACCCGCGCACCGCGCTGCCTGCGCACGGGCTCGGCACGCCGCCCGCGGAGGTGGCCGACGAGGCCGAGGTGCTCGCGGCCATCGCGCTGCTCGAGTGGCTCGACGAGGACCAGGCGCGCGTGATGGCCATCGACGACGAGGTGCGCAGGCGCCTGCTGATGGCCGCGGGCAAGCTCGCGCGGCCGGGCCGCGACGACCGCAAGCGCAGGGTCAAGGAAGAGCGCCGCTCACGCCGCCGAGACAAGCGCGAGGCCGACGAGGCGCAGCTCAATGCCACCGGGATCCGTCGCAAGCGCGAAGACCCGGTCTACGTGACGCCGCGGGCGCCCGCGATGTTGATGGGGTCGGCCGCCGGCGAGCTGCCCCTGTCGGGTGGCGACGAATTCACCGAAGCGCCCGACGAGGCCGCCGCGAGCGATGGCCCCCGCGTGCAGGACGCGCGCGTCTGCTACGTGTGCAAGACCGAGTACGAGCAGCTGCACCACTTCTACGACCAGATGTGCGGCGCGTGCGGCGACTTCAACTTCCTGAAGCGCTCGCAGACCGCCGACCTGCGCGGCCGCGTGGCGCTCATCACCGGGGCGCGCGTGAAGATCGGCTACCAGGCGGCCATCTTGCTGCTGCGCGCCGGCGCGCGGGTGATCGTGACCACGCGCTTCCCGCGTGACGCAGCAGTGCGCTACGCCCGCGAGCACGACTTCGAGGACTTCCGCGAGCGCCTCGAGATCCATGGCCTCGACCTGCGTCACACGCCCAGCGTGGAGACCTTCGCGCGGCACCTCGAAGAGCACCTGCCCACGCTCGACTTCATCGTCCACAACGCGTGTCAGACGGTGCGGCGGCCGCCCGGGTTCTACGGCCACCTGGTGGACGGCGAGCGCGAGTCCACGGCGCTGCCCGCGCACGCCGAGTCGCTGGTGGCCGCGCACGAGGCGTGGAAGCGCGCCGACAGCGCCGAAGCCCTCGCGACGCGCGGCGACGTTCCGCAGCTGCTCGCGGCGGCGGGCATCCACCACGCGGCGGCCCTCACCCAGGTGCCGCTGGTGGCCGGCGACGACGACCGCAGCGCCGGGCTCTTCCCGCCGGACCAGCTGGACCAGGACCTCCAGCAGCGCGACCTGCGCGACCAGAACAGCTGGCGGCTCACGCTCGCCGAGGTGCCCACCGTGGAGCTGCTCGAAGTGCAGCTGGTGAACGCCATCGCGCCCTTCGTGCTGAACGCGCGCCTCAAGGCGCTGATGACCCGCACCCGCACGGGCGACAAGCACATCGTGAACGTCTCGGCCATGGAGGGGCAGTTCTACCGGGCCTTCAAGACCGACAAGCACCCGCACACCAACATGGCCAAGGCCGCGCTCAACATGATGACGCGCACGTCCGCCGTGGACTACGTGCGCGACGGCATCCACATGAACAGCGTGGACACCGGCTGGGTGAGCGACGAAGACCCCGTGGGGCTCGCGGCCTACAAGCAGGTGGTGCACCGCTTCCACCCGCCGCTCGACATCGTGGACGGGGCCGCGCGCATCGTGGACCCCATCCTGCACGGGGTGAACACCGGCGAGCACGTGTGGGGTCAGTTCCTCAAGGATTACCGCTCGATCCCTTGGTGAGACCGCGAGTGAATGAGCGGACCCCCTCGGGCGTCTCGAACCCATCCCATTTCGTGCCGAGACCAGGCACACTCCCCGCCAGGAGCTTCCTCGAATGACCCGTTTCCGTGCCCTCCGCAGGCTCTTGGTCCTCAGCCTGCTCGCCATCCCGGTGGTGGCCTACGCGCAAGCGCGCACCTTCACGGTGGGCAGCGGCAGCCGCATCAGCTTCACCTCCGCGGCGCCACTCGAGACCATCAACGGCACCAGCTCGCGCGTGAGCGGCACCCTCTCGGTGAACCCCAGCAACCTCTCGAGCGTGAGCGGCCGCATCGAGGTGCCGGTCAGCTCGCTCGACACCGGCGTGGACCTGCGCGACGAGCACCTGCACGGCAGCGGCTGGCTCGACGCCGCCCGCTTCCCCACGGCGGTCTTCGAGATCACGGGCGTCGAGGGCGCCACCGCGCTCCAGCCGGACGTGGAGGCGCGCGTGACCGTGGTGGGCCGCTTCACCCTGCACGGCCAGACCCGGCCCGTGCGCGCCGAGACCCGCGTGAAGCTGGTGACCACCGAGGGCCCGCAGCACCTGCGCGTGCGCAGCCGCTTCACCGTGAACCTCCCCAGCTACGGCGTGACCGTCCCGGCGCTGGTGCGCGCGAAGGTGAGCGACAACATCACCGTGAACGTGACGCTGCGCGCCAACTGAGCCGCGCCGTCTAGAACGCGCCGCGCTCCAGCTCGAACAGCACCACCCCGGACTGCTTCGGGATGAACACCCCGCCGCCCACGCTGTGGAAGTGCTTGCTCAGCTGGGTCGTGTACCAGTCGGGTGGCCGCAGGTGCACGTTGCCGTCCGTGATCTCTTGCGAGACGTTCTGCTCCCAGTCCGTGGTGGTGAGCGCCTCGAGGTAGAGCGCGCCCTCGGTCACGCGGGCCAGCGTCTTGATGGCGGCGCGCGCCTCACCGGCGGGCAGGTACTGCAGCACGCCCTGGCAGATGACCAGGTCGGCGGGCTCCCCGTCGTAGTCCGCGATGGAGCTGTGCACCCACTCGTACTCGCCACACAGGTACTCGCTCACCTCGACGCCCGTGTAGTCGATGCTGTTGTCGATGCGCGTGAGGGCGTCGCGCCAGCGGCCCACGCCGCAGCCCAGGTCGAGCGCGGTCTCCACGGTCACGCCCAGGTAGTCGAGGTACGAGCACACGAAGCGCGCGAGGGTCAGGGTCTCTTCGGCCGAGCTGACGGCCGTGTCCTCGTCCAGGTAGTGGCGCTCGTAGTACTCGGCGTCGAAGCGGCGATGGTCCGACGGGCCGAGTGACGCAGGCGCGGGCTTGCCCTTGGTGCCCGGCTTGGGCTTCGACTTCGGTTCTCCGGCGCCGTTGCGCCCGCCTCGCTCGCTGCGGCGCGCCATGGCTCAGCGGACCTGCTGCACGGAGAGCGTGTAGGCGCCCACCTCGCCCGGACGGAAGCTGGTGACCAGCACCTGCCACGTGCCCGTCTGGGTGACGTCGATGTCGTAGCCCGCGTTGGTGCCCGCCGACGAGTTGCGGTCGTCGTTGTCGATCTGGTTCCCGCTGGGCGGCTTCAAGATCATGTACGTGTCGAACGCGGCCGAGCGCACGTCGATGGCGTAGCGCTGACCCGCCTGCCACTGGAAGTCGTGACGGTCCACGAACTCACCCGAGTTGAGCGTGGTGTCTCCCGCGGCGAGCGCGCCGGTGTGCTCCGTGACCGGGCCACCGGCCACCGGAGGCGTGCTGGGCACCTGCGCGCCAGCCACCAGCTGCACCTGCGAGGGGACGTTGGCGAGCACGTTCACGTTCTGCTGCGCCACCACCACGCCGTTCTGGGTGATGGACACCTGGTGGGCGCCCGCGATGACCGAGACCTCGCGGCCATGCGTGGCGTCGCCGAGGGCCGCGCCGTCCACCAGCAGCTGTCCGCCCGTGATGTTGGTGATCAGGATGATGCTGCCGACGGTGCCGCTGGGCGCCGTGCCGGTGCCCGTGGTGGGCGTGCCGACGGGCGGTGTTCCCACAGGCGCGGTGCCCACGGGCGGAGTGCCCACGGGAGCGGTCCCCGTGCCCGGGTCCGTGGCGGTCTGCGTGGGCTCGCGCAGCAAGAACCACGCGCCCCCACCCACCAGCGCGAGCAGCACGAAGCCCACGCCGGCGCCGCCCACGATCCAGGCCGTGTTGCTGCCGGTCTTGGCGGGCTGCGTGGCGTACGTGGGCTGGGGCGTGCCGTAGCCCATGCCGCCGGTGTTCGGCGCGGGGGAGGGCTGCGGCGTGTTGCCGAACTGCCCACCGAAGCCGCCGCCCGACGCCGGGGTGGTGGCCACGCCGGTCGGGCCACCGAAGCTCTGCGGCGTGTTGCCGAAGCCTGGCTGCGGCGTGTTGCCGAAGCCCTGCTGGGGCGCGCCACCAAAGCCCTGCTGCGGGGTGTTGCCGAAGCCTTGCGGTGCGGCTCCGAAGGGTGGGGCAGCCGGCGCGGTGGCGGGCCCGCCCTGCGCGGTGACCGCTTGTGGCGTGGGCATCGGCGCTGCGCCCCACGAGTTGGGGGTGGGTGCCGTCGGTGCGGGGGCCGCGGGCGCAGCGGGGGCCACGGCCGCGGGAGCCGACGTCCCGCGCACGCGCCGCAGCTCGTCCAGCAGGGCGCCGGCGTCTTGTGGGCGCTCGACCGCGGTCTTCGAGAGACACCGATCCACCAGCGCGGCCAGCGCGGGGGGCGTGCTGGGGGCCACCTCGGCGAGCGCCGGGTGCGGCGCCGTGCACGCGTGCACCACGATGGCGCTGGCCGTCTCGCCGATGAAGGGCGTCCGGCCGCTGAGCGCCTCGTACATCATGGCGCCGATGGCCCACACGTCTGCCGCGGCGGTGACCCCGCGCGCGCTCATGGCCTGCTCCGGCGCCATGTAGTGCGGCGTGCCCATGGCGATGCCGGTGTGCGTCACGTTCTCGGCGCTCTTGTCGAGGTCACGCGCGATGCCGAAGTCCAGCAGCTTGGTCTTGATGCTCCCGTCGCGCTGCTGCGCGAGGATCACGTTCTCGGGCTTGAGGTCGCGGTGCACGATGCCGTTGCGGTGCGCGGCCGCGAGCGCGTCCAGCATCTCCTCGAACCGGTCGAGCACCTGCGCGCGCGTGTGACCGCCGCGGCCCAGCCAGTCGCGGAACGTGTCGCCCACCAGGAGCTCCATCGCCACGAACAGGCTGCCGTCCTTGGGGTCGAAGTCCGCGTCGTAGACCTCCACGATGCCGGGGTGGCCGATCTGTGCCGGCGCGCTGACCTCGCGCAGGAAGCGCTGCCGCGCGCCCGTGTCCTTCCCGATGTGCGGGAAGAGCACCTTGAGCGCCACGGCCTTCTTGGTCATGCGGTGGCGGGCTTCGTAGACCACCCCCATTCCGCCGCGCGCGATCTCCCGAATCACCTCGTAGCGTCCACCGACGATCTCGTTGCTGCTCGCTTCAGTCACGCCGGGTTCTCACTCTTCGCTCGGGTTGACCACGTTCTACGTCCGCGCGGGCCGTATTCTGCCGCGCGGACCCCACCGCCCTCAGAGCTCGAAGTCGCCCTGCTCGAGGATCTCCGAGATACGGTACAGGAAGCCGTTGGCGTGCACACCGTCGACGATGCGGTGGTCGTACGTGAGCGCCATGTACATGACCGGGTGGATGGCCATCAGGTCCTGGTCGTCGCGCTCCACCACCACCACGCGCTTCTTGATGCCCGGGTTGGTGACCGAGAAAGTCTTCCCGGCCAGGTCGTCCGGCGTGAGCTTGCCGTCGCGCGCGCGCACGGCGATGTCGCTCACGGCGCGGGCCAGGCCACGCACGGTCAGCTCGTCGGCGTTGCGGATGACGGGCACGACCAGGCCCTCGGGCGTGTCCACCGCGATGCCCAGGTTCACGTCGCGCAGCTTCACGTACGCGTCGTCCAGCACGCGGGCGTTGAGCTCCGGGAACTCGCGCAGCGCGCGCGCCGTGGCGGCCAGCGTGAAGGCCAGGTAGGTGAGGCTGACGCCCTCCTTCTTGTACTGGTCCTTGAACTTGTCGCGCAGGCGCGCGGTGGCGTCCAGGTCGCACTCGGCGAAGGTCACGACCTCGGGCGAGGTCTGCTTCGAGTACACCATGTGGTCCGCGATGATGCGGCGGCGGCGCGAGAAGGGGATGACCTGGTCGCCCGGGGCCGGGCGGTAGGGCGGCACCTTGAAGGCGCTCGGGCGTCCACCCACCAGACCCGTCGCGGCTTGCAGCGGGCTCTCGGCGCGCGGGCTCGCGGACAGCGGCGCCGGGCTCGGTGCCGGCGGTGCGCTGGGAGCTGCCTTCCCCGACGAGCCTTGCGAGCGCACGTCGTCGGCGGTGATGCGCCCTGCGGGGCCGCTGCCCTTCACGCCACCGAGGTCCACGCCGCTCTCGCGGGCCAGCTTCCGCACGGACGGCGACGAGGGCGCCTCGGCGGTCTTTGCCGGCGCAGCGGGTTCGGCAGCCGGCGCTTTGGCCGGGGCGCTCGGGCTGGCGGTGGCGCCGGCCTCGATCTCGCACAGCACGGCGCCCACGGACACGACCGCGTCGGCGGCGGCGTGGATCTTCGTGATGACCCCGGCGACCGGGGAAGGCACCTCGCTGTCGGCCTTGTCGGTCAGAATTTCGACGATGGGCTGGTCCTTGGCGACCGCGTCGCCCTCCGACACCAGCCACTTGCCAACGGTGCCTTCGACAACGCTCTCGCCGAGCTGCGGCATGCTCACCTTGGTGGTCACGTCTCGTCTCTCATTCTCTGGGGTTTTTGGGTTCGCGCGGGCTGCGCGTCCTGTCGGGAGGGACGATAGTACAAACCCGGTCGGGTCGTTAGGCATTCTCGCCGATGAGAATTTGCGAACTACCGAGCCGGGCGACACGCTCACGCGGTGACCGACGAACTCGAGGCCGGCCTGAAGCGCCGCGACCCAGGCTTCATCCTGCGCCTGCTGCTGCGCCTGGGCGTGCTGGTGCTGGTGATCGTGTGGGCCGTCAACGCGCTCGGCGAGCACCAAGTGGGCTCCTGTGTGGCCGACGGCTTCCGGGCGGTGACGGGCGAGCCGGCCCCGCGCTGAAGCGAGCGGGTGGAGGGACGTGGTCGTCCTCGTCGAGCCATCGTGGGGTAAGTCTTTGATCGCAAACCGGCGGGGCTTTGGTATGGTTGGCGCATGAGCCTGTCCGACCTCGACCGCGAAGAGCGCCTCCGCCTGATGAAGTTCGTCGTCTCCTTCGCGTGGGCCGACCTCGAGGTGAAGGACGAGGAGCGCGACTTCGTGCGCCGCCTCATCAAGAAGCTGGCGCTCGACGACACCGATCGCGGCATGGTCGAGGAGTGGCTCGAGGTCCCGCCGCGTGCTGAGGAAGTGGACCCGGCCGACATCCCCGTCGAGCACCGGCAGCTCTTCCTCGACGCCATCCGCGCCATGATCGTGGCCGACGGGCGCGTGGACCAGGACGAGGCCGAGAACCTCGTGCTGCTCGAAGCGCTGCTCGGCAGCTGACGTCAGAAGACGTTCAGCGAGACCATCGCGCCACCGCGCAGCGGCGTGGCTCCGAACATCAGGCCGCGTCCGCTCTCGGTGTAGTACACGAGCTCGCGGCGACGGCTGGCCAGACCGATGATGAGCATGGTGAGCCCGGCGCCCTGGATCGCCAGGGAGAGGCCGCCGGCCGTGCGACCCGCGGAGCGCTCGGTGACCAGCAGCCCGCCCACGAGCGGGACCCAGATGCGCTGGTCCACCGTGCCGCCGATGTCCATGGCCAGCGAGCCGATGGCGCCGGTGATGAAGTAGCTGGCGGCGAAGATAGCGAGACCGGGAATCCACAGGCCCTTGCGCGACCGTGAACGAACGTAGGCACCCGGCGGCACCTCCATGCCGTCCTCGTAGGGGATCACCACGCGGCGCGGGCGCGCGTTGGGCTGGGGCTGCGCCTCGGGCTGCGGCGGAACGTACGGCTGCTCGTAGACGTCCACCGTGTAGACCTGCTGGGGCGGCGCATAGCCTTGCGGGGGAGGCTGTTGCTGCTGCTGCGCCTGGGCGGAATTCGGAAGAGCCGTGAGCAACGCGAGCGCGCCCAGCGTGAAGAGTGCCGACTGACGACTGGTGGTCTGCATGCGTTCCATTCCATCCCGGTACGCAGAAACCACGCCAACCCAAGACTCGTGCGATTCTGCGGTGTTCCTCCAGCCCCCGCTGGACGAGCGTGAAACTAACACCACAGGGTGTGCCGAATCAATCCGCTTGCTTCATCATCAGCGCCGCTTGGTGATGGCTGCGTAGCGCTTGGAAGACATCGCCCAGCTCGCCTGCCACCACGCGGTCGAGGTTGTGCAGGGTCAGCCCGATGCGGTGGTCCGTCACGCGGTTCTGCGGGTAGTTGTAGGTCCGAATCTTCTCGGAGCGGTCGCCGCTGCCCACCATCGCGCGGCGCTCCGCGCCGATCTGCTCGGCCTGCTTGTCCTGCTCGGCCTGGAGCAACTTCATGCGCAGGAGCTGCAGCGCCTTCGCCTTGTTCTGGTGCTGGCTGCGCTCGTTGTCGGCGCGGATCATGATGCCCGTGGGGAGGTGCTTCACGATGACCGCGCTGTTGGTCATGTTCACGTGCTGTCCGCCGGGACCGCCTGCCCCAGTCGCCCAGATGTCCAGGTCCTTCGGGTCGATGTGCACGTCGTCGATGGCGTCGGTCTCGGGCATGACCACCACGGTGGCGGTGGACGTGTGGATGCGCCCCTGGCTCTCGGTGGCTGGCACGCGCTGCACCCGGTGCACGCCGCCTTCGAAGCGCATCACCGAGTAGACGCGGTCGCCGCTGAGGGTGGCCACCACTTCCTTCAGCCCGCCAGCGCTCGCCTCGCTCTTGCTGATCAGCTCGACCTTCCAGCCCTTCGTCTCGGCGAAGCGGCTGTACATGCGAAACAGATCGGCAGCCCACAGCGCGGCCTCTTCGCCGCCCGCGCCAGCGCGGATCTCGAGCACCGTGTCGCTCTGGTCGTCCGGGTCCTTCGGCAGCAGCGCCACGTTGAGGGCCGCCTCGAGCCGCTCGCGCTCGGCGTCCAGCTCCGGGATCTCGAGCTCCGCCAGCTCGCGCAGGTCTGGGTCGTTGAGCGCCTCACGGTGGCCCTTGAGGTCGGCGGTCACCTGCTGGTAGCGCTGGTAGAGCGTGACCACCTCGAACAGCTCGCTGCGCTCCCGCGTGAGGCGCGTCAGCCGCTTGTTGTCGGCCAACACGTCGGGCTGACAGAGGATCTCTTCGGTGTCGCGATAGCGCGCGGCCAGCGACTCCAGCTTTTCGATGGGCAGCATGGCTCAGGCGGCGCTTCGCAGGGACGGCAGCGCTTCGGTGAAGCGCTCGAAGGACGGGAAGAAGAGCACCTCGTCGCCGAGGGGAGCCGCCGGGCCGACCTCACCACGCCAGGCGGCCGCCTGCAGCGCAGCGATGGCCACTTCGATCTGGGCGTCGTCGGGCTCGCGCGTGGTGACCTTCTGAAACAGGAAGCCCGGCAGCAGGAACACCCGCAGCGGACCCGTGGTGCAGAAGCGCGCGCTCAGGCGCTGCAGCTCGAAGCTGACGGCCGAGATGACCGGCAGCAGCGCGATGCGCAGGCCCAGCAGCATGACCCAGCCGAGCGGGCCTTCGGCGTTGGGCAGCACCAGCGGCGCCACCACCGAGCCGGTCACGATGGAGACCAGGATGACCACCACCAGGAAGGTGGTGCCGCAGCGCGGGTGCAGCGTGGTCTGGGCCCGCACGTTCTCTACGGTGAGCGGCAGCCCGGCCTCGTAGGCGTGGATCGTTTTGTGCTCGGCGCCGTGATACTCGAACGTGCGGCGGATCTCCTTCACGCGGCTGATGAGCCCCAGGTACACGCAGAAGATCAGCAGCTTGAAGCCACCGATGACCCAGTGGAAGCGCGGGTCGGTCAGGCCGAAGTCCACGCCGAAGAGGCGCCCCGAGCCGGACGCCAGGATCTGCGGCAGCGCCACGAACAAGCCCACCGCGAAGAGCATGGCGAACACCATGGTGCCCTTGCTCTCGGCGCCCTGCGACGCGCGCTCCTCTTCGGTCATCTGTTGTTCGGCCGAGAACTGCAGCGCGCCGAAGCCGATGCGCATGGACTCCACCAGCGCGGCCACGCCTCGGAAGCCGGGCCACTTCCAGGGCTTGTGGTCGAAGCGCGAGGTCATGGGCCCCTCACGCACCACGAGGGAGCCATCGGGGCGCCGGACAGCCACGGACATGCAGCCGGGGGCGCGCATCATCACGCCTTCGATCACGGCTTGGCCACCGATGTAGGGCTTGGGGTCGGTCATGGGGCGCTCACTATAGCTATGGTTGCTGGCTGCGCGAGGGGGGGCCGCGAGCGAGGCGGCGGCCGGGGTGACTTCGTGGCGAGAACGTGGCAATTTCGTCGCCGTTTCGAACCCCTCACCCTGGGTGCTCCGCATGTCCACTTTGGAAAGCTCTCACGACGCCGGTCTCGGCGTGTCCGCTCCCTCGTCCGCCGATGCCCAGGCCAACACGCGTGGCGTGCCCGCCGGGGTCGCGGTCGTCTTGTTCCTGGTGGGCGCCACCGCGCTGCACATCTACCTGCACTACGCGGCTCACGGCGTGATCAACGTGCACCAGGCCACCCTCGCGTTCTTCCTGGTGCTCAACGTGCTGATCAACTTCTGGGAGATCGGGCTGTACTTCTGCCAGAAGAAGATCGAGGACGAGTACGAGGCCACCAAGGTGTCCTACAAGGGCCGCGAGATGGTGCGCTGCACCGAGGTGTTCACCAAGCGCATCCCGTTCCTGAAGCTGCTCTCCTTCAAGGAGTGGACGCTGGTCTGGTCGAGCTACGCGCTGTTCGACCCGGGCTACGCGCAGCGCCACTCGTTCGGCTACAACATCGACGTCGGTAACGGCTTCTCCACCATCGTCCCGGCCACGCTGTTCGCGTTCGGCATGACCTACGACATCGTCTCGCCCCAGATCCTGGGCATCCTCGGCGTCGCCATGTTCTGGCAGATGTTCTACGGGACGGTCGTCTACTTCTTCCAGTTCTTCAATTCGGGCCGCCACCACGGGCACACCAAGGGCGACCTGTGGCTCTTCGTGGGCACGTCGAACGGCATGTGGTTCATCTTCCCCATCTGGGGCATCGCCATCTCGGTGTGGATGATCCTGAACAACTCGACCGCTATCTTGCATTGATGATGGTGCGCTCTTCGGAGCGTCGAGTGACGTGAAGTCCACCCAGCCCAGTATCCTCATCGCGGGTCCCGTGAACGTGCGCGCGTCGCTCGAGCAAGCGCTCGTGCCGCACGAGGTGCGCGTCCACGGCTGCTCGTTTCCGGACCTGATCGCCACGTGCGCGGGCACGTCCCCAAGCCTGGTGGTGCTGGCCGGCAGCATGAAGGGCGTGGAGCTCGGCATGGCGGCCACGGCGCTGGCCGACCACGTGGCCACGCGCGGCATCCCGGTGGCCATCTTGACCGCCGAACCCGGGGTGCCGCCCGCCCGGCGTTCGGACGCGGCGCCGCTCACGTTGGTGCTCAGCCATCAGGGCATCGTCTCGGTCGCCGAGCGTCTGGTCGAGTTGGCGCGCAACGCCCAGGGGCCGCGGGGTCGTGCGGGCGCCGTGGCGGAACAGGGTTCGTCGAAATCAGGCGGAGAACCGCAGCTGGATGATAGACTCGATCCATTCCTGACCGGCGAGCCTACCGACGACACCGGCTCAGGGCCCATCCGAGCCCTCCACCTCCAGGCTTCCATCGCGAGTGAGCCGTCCACCAACGTCACTCGCTCTCGGGACTGGACGTGGGAGGACAGCCCCCAGGGTACTGCCTTGACCGACGACAACGACGACCAGAAAGCCGCGAAACAACGTCGACTCGCCCGCACGATGATGGGCGTTGCGCCCGCGTCGCCCGGTGCCGCGTCGGGGCAGGGTCCAACGCAGGGTCCAGGGC
>CAZEAA010000104.1:0-14279 GCA_964510015.1 uncultured Sandaracinaceae bacterium
GCTTCGGCTTCGAGCGGGTCCCTCGCATGCTGCGTGCGTGGGGCGAGGGGCGCACCACGGCGCAGGTCATCGAGCGCGTGCTGGGGGTGACCGCGGCCGAGCTCGACACCCAATTCCGCGCACACACGCGCGCACGCCTGGCTGCCCTCGACGGCCAGTTCAACGTGGACCTGTCGGCCTACACGGACCTCCCGGCCCTCGAGGCGGCGTCCAGCGCGGCGCCCAACGACGCGGGCGCGGCGGCCCGGCTCGCGGCGGCCCGGCTCATCCACGGTGACGCCGAGCGCGCCAACCAAGACCTCGCGCGGGCCCTGCGCCTCGACCCGAACGAGCCCTTGGCGCTGTACCTGACGGCGCGCCTGGCGCTCGCCGAGGAGCGCTTCCCCGACGCGCGCGCGGCGCTCGAGAAGATCGTGCTGGCGGGACGCGATGGCTTCGATCTCCGCCTGCTGCTCGGTCGCGCCGCGCTCGCCGCGAGCGACGTGCCGGGGGCGCGCGGCCACCTCGAGGCGGCGACGCGACTCCAGCCGTGGCGGGCCAGCGCGTGGCAGGGGCTGCTCGAGATCGCCATGCAGGCGAACGACGCCGCGCTGCGCCGCACCGCCCTCGCGCGCCTGGTGGACCTCGAAGAGCACGACCGCGAGCTGCACGCTCAGGCGCTCGACCTGGCCATCGAGGAGCGCCGCTTCGAGGACGCCGTGCTGCTGGGTCAGCGCAGCATGCTGGTGGACCCCGGGCGCGTGGAAGCCCACATCGCGCTGGCCGGCGCCTACGGCGAGCGCGCCAACCACATCGAGGCCCTCTACGAGTACGACAGCGCGCTGTTGCTCACGCCGGCGGCGCCTGCGCACGTGCAGCTCGCGAGGGCGCGGCACCTCATGGCGCTCTCGCGGCGACCGGAGGCCGAGGCTGCGATCGTCGAGGCCACCCGTCTCGACGCCACCACGGCCGAGGAGGGCGCGCGCATCCTCGCGGGTGCCACTGGCGCGGGCACGGGAGGCGCCGGCGCGCGGCCCTGATGGTGTCCCTCACGCCTCCGCCCCAACCCTCCTCGCGGCGGAGGCTGTCGATCCCGACGCGCATCTTCTTGGGCTTCGCGTTGGTGCTCACCGCCTTCGGCGCCGTGGCCATCTTCAGCCTGACGCAGCACGCGCGGACGGTCCGCACGCTGGGCCTGCTGAACGAGGGCCTCCTGCCGCTGGCCCTGACCCTTGGTGAAGCCAAGGCCACGCAGGCCGTGTTCGCGACGCTGCTCAACCAGATCGAGAGCGAGGACGCCATCTCGCGACGGGGCTGGCTGAACGCTGCCCGCGCCGTGCGTCCGGCCACGCTGCGGCGGGCCTTCCACGGCCTCGAGCGCGCCGAGCAGGTGCGTGCCTCGTTGAACGACGTGGAGGCTGCCTACCGCGCGAGTGACGCGGACTACGAGGCGCTCGAGGCGGCGCACGGCGTCGGCGACCGGGCGCTCGCCGATCGCATGCTGCGGTCCATGCGCCTCCGCGAGCGCGACGTGCAGCGCCACTACCGCGACGGCTGGCGGGAGCTGCAAGAGGCCATCGCCAGCACCAGCTCCGAGGCCGCCGAGCTCGAGCGCCGCGCCAGCATCGTGCTCGGCGTGCTGGTGTTGATGGCGCTCAGCCTGGGTGTCCTCGTCACCTGGTGGTCGCAGCGCATCCTCCAGCCCATCCCGGCGCTCCATCAGCGGGTGGAAGCGGTGGCGCGTGGCGACCTCTCCACCACGCTCGACCTCGGCGGCGACGACGAGCTGAGCCGGCTCGCGGCGGCGTTCGATCGCATGGTGAAGGCGCTAGGCCGGCGTGACGCGAGCCTGCGCGAACTGCAGCAGATGCAGCGCGAGATCGTGGAGGGGCTGCGCGCCGCCGTGGTGGTGGTGGACAACGGCGGCGTCGTGCGCGTGGCCAATCCGGCGGCGCGCGACCTGCTGCACGTGGACGGCGACCAGCGCAGCGACGAGGGCGGGCTGGTGCACGTGGCGGGTCTGCTCGAGGCCATCGAGCGCGTGCGCACCACGGACCAGCGCGTGGCGCTCGGACGGGTGAGCGTGCCGCGCGGCCCCCACGACGCGCGCGAGGCCGTGCTGGACGTGTCGCTCGCCCCCTTCGGTCGCGACGACGAAGGAGCTTCGGTGGGCTCCGTGCTGATCGTGGTCGACGACGTGACCGACGAGCTGGCCACCGCGGCGCGCTTGATCCAGACGGAACGCCTCGCCGCCATCGGCCGCATGGCCGCCCACGTCACGCACGAGGTGCGCAACCCGCTGTCGAGCATCGGCCTGAACGTGGAGCTGCTCGAAGAAGAGCTGGTGCACGCGGGGCCCGAAGCGGCGGCGCTGCTGGCGTCGGTGCAGCAGGAGGTGGACCGCCTGACGGGGATCACCGAGCAGTACCTGCGCCTGTCGCGCGTGCCCCAGCCACACCTCGAGCCCGGAGACCTCGGGGCCATCGTGCGCGACCTGGCGTCGTTCATGGCCGAGGAGATGCGTGCTCACGGCGCGCGCTTGGTGCTGGACGTCACCGACCCCCTGCCGCGGGTGGCGCTCGACGCAGGGCAGCTGCGCCAGGCCCTCTTGAATCTGCTGCGCAACGCGCGCGAGGCCATGCCCGGCGGGGGCGAGGTGCGGGTGACGGTGCAGCCGGCGGAGCAGGGCGTGCGCCTCTCGGTGCGCGATCACGGCAGCGGCGTGAGCGACTCCGTGCGCGAGCACATCTTCGACATGTTCTACACCACCAAGGAGCGCGGCACGGGGCTCGGGCTGCCGCTGACCCAGCAGATCGTCACGGCGCACGGCGGCACCATCGCGTGCGTGCGGCCCGAAGGCGGCGGGACCACGTTCGAGCTATGGTTCCCGGCATGAGTGAGAGCCCCGCGAGTCGTCCCGATGGCCGCGCGCCGTCCGAGCTGCGCCAGGTGGAGATCGAGACGGGCGTGCAGCGCTATCCCGAGGGCTCGGTGCTCTACCACGCGGGCAACACCACCGTGCTGGTGGCGGTGTCGGTCAGCGAGGGGGTGCCGGCGTGGATGCAGAGCACCCGCGGTGGCTGGCTCACGGCCGAGTACGCCATGCACCCGCGGGCCAACAAGCGGCGGCAGCGCCGCGACGGGCGCGGTTCGAGCGGGGTGGACGGTCGCAGCGCCGAGATCCAGCGGCTGATCGGCCGTGCGCTGCGGGCCTCCGTGCGTCTCGATCAGATCGGCCCGCGCACCATCACGGTGGACTGCGACGTGCTGGACGGCGACGGCGGCACGCGCACCGCGTCGGTGACCGCGGGGTTCGTGGGCATCGCGCTGGCGCTCGAGAACCTGCGGCAGCGCGCGGTGCTGGGGCGCGGCGTCATGCGCGCGCCCGTGGCCGGGGTGAGCGTGGGCTACGCCGCGGGGCGTGCGTTGCTGGACGTCTGCTACGAGGAAGATCGCGACGCGGAGATGGACCTCAACATCGTGGCCACCGGCGGGGGCGCCATCATCGAGGTGCAGGGCACGGCCGAGGCGAGCCCCATCCCGCGCGCCCGCTTCGACGAGATGCTCGATCTCGGTCTCGGCTCGATGGCCGCGCTCGCAGGGATCCAGCGCAAGGCGCTCGAGGCGGCAGGTGTGATGCTCGACGAGCTCTGCGTCCCGTGAGTGGGCGTCACGGATCCGCCTCGCGTGGCGTCAGAACGTGAGGCGCACGCCGAGACCGCCGAAGCTGGGCACGAGCGTCAGCTCGGTGTCCGGTTCGTCCCAGTAGGTCTCGCGCGGCGCGTCGTCCACGTAGCGGTCCCAGCAGAACCCGGCGCGGGTGCGCACCCACGCCTGCATGGCCCAGTTGGGCGCGGTCAGGATGCGGGCCTCGTTCATGACGGGGCCACCCAGGAAGGCCATCGTGGACGTGAACCACTTGTCGAACTTCACGGTGAGCAGCGTCCCCCAGCCGATGCTCCAGACGACCGCGGACACGTGCGAGACCGTGCTGTGGATGATGCGGTCGGCGTTCGCGGCCGACTCGAGGGCGTCGAGGGCGTAGCGCAGCTGGGCGCGACGCTGCTCGGGCGTGTCGGTCGGCATCCGCTCGATGCGTCGACGCGCCCAGACCTCGGGCATGGGCAGCGCCACGAGCTGGATCATCGCGGTGGTGGCGCCCACGGCGCTGATGTACGCGTTCCAGCGCTGCGCGCCCTCGGCGCGGGGCCCGATGATCCCGTACTCGATGCCGGCGAACGCGGCGAACAAGCTCGCCCACCCGAAGCGAAAGAAGCGCGCGTGCCGCTCGTGCGACTGGAACTCGCGCGCGATCGCGCGCGTCCGGCGGGACACCTCGGCGTCGTCCAGCTCGTCCACGCAGCCGTACGCGTCTTGTGCGAGGACGCGCGCCGGGAGGCCGGCGCTCGCACCGAGGAGCAGGAACAGCAGCGCGATGGCGAGGCGCAGCGGGGTGGCGACGGAGTGACTCACTTTTCTTCGGACGGCTTTGCAGGCGCCTTCTGCCGCGCACGGATGCGCTCGGCGTAGCCCTCTTTGTTCTGCTGCCGCGTGCGCGACACGGCCAAGGCGTCGGGCGGCACGTCGCGCGTGACCGTGGTGCCGCTGCCCACGTAGGCGCCCGCGCCCACCGTGACGGGCGCGACCAGCTGGCTGTCGCTGCCGATGAAGACGTTGTCTTCGAGCGTGGTGGTGTGCTTTCGCACGCCATCGTAGTTGCAGAAGATGGTGCCGGCGCCGATGTTGACGTTCTTGCCGATGATGCCGTCGCCCACGTAGCTCAGGTGGTTGACCTTCGAGCCCTCGCCGACCTTGGTCTTCTTGGTCTCGGAGAAGTTGCCCACCTTGGACTTGCGCCCGAGCTCGGTCGCGGGGCGCAGGTGCGTGAACGGGCCCACCGAAGCCTCTTCTCCGATCACGCTCTCGCTCGCCACGGTGTAGGGCAGCACTTCGGCGTCTTTGCGCACGACCACGTCGGTGAGCACGGCGCCCACGTCGATGTGCGCGCCGGCCTCGACCACGCAGCGGCCACGCAGGTGGACCTGCGCGCTCAGCACCGCGCCGGCCTCGACCCGACAGTCGGCGTCCACGTACAGCGTGCGCAGGTCCTGCACCGCCACACCCTCGCGCGCCAAGCCTGTGGCGATGCGCAGGCGCCGCTCCTCGGCGCACAGCGCGAGCTCGTAGCGGTCGTTCACGCCGCGCAGGTCCGCCATGTCCCAGCGGACATCGACCACGCCGCCCGCCGCCGCGGCCTGCTCCACCACGTCGGTCAGGTAGAGCTCGCCCTGCGCGTTGTCGTCGCTGAGGCGCGCGATGGCGCTGCGCAGGAACCCGGCGCGCACCGCGTAGAGGCCGGGGTTGACCTCGTTCACGGCGGCCTCTTCGGGGCTGCAGTCACGCTGCTCGCGGATGGCACGCACGCGGCCCTGGGCGTCGCGCAGGATGCGCCCGTAGCCGCGCGGCTCGGGCAGGTGTGACGTGAGCATCGCCAGCGACGCGCTCACGCCGAGCGCCTGCACGAGCGCCTGCACGGCCTCCTTCGGGATGAGCGGGCAGTCTCCGTAGAGGATCACCACGTTGCCCTCGAAGCCCGCGAGCGCGGGCGACTCCATGGCGCAGCGCACGGCGTGCCCCGTGCCGCGCTGCTCGGCCTGCAGCGCGGTGGCCACGCGGCCAGCGAAGCGTGCGTGGAGCGCGCTCTCGACCTGCTCACGGCCATGCCCCACCACGGCCACGCAGCGATCAACGCCCGCGTCGAGGGCGGCGGCGACGCTCCACGCGACCAACGGGCGCCCCGCGATCTCGTGCAGCACCTTCGGCAGCGGGCTCTTCATGCGGGTGCCCTGCCCGGCGGCGAGGACGATGGCGACCCACTCGGTCGATGTCTCGTTCTGGCTCACGTCTTTCCCCTTTGCGGGCCCGCGAGGGCTCAGGCCGCGGCGCCTGCCGTGCCGGTGAGATACGACGCCACGCGCGCCAGTGCCTTCAGGTCGTGCACGTCTTCTTCGAAGGCGGGCACCTCGATGAATTGCACGCGGTCGCCCTCGCGCGACTGACGGATGTGGTTCTGCAGCCGGTCCGACTCGATGCGGTCGGCCACGGCCTGCAGGCGCTCGTCCTGCAGCGCGTGCAGCATGCGCTCCACGGTCTCGGTGGCGTCCATGCCTGGCAGCAGGGGCCCGAGCTCGGTGGCGAGCGCCTCGTCGCTGACGCTCGGCTCGGACAGCAGCACGTGCACCCCGTTGATGACCACCGCGTCGCGGCGCATGCCGGCCTCGGTGAGCTTGTCACTGAAGTACGTGGCCTCGCGGATGGCCATGGGGCTCGGGCTGGTCACCACCACGAAGGCGACCTCCGGGCTGCGCAGCGCCTCGCTCACGGCGGTGGCGTGCTCACGGAAGCCCCCGAACAGGTCGTTGATGCCGGTCACGAAGCCGGCGACCTCCTCCAGGAACTCGATGCCGGTGAACTTGGCGAGACCCTTGATGAGCACCGTGGACGCGCTCGCCATCAAGCCCATGCCGAAGCGCCCCTTGCCGGGCTCCACCGCCTGCATGAACCAGCGCACGGCGGGCGAGTCGATGGCGTCGATCAGCCGCTCCGGCGCCGTGAGGAAGTCGAGCGCGTTGCTGGTGGGCGGCGTGTCCAGCACGATCAGGTCCCAGTTGGACTGCTTGCGCACGGCGTGGAGCTTCTCCATCGCCATGTACTCCTGCGTCCCGGCCAGCGAGCCCGCCACGTACTGGTAGATGCGGTTCGTCAGGATGCGGTCGCGCGCCTCGGGGCTGCTGGCGTGCGTCCGCACCAGCTCGTCGAAGGTGGACTTGGTGTCCAGCATCATGGCGGCCAGCGCGCCGCCCGCGGGCAGCGGGAGGTCGTTCTCGGCGAACAGGCGCGCAGGCACCTCCTGCTCGCTGGTGGTCATCTCGTTGAGGCCGAGGCTGTTGGCCAGGCGCCGCGCCGGGTCGATGGTCAGGCACAGCACGCGCTTGCCCTGCATGGCGGCATGAACGGAGAGCGCAGCGGCCGTCGTGGTCTTGCCCACGCCACCACTACCGACCGTGACCACCACGCGGTTGCTCTTCAGGACTTCTGCCAAGCTCATGGGGGGGCCTCTCGGGTTCGTCGTGATATCGCAAGTGGGGGGTGGGGTCAAAGCCCCAGGCATGTCGAGAAGTTGGCGGCCCCGTCACCCTTGTCTACAGTTACCTACATGTCGCACGATATCCCACGTGCGCGAAGGCAGGTAACGCGATGTGGATGCTTCAAGAACGACGCCAACAACGAACCTCCGAGCGTGAAGAGGCGCTGCGCTTCCAGCTCGAGCACAGCCGCGCGCGCGGCGGCCTCGAGGCGCTGGTGCTGGCGGATCAGCAGGGGATGATCGTCGCGTCGGCCGGTGAGAGCGCGATCTGCGAGGAGCTCGGCGCCATCGCGCCGCTGATGAGCCGCGCCATCATGGGCATGCCGCTGCCGCCGCTGCTGCGCGGGGGCGAGGTGGTGGTGCGCCCGATGCGGTTGTACGGGCAGGACCTGTACCTCGCGTGCATGGGCGGCGGCGTGGCGCGCGACGCGCTGATGAACAACTCGCTCAGCGGCGTGCAGCGGATCCTCGCGGCGAACTGATCGCGCATCGGGACTGCGGGCGTCGCGAGGGTCACTGGGCGCGCGCGACGAGGCGCACCAGCGCCTTCGGCTGCGCCACGCAGTCCGCCAGCGTCACCCCGTCGAGGCTGACCAGGAACGCCTCGTGGGCGCTCGCCAGCGCCCCCGCGAGCCCGCACCCGCGCGTGAGCGTGCAGGCGTCCGCGCTCTCGAAGCAGGGCACCAGCTCGCGCGGCTCGAGCGCGCGCACCACCTGGCCCACGCGGATGGCAGCGGGCTCGTGTGCCAGCACCAGACCTCCGTCTCGGCCGCGGCGTGACGACACGAAGCCGTGCTGCACGAGCCCCTGCGAGACCTTGGCGAGGTGATTGGGGCTCACGTCGAGCGCCTCCGCGATGGTCTGCACGGACACGCACGCGTCTCCACGACGCGACGCCACGGCCAGGTACATCAGCGTGCGCAGGCCATAGTCGGTGAAGGCCGTCAGGCGCACGCGGGGCGCGCCTCGTCGAACATGGCGAAGCTCAGCCGGCCGGCGATGCGCCGCGCGCGCGTCAGGATCGCCTCGGCCACGGGGACCTCGAAGATCCCCGCGAGCGTCTCGCTGAACAGCCCGAGCCAGCGCTCGAAGTCTTCCCGGGCCACGTGGGGCGCCGCGCCCACCAGCTCGCGGTGCTTCTGCATGGGGTTGCCCATGAAGCCCGGCGCGGCCAGCAGCACCGCGCTCCAGAAGTGGATCATGCGCGCGAGGTGCGGCTCCCAGTCGGTGATGCGCGTGTCGAAGATGGGCCCCAGCACGGCGTCCTCCCGGATGCGCCCGTAGAACGCGTGCACCATTTGCTCGATGGCGGCGGCGTCCACGTAGGGGGCGAGCGCGCCCGCTCGGCGCGGGGTGAGCCAGCGGGTCGCTCCGCTCGCCGACGCGATGCGATAGGTGGTGGACCCCCAGCGCGTGCGCGCCGCCTCGGTCACCTCGAACAGCTCGTCGTCCAGCAGCAGGCGCTCGGTCTCTCGGTGGGTCACATAGGCCGTCATCGGTCGCCTCCGGCGTAATTGGTATCTTGAATACCTGATTAACCCCGAACCCCACGAGCGTCAACCCCGCGGGTTCACGGCCGGCCCGCCAGCAGCTCCGCGCGTCAGTTGCTGGTGCGCTCGCGGCGCAGCACCGCGGCTTCGGCTTCGCGCATGAGCCGCTGGGCCCCACGGGCGATCAGCCCCTCGGCCACCTCGCGGCCCAGAGCGCGGGCCTCTTCGCAGCGCGCCTCGGGAGTGCGCCCCTTCAGGTAGATCTCGCTGCACCCGGCCAGCGTCTCGTCGGTCTCCACGCCGCCCACGAAGCCGTCGAGGCGCAGGCGCCCGGAGACGGCGTCGAGCATGGCGTGGCCCGCGAGCGGCACGCGGCAGCTCCCCTGCAGGCAGCGCAGCAGCTCGCGCTCGGCCTCGGTGACCAGCCGCGTGGTCGGGTCTTCGAGGGGCGAAAGCAGGTCGATCAATGCGCGGTTGTCGGCGCGCGCCTCCACGGCCAGGGTGCCCTGACCCACGGCGGGCAGGCACAGCTCACGGTCGAGCACCTGGTGCGGGCGCGAGCCCAGCAGCCCGAGGCGACGCAGCCCCGCGGCGGCGAGCACGATGGCGTCGAACTCGCCGCTGTCCAGCTTTGAGAGGCGCGTCTCCACGTTGCCGCGCAGGGTGGCGTAGTGCAGGTCGGGCCGCTGCACGTGCAGCTGTGCCACGCGACGGAGCGAGGTGGTGCCCACGCGCGCGCCCGCGGTGAGCGACATGAGGTCGATTCCGTCGCGCGTGAGCAGCACGTCGTGCGGGTCTTCGCGCAGGGGCAGGCACACCAGCGCCATGCCCTCGGCGAGTTCCACGTCGCCGGGGACGTCCTTCAGCGAGTGCACGGCGAAGTCGGCCTCGCCGCGCGAGACGCAGGCCTCCACCTCGGACACGAACAGGCCCTTGCCGCCGATGGCCGCGAGCGGCTTGTCGGTGACGCGGTCGCCGAGCGTGGTGACGTGCACCTCTTCGACGTGCACGTGCGGGTGCAGCGCCACGAGCTGGGCCGTGAAGGCGCGCATCTGCGTGAGCGCGAGGTTGCTGCGGCGGGTGGCCACGCGGAGCTTCATGCGCCGTGAGTCTTTCGAGTGGGGAGCGGTGTGCTGGTGGGGAGCTCGCGTGCGATGGCGCGCGGGGCGTCGCTGGGCTTCGCGCCGTCGGCCGCCTCGGCGAGCGGCTCGGGCGCCTCGGCGCCGGAGGAGAGCTGGAAGAGCGCGCGTGCAGCTGCGATGAGCTGCTCCCCTTCGGGCTGGCTAGCGCTGGCCTTAAGCGTGGTGAGCGCCGGGTGCAGCAGCTTGTTCACGATGGCCTCGCTCATGGCCTTGAGGGCGCGCTCGTCGTCCGCGCTGTGGCTCGAGAGGCGCTGCGCGGTGCGGGTGACCTCCTCGCGCACCACCTGCTGGAACGCGCTGCGCAACTCCACGATGGTGGGGGTGAGCGTCAGCGTCCGCCGCCAGGCTTCGAACTCGGCGACCTCGGTGGTGACGATGGCCTCGGCGGCTTCGGCCTCTTGACGGCGCTGCAGCAGGCCCTCGTCCGCCACCTTCTGGAGGTCGTCCACGTCGTAGAGGAAGACGTTGTCCATGTCGCCCACGCGGGGGTCCACGTCGCGCGGGACGGCGATGTCGATGATGAAGAGCGGGCGGTGACGGCGCGAGCGGCACACGTCGCGCATGAGATCTTTCGTGAGCACGAAGCCGGTGGACGAGGTGGAGGAGATGACCACGTCCGCCTGCACCAGCTCGCTGAGCAGGGCCTCGTAGTCGCGCGCCTCGCCCCCGCAGGCGCTCGCCAACGCGTCGGCCTTCTCGCGGCTGCGGTTGACCACCACCAGGCGCGCGCCCGTGGCGCTGAGGCTGCGGGCCGCGGTCTCGCCCATCTGGCCGGCGCCCAGCAGCAACGCCCGGCGCCCACGCAGCTCGCCGAAGATCTTCTGCGCCAGCTCCACCGCCACCGAGCTGATGCTCACGGTGCCCTCGGCGATGCGCGTCTCGGTGCGCACGCGCTTGGCCACCGCGAACGCGCGCGTGAAGCAGCGCCCCAGCAGCATGCCCACGGTGCCGGCGTCGTTGGCCAGCTCGAAGGCGGTCTTCACCTGGCCCAGGATCTGGGGTTCGCCCACCACCAGCGAGTCGAGGCTGGCGGCCACGCGAAAGGCGTGGTGCGTGGCCTCGGCGCCGCGGTGCTGATAGAGGCAGGTGTCGACTCCGTCGCCACCGCGCTCGCGGAAGTGCGCGCGGGCCCGCTCGAGCGCCTTGTGAGGCTCCACGGCGTGGGCGTAGAGCTCCACGCGGTTGCAGGTGGAGAGCAGCAGCGCCTCGTTCAGGCCCGCCTCCGTCACCAGCGCCTGCAGCTCGGCCGGGATGTCGGCGTCGCCCGTGGCGAGGCGCTCGCGCAGCTCCACCGGAGCGGTGTGGTGCGAGATGCCGATGACGATGAGCTCGCCGCTCACGACAGGTCTCCCCCAGCTGCGCGCAGGACGTAGAACGCCAGCACGCTGACGGCGCAGAGGAAGCCCACTATGGTGCCGAGGGCCGCGCGCCGGCCGCGCCACCCAGACATCACGCGCAGCCCGAGGATGGCCGCGAACACCCACCACGTGGCGATGCCCATCAGCGGGGCCGGAGCGAGCAGCAGCCGGCCCGCGTGCTCGCGCGCCATCCACAGCGCGCCCGTGACGACGCCGACGGTGAGCAGCGTGAAGCCCACCACCGAGGCGCGGAAGCTGAGCGAGTCCAGCACGTCCAGCGCCGGCAGCCGCTGGAACAGCCCGCCCAGCTCCTTGCGACGCAGCAAGCGCTCCTGGAGCACGTAGGCGAGGGCGGCGCCGAACGCGAGCGCGAAGGCGCTGACCCCCAGCACGTTCACGGCGATGTGGAACGGCAGCAGCCGCGAGCGCACGTCGGGCGGCACGGACTCGACGCTGTGACCGAGGCCCGAGGCCAAGAAGAAGAGCAGCGTGACCGGCGTGATGAACGCGCCCAGCACGGTGACGGGGCGCTGCAGGGTGGTGGCCAGGAACGCGCTGACGATGGCGAACGACACCAGCGAGAGCACGCGGTGGATGTCCCCGATCAGGCTGCTCCCCGCGGCCACGTCGCCGACCAGGTAGGCCACGTGCAGCCCCACCGCGAGCCCCAACGTGACGTTGGTGGCCCGCGTCAGCCCCTCACGACCGCGTGTCAGGTGCGCGAGGTAGAGCGCGCACGCGAGGCCGTAGAGGACGGCGGTGGTGATGAAGAGACCGGAGATGAGCATCGCGGTGCAAGCCTAGACCAGTGTAGGTCCGAATGGCGTCGGGCGCCCGTTGCCGACGTTACGGCTGCGGAGGCTGGGCCGGGACCGTGATCGCACCTTCGTCCTGCAGGTGCTCGATGTGCTCGCGCACGCGCTCGTGCTGGTCCTGCTCTGCGCGCCACTTCTTGAAGAGCGCGAAGGCCAGGCTGGCCGCCACGATCACGACGGCCGCGAACAGCGCCGGCACGATCACGTTGCGGCGCTGGCGGCGCGGGGCCTTCGGCTGGGCCGCGGCCGCGGTGTCGGAGGACTGGCCCGGCACGCGCATGATCAGGGTGGTGGGGCCTTGCGGCGTGCGCTTCGAGCGGCCCCCGGGAGGCGGCTGGATGTCGGCGAAGGCGATCTTCATCGTGGCTTCGTCGCGCGGGCGCGTCATCGGCGCGTCATCATCGTCATCGTCATCGTCGCCATCGCCCGTGGGACCCGGCGGAGGATCGGTGTCGGCGGTGTCGTCGTAGTCATCGGGTGGCGGCGCGCCCTGCACGTCCACCAGCTTCACCTGACGGGTCTTGGCCTCCTCGGCCAACTCGGGGAGCTCGCTGTCGCCCGAGTGCTCCTCGTGGAGGTCGAGGTCGAGGTCGAGCTCGTCCTCGCGGCCGCGGCTCTCGCTCATGGCCTGGAGGTCGTTCAGCGAGAGCTCGGCGGTGCCGCTCTGATCGCCGCCCATGGGCCGACGTGCCGCAAGGCTGGCGGGCTTCGGGGCACCCACGCGAGCCGGGGCCTGACGCACTACGGCGGTGGCCTCGGCGGGCAGGTCGTCGTGGTCGGCGCCCGGCAGCGACACGCCCACGGGCTCCACGCGCCCGGGAGGCGGGGCCCCGGCTTGGCGCGCGAGGGCTTCGAGCAGCGGCGCGAGCGACGGCGGGCGGCGACGCGGGTGAGCGGCGATCAGCTTGGCGATCTCGTCGCCCACGCCACCCAGACGCGCGGGCACGGACGCCCCGGGCTCACACGCGCGCTCCCCCGTGAGGGCCTGATAGGCCAGCTGACCCACGGCGAAGAAGTCGGCCGACTCGCGCGCCACACCCGTCAGCACCTCGGGGGCGAACTCGCGGCGCAAGCGATCGTGCGCCCGCAGGATGGTGGCCAGGGGCCGGGGCGGCGCCGCGGCCAGCAGGAACGCGCCCGTGAGCTGGACGGTGCCCTGGGTGTCCACGAAGACGCGCTCGAGGCGCACCTCACCGTGATGGCGGCCGGCCGGGCACGCCTCGAGCGCCTTCTGCACCTGCACCATGATGGGCAGCAGCTCGTCGGCGTTCATGCGGTTCTCGGTGCGGTTCAGCAGCAAGGCGCTCAGCGAGAGGCCGGGAACGGCAGGCTCCACCGAGAAGAGCGTGACGCCTTGGTGCACGTCCACGGCCAGCACGCCCGAGAGGTGCGGGCCGCTCACTCCGATGACGGAGGCCATGCGACTGGCGAAGGCACGCGCGGCGTCGGCGTCGGGCGAGAGCGCGGGGCTCGCGATGCGCACCCACACCACGCGCTCGTCTTCGTGATCGCGGCACTCGTAGAGCGCGCTAAGCGGGTCTTGGTCCAGCTGCCGAATGACCTCGTAGCGCTCGCCGATCACGGAGCCCGCGCGGAACGGCGCGTGTCCTTGCGGTGTACTCTCTTGCGTGGTGCCGCCGTGCAACTGTGTGGACCTGTGTGGGGGGTCGGGGAGCGGGCTCAGCCCTTCGAGCCCAAGAAGAACTGCGCCAAGAGGTCGAGCTCTTGGGAGGGCGGGTTGCCGTCGCCGGCGGCGGCGCGCGTGGCGGCGGCCAGGCTGTTGCCACGCACATCGGCTGCGGCCGCGTCCACGACGGGGATGGGCAGCCCGAGGAAGCCTTCGACTACCTCGTAGGCGTTGTCGCCCAGGATGACCGAGCCGGCGCAGTGCTCTCCGCCGAGGGCGATGACTTGGTCCAGCGTCTTGACCTTGCCGACCAGCTCGCCCGCGTCGCCGCCTTCGGCCACCTCCGAGAGAAAGTGGAAGGCGGTGTTCAGCTGGAAGCGATGGCCCACGTTGCGGATGGCCATCACGTCGCCATCGACGTCGACGGTGTCTTCGCCGAGCCACTGGTCCAGGGTCGCCTGGGACACGAACATGCGGTGGTCCGCCATGGCGCCGAGCCTACACCACACGCGAATACGGCGCGAGCCCCGAAAGGCCCGCGCCGCGTCTACATGTGGGTTCTGTGCTCAGCGGATCAGAGCGAGCGCTCGATCAGCTCGGCGATCTTGCCCTTGGGGGCCGCGCCGACCTGCTGGGCCACCACCTGGCCGCCCTTGAAGACGAGCAGCGTGGGGACGCCACGGATGCCGAAGCGCGACGCGGTGCCGGGGTCGTACCAGAC
>CAZEAA010000104.1:14289-15874 GCA_964510015.1 uncultured Sandaracinaceae bacterium
GCACGTTGAACGACTCGGCCAGGCGCGGGTTGGCGTCGATGTCCACCTTGGCCACCTTCGCGCGGCCCTGATACTCGTCCGCGAGCTGCTCCACCAAGGGGGCGATCATCTTACAGGGACCGCACCACGTGGCGGCGAAGTCGACGAGCACCGGGGTGTCGCTGTTGAGGACCGCCTCGTCGAAGTTGAGGTCGTTCGCGGCGACGATGTTCTTTCCAGCCATGGTGGGGATTCTCCTAGTGAGGTACTGAAGGGGACGGAGTAGATATCCGCGAGGCTCCTGTCAACTGGCGTGCCCTGTTGGGCAGTGGGTCCGTGGGTCTCGTGGGGTGTTGTCGTGACGCCTGCTGCGCCGTTACGAGCGGTCCGGCCGGCTCGCCGTGCCCGTGCTGCCGAAGCCACCTTCGCCTCGGGCGGTGTCGGCGGTGTCGACGCTCCCGGACGACACGGCGACCCGTGCGACCGGGGCCACCACCAGCTGGGCGATGCGCATGCCGTCGGTGAGCTCCAAGGGTTCGCGGCCGTGGTGCACCAAGAGCACCATCACCTCGCCGCGGTAGTCCTCGTCGATGGTCCCCGGGGCGTTCAGCACCGTGACGCCGTGCTTGGCGGCGAGGCCCGAGCGCGGACGCACCTGTCCTTCGTGCCCTGGGGGAAGGGCGATCCGCAGGCCGGTGGGGACCTTGATGCACTCGCCGGGGAGCAGCGTGCGGGGCTGCGCGTCGTCGAAGGCGCACGCCAGATCGAGGCCCGCGGCGCCCTCGGTGGCGTAGGCGGGGAGCAGGGCGTTTGCGCGCAGGCGCTCGACGGTGAGCGTGGGGACGGAGGTCGTCATGCCCCCCAATTGGCACCGGCCGGGCGCTCTCGCATCCCGGCCGGTGTCTTCACGGAACGTGGGGGCTGGGCTCAGCCCTCGGAGCCGCCGCCCGCCGGGCTGCCGCCGCCCTCGCCGCCACCTTCGCCACCCTCGCCGCCTTCGCGACGACGACGACGACGGGGCTCACCACCTTCGCCGCCTTCGCGGGGCGGACGATCGCCACCCTCACGCGGCGGACGGGGACCACGGTCGCCACCCTCGCGGCGCGGGCCACGATCGCCACCACGGTCACGGTCACGGCCGCCATCACGGCGCGGGCCACGATCCCGGTCACCACCGCGGTCATCACGACGCGGGCCACGGTCGCGGTCGCCACCATCACGGTCACCGCGGTCCTCACGGGGCGGACGCTCCACGTAGCCTTCCGGCTTCTCGAGCAGCTCCTTGCGCGACAGGCGGATGCGCCCCTCGCGGTCGATGGCCGAGATCTTCACCTCGACCTCGTCGCCCAGCTGCATGAGCGCCTCGACGTTGTCCACGTACTCCCAGGCCATGTCGGTGATGTGGCAGAGGCCGTCCTTGCCAGGGGCGATCTCGATGAAGGCGCCGTAGCGCTCGATGCGCTTCACGATGCCCTTGTAGACGCCGCCGACCTCGGGCTCGGTGGTGAGGCTCTCGATGATCGCGATGGCCTTCTTCACGGCCTCGGCGTCGTCCGAGGAGATGTTCACCGTGCCGTCGTCCTCGACGTCGATGGCGACGCCGGTC
>CAZEAA010000105.1:0-15816 GCA_964510015.1 uncultured Sandaracinaceae bacterium
TGGTTGATGCGGTAGGTCAGCCAGGCGTCGGTCCCCTTGCCGGCCACCACGCGCACCACGATCGCGCCGAGCTCGAAGCGCACGATGGCGATGTCTTCCTCAGCGAGCGCGTCCAGCGTCCTGCGTACCGTGGCCCGGTCGTAGTCCACGTCCATGAAGCGCTGGTTCGCGTCGCCGCTGAAGCTCGGAAGCCCCGTGTCCATCAGCGCCTGCGCGTCCCAGTCGCCCGTGCCTCGGCCGAACAGCACGCGGTTGTTCAGGCCGTCCACCATGTCCACGAACCCGTCGCCGTTCAGGTCCACCATCTCCACCTCGGAAGACGACAACGCCATCGCGCCGCTGCCCGCCGTGGCGCTGGTCATCACGGGCGACAGCGACGTTACGCCAGCCGTGTTCACGGTCTGCACGAACATGCGGTGCACGCCGCCCGTGGTGTCCACCACGTCGGGCAGCGCGTCCCCGTTGATGTCCAAGAGGTCCGCGTCGCCCGTGCGGAAGTCCACGCCCACGCTGCCAATCGAGCGCACGTAGGCCGGCTCGCAGTCCGCGTCGCCGCTCGCGCACGTCGGGTCGAAGCCGCGCGTGTACGCGAAGCGAAAGAAGATGGGGTACGGGTTCACGTCGCCCGTCCCGAACGTGGTCACCCTAGCGAGGCGGGTGAGCCCACCCGTCGCCGCGTACGGCTCGTAGCTCAGCAGGTACCGCCGCAGCTGTTGCCCTTCCACCAGAACGCGCACGTTGCGCAGCCGCCGGTTGAGCAGCACCTCCACGCCCGGCTTGCCGTCCGAGAGCACGTCCTCGCGTGCCTCGTACTCGAGCTCCACCTCGTAGCGGGGGTTGCTGCCTCCGCGGAACACCCAGCCGATGTGCACCACGTACGGCCGCCCGCCGTCGAGCTCGTAGTCGTACCGAATGGAGTGGTCGTACGTGTCCACCATCTCCACGAGCCCATACGAGTACGTCCCACGCGAGCCCTGCATCCGCGAGTTGGGCACCAGCACGCCCGCTGCCGTGGCCCCGTAGTAGCCCACGCGGCCGTCTGGGAACTCCGCCCGCCAGTAGCCTTCGGTACCATTGCCCGTGGCCCCGTTCGTGCCCAGCCACGTATAGCGGACGAAGCTGCCTTCAAAGCGCACCCGGTACGTGCTCGCGCCCGGCAGCCGCACCAGCTCCGAGCCCTCGTGCGCAAACAGGTCCGCCGTGTCGTAGTCCGGCACACCGCGCGACGTCATCCGCTCGATGCTGTCCACTCCGGAGAGCGTCCAGCCCATGCCTACCGACGACTGACCGCCCGTGCTCGCGTAGCTGAGCCGTAGCGACGGTGAGAACCCGTTGTACCCACCGGGCACCGAGAACGGCACGCCGTACGAGACCACGCCCATGTTGAAGTTGATGCTCGCGTCCTCACCAACCCCCTCGAGTGATCCCGGGCCGCTCGGAAGCTTCAGGCGCGATGGCGACAGCCCCCCTCCTTCGCTCTGCGCCCGGGCGGTGAGCCCTCCGAAGAGCCCAACCGCCGCCACCAAGCTCAGAACACCAAGAACACGCTTCGCCATCGGCACCCTCACCTTGAATTAACCGTCACCACGAGCCGAAGCCCACGCGCTCGTCACAATGTGACGAGCCCTCCACCCAAGCTCTCGCCCTGCCGGTCGAAGCAACTGGTCTGCTCGAGCGTGAGCGGCTCATCGCCCTCCAAATAGCCGAGGGAGACACCAGACCCAATCGGACGGTCCTCGCTGGAGATCACGGTGACGGCGGTTCGCCGGCCTCGCCGCACCGATGCCCCGCGCACCGAGTCGTCAAACCGCACGCTGGTGAGCTGCGTGGCGCCATCCACCACCACGAACTCACAAGCCCGGGCTTCGGACGACAGTATCTGGACCGTCAGCTCCTGCGGCCGCACGCACACGTTTTGGTGGCAGTCGAGCCCGTCGTTGCAAGCGCCCAGCGCGCTGCACGTGCAGTCACGCTGACCCGGAAGACACTGGTCACCGCCCCGACAAGCGCTGAGGCAGATGACCAGCAAGATGAACGTGTGGCGCAAGGACATCCTACGGGCAGGTCAGGTAGCGGCGGTGGCTAATGGTGATTCCATGACGCATGCCGTAAGCCAACGTGCCCAGGTCGCTGACGGCCACCGCAACGTCTCCGGGTTGGGCGGCATTCATGACCGTTCGAAAACGCTCGGTGCCAGCCATGTCGTACGCCACCAACAGCGCCTGCGTTGCAGTCCGAACGGCGACCATGATGAGACCCTGCCAGTAGACAGCGTCGTAGATTCCTTGTTCGAGCACGTCGCCCTCGCTCACACCGACCGGTAGCGGCGCGTTGACCCCGAGTTCCACTGGGCAGGTCGCCGAATTCGGACAAGTGATGTTGGTAGAGTCCACGATGTAGAGGAGTAGGTTCCCGTCGGACTTCCTGGAGACCACCCCCACGAGTGAGCCTGTCAGTGCGAATGTGTGAGGGTACGCGCTGTTGGGTCCGGCCTGGACAACGGCAGCCTGAACTACCTTGTTGCTCTCGCGAACTCGGGCGATGCCGATCGTCGAGGCACCGACTCGCCCGTAGGCCACTACGCCATCCCCGGTGAAGCTGGGGGAGGCGATGGCGGAGATGCCGCGAGTCGCGTCCGCAACAACACCGCCGTAGGTGGTAGCGGTATCCGTCGCGAACGGACGAATCGATGCAAGGACGCCCCCACTACTGAAGAAGAGTAAGGGTTGGGCCAGCGGAGCAACGGCGGAGAGGCCAGACCCTCCGTTGGTTTGGTTCACCGGGTGGATTCCTGTGCTTCCACCCAAGATCGCGACGAGCCACCCATCTGAGGTGCCGTTGACGAGGAAGTTCCTTCGGTAGACGTTGGAACCTACGGCCACTTCCGGCAACCACACGGTACTCGTCCGAAGGATAGTGTTGGTTCCTGACACTCGCGCGAGGCGATCGAATCCCGCACCGTTAGCCGGCGCACCATTCTCCTCGGTGGCGGTGACGCGCGAAGCGAGCGCTTCGGTCAGCTGATACATGTGTTCTTGGCCACTAGGTGTCGCCGAAACTCCGCCGCGCACGCCAAGAAAGCCGTTGGACATGCCCACCAGGTCGAACTGCGCCGTCCCTGAGCCGCTGACCAACCCACTCGCCCCGCTCAATGGACGCACGCCCTCATCGATGTGGGAATCGCAATCATCGTCGTCCCCATCGCAAGTTTCGGCTGGAGGAGTGCAGGCAACGGCCGCTGGCGGCACGCACGCAGCCGTGCAGACCCCTGTGCCGGAGGACCCGCAGGTAGTAGCGCATCCGACTGACGCGCCCGGCTGACAGAAGCCGTCCCCCGAGTCACGACGACAACCACACTCGATGCGTCCAAAATCATTGAGCGCCTGGTCCGACCAGCAGCGCAGGTGAGGATTGGACCCATCGTAGCCGGGGCAGCTCGTCACCCCGAGTTCGTCACATTCGTTGATGCAACCACGCCTGTAGTTGTCATCGCCGACGGGAGTGGTGCGGTCGGTCACCGCGGCAGCCGCAGACGAGTAGGCCACCACGACCCACTGCGCCACTTGGCCGTTGTCCGATGCGTCCCCCGCAGCACACGTGAACGTGGGGAGGTCGCTGTTGGTGAAGCCCGGCGTCTGTGTAAACGTCACCGACTCCAGCGTGCAGTCATTGGTGCGCCCCAGGGACCGGTTGACCCCTCCCTCATTCCACACAACCGTCTCGCTGAAGGCGATGGCACGGCCAGGCGTCGACGCTGCGGTCGCCGACCCGTAAGCGCCCAGGGTCTGGCCCACCACACAGCGAAATTGGCTGTGGTGGAACATGGCGCGACCACAGCCGCTCGCACCCGCACAGGAGAAGTCTGCGCCGGCGCGGCTTGTCGCCCCACCCGTGGAATAGAGCGTGTCGTCGTGGCGGTCGCAGGTATGCCAGTAGGGACTGGACTCACCCGACTCGTACTCGAGGGAGAGCGCGCCGTCTTCATTGCCTGTCCGCGCACGCTCAGCGATCACGTAGGTACCCGCCGCGCCCCCGCTGCCCGCCAGGAAGAAGCCGTCATGGAGCTCCATGAAGTAGGCGTACTCGGTGTATCGGTCGAAGTACCCCTGCAAGCTCGCTGAACCCGTTACGCTCGCTGAGCTGGTCTGCCCCTCGTCGACGTCACTGAGGCCGTTGTGGTTGAAGTCGTCGGTCACCGAGTCGCAACCCTTCGTGAAGCTGTTGAGCACCGCCGCCGGTACGTCCTCGCCTCGGTAGGTGGGCAGCGTCGCCGAACTCGACCCATCGTTTCGTGGGCTCTCATACAACGGCAACGACGGTGACGCGTCCTCTTCGTGGGATGCCCCTTCCTCGTTGGTCAGGCGGAATTCACCCACCAGGCGGAGCGCGCACCGGGCGTTCAAGCGCACGTTCGCCTGAGCGTTCTCGATCGCGTTGACGGCGGCCGACGTCACCCACCCGTCGCGGTCGGCGTCGCACGCCGTTGCGTGGTTGAGTTCCGGGAAGTATCCGGGCTGTGTCTCGCAGAAGCAGACACCCGCTGCGACTCCCGTCTCGACGATCATTCGTCCAGTCTCTCCCGCGCGGTTGCAAGAACTCGATAGCGCGAGGCCCCCGCCTCCGCAGGTGAAGCATGCGTTGCTCGCGGGGTCGAAGCCCTGGCCAGCTGGGCAGTCGATCACGCACTCGGCATCGGCGCTGGACGTCTCAGGATTGCACCCCTGGCCCATCGACGAGCAGCCGAGGTCAGCGCACGTGCGGGGCGCGCGACAAGCCGCGAGAGACGTGTCCCACACGTAGCCCGTCACACAGTCGTCGTCGCAGCGGGGATCCGGGTCCATCACGCACGTGCGGTTCTGCGCAGCGCAGCCCAACTGCTCGCACGTTCCGCCTGCTTCGCATTCGAAGTTGCCGTTCTGAAAGAACCCCGCCTCGCAAGCGCCGCACGCGGGTACCGGGCCCGTCGTGTCGCACACCCGGTTCTGCGTTGCGCAGCCGAGACTGGAACAGTCGTCATCGGGCACGCACCCCGTGGGTCCGGGCTGCTGGCCAGCTGGGCACCCGGTATCGGAGCCCGTGCTCATGTCGGCCGTTTCGTCATTCCCTCCCCCGCATCCGGAAACGAGAATGAGTAAGGCAGCGAGGATTCGTAGGATATGCATGCTGAAGCTCCGTGTTCCTAGGTTGCGACTAGAACGCCGTGAAGTCGGTGTAGTAGAGATAGATGCGAACGTCGGTGAGCGAACCGAGGTTGATATCCTGGTTGACGAACTCGTCTCGCTGGTTGAAGGCGAACTCCCAATTCGTGTTCACGTACGGCCGCTCACGCAGTCGCTGGTTCTGGTAGATGTCGGGGGTGAAGCTTCGAACGCCGTTGAAGAACGTGTTCACCACCGCCGTGCGCTCAGGGAACCGATAAAAGCTGTTCTCGTCGTTGATGCCGGCGACCAGCCCTGTCCCAGAGACGGTGAGGTAAACGCGTCCGACGGCATCACCCACGTCCGAGCCGATGAGCTCGACCTCGATGTGCGACAGCTTGTGGTTCCGGGTCAGCGGGGACAACCGGTCGAGGGAGGTGTTGAACGGTATCGTGAGATGGCCGCGCGGGCTCAGCCACTGAGGGTCCGACATCGCCACGCGGAAGCGCTCGACACGCTCGGCCTGCGTGAGCGTGGTCCCATCATCGGCGTACAGGGGGATTCGCAGGACATCATCGCGAAGGGACAAGATGTCGACTCGGCTATCCGGCCGACCGACGTCCTCCAGGAATACGAAGTACTCCTCCTCGAGATCTGCGAGGTAGTTCTCGAGGTTGTGGTCGCCGCGCGCCACCAACCGAACGAGGCTCAGCTCGTCGATGCGAGCGTAGCTCTGTGACGTGTAGTACTCGAACACGCGGGTCGCCCGATACGCCTCACGAAGCGCGATCCGGAACGACAAGTCTGCGTTGATGATGGCGTCATTCTTGTAGATGCGGACATTCGGGTCGTTGCGCGCCGCTTGCACGTTGATCGAGAGCTGCTCCGACTCCCTCTGCTCGGCCTCGATGCGAGACGCTTGATTGCGGAGGCGAGTCACCTCGGAGAGCGTCAGTCGCAGTTGATACTGGGCACGCACTGCGTCCAATTCCAGACGCACGGCCTCCAGCGCCAGACCCTGAATTCGAGCAACGCCGTCCACGCTCACTTGCTGGCACTGCGACGCAGCCTGGGCTGAGGTGAGTCCCACCTCGAGGCTGGCCAGGTCATCCTGGATCCGGTTTGTGACCACCTGATTTCCAGCACGTGACACGAGAGCAGCCCCTTGCACCGCCGAGAAACCGACGATGGCGCCGATGGCAGACGGGCAGTTTCCTGGTGTGGTAGCGAGACCCACTGTCGGAGGGGTACACTTGATTATATTGGCGAATTGGAATGCAGTCTCTACGGCTCGAGATGCCTCCTCCATGGCGTAAGTCACGTTGCGAAGTCGCTCTTGGAGGTTGCTCGATTCCCCCGCGACTCGGATCTGGAAGTCGGCGAGACTCGAGATGAGCTCGCACTGACTACTGATGCGGTCTTTCTCGATTTGAATTGCAGCGTCGTTCGTTTCGAAAGCGTTGATGATCCCTTGCGTCTCGATCGATGCAAGCTCGACCTGGGCGCTAGCATTGTGGATTCCACCGTTGCCCATCAGTCCGCATGGGTCCTGGAAGGCTCCTGCTCTCGAGTTCAGATGGGCGTATCGCCGGATGGCCGGATAGACGACGCCATCCGTGCCCGTCATCGTCCCGCACAGGTCCGCCAGCTGGTTCTCGTAGTTGTTGCGGATGTTCGTGAGCTCGGACTGGAACGCCGCCTCGTCCGTCTCGTACGTGCGGTTCGAGTTGATCGCGAGGTCCTCACGACTGGCAGCCACCGCTGCAGCGTTTCGCGCGCGGGCCATGAGCGTCTCCACCGCGTTCGGGCCGTTCGGATCGAGCGCCGGCAGCGGGATGTAGTCCTGGGCGAAGCCGAACGTGTTCAGCTCATCGGTAAAGTCGCCGTAGAGTTCGCGCATGTCGAGAAGCGCGACCTTGTAGATGGTCGCGGCACGCTCGAGCTCTGCCACCAGCTGGTCACGCTCAGCGGGGGTCGCTCGGACCTCAATAACCTCTTCGATGAGGCGAGAAATGACCATCGACTCCAGATAGGCAGAGGTGTAGCTGCGCTCCACGACGCGGCGAGCTAGGTCCGCTCGGTTGAATGACTGATAGCGCCGCGCGATCTCGCCGTAGGCCCTGGCGCGTTGTGTCGACGCGCGAAGGACTCTGCCGAGATACGAGGTAATCGTCTCCTGTGTGACAAATTGCGAGACGGTCGGGTTGTCGAGCGATGCCCACACGTACTCGAGCAGCGAGTAGAACCGGTCTAGCGCCAGCTCGTAGTACTGCGCCGCCTGGTAGAGAGTGAACATCTCGAAGCCAGCGACCCCGGAGAGATCAATCCCTTGGGGCTCGAACAAACTCCCTTCGAAGCTCACGAGGGACTGTCCTGCCAGGTCGAAGCGGGACTGGAACGCCTGCGTGTACTGCTCGTCTCCCAGCATGATGAGCAGCTGGGCATAGAGCGGCTCGAACCCGTCGATGGTCGGGTCCACCGGCAACGTCGGGTCGGGGATCGTCTCGTAGGAGAACGCGACGGCGAGGAAGTCGTCGACCGCATCTCTTGTGGCGACTTGACCGTTCAGTATGGATCGATGGGGAGCGCTGGTAGCCAAGTACGCGAGGCAGCTGACCCGGTCGCGGATCTCTTCGATGGCTTCTGGGTCGTAGCAGTATGGGCTGGCGGTCGACCCTGGGATGCAGATCTGCGGCGCGAAGCCGATGTTGCGTCCTTCGCGATTCTGGAACTGCGTCTTGTAGCGGAAGGCCTCCGCAATCGCGACGCGGATGGGGTTGAACACCAGCCCGTTCGCCGCCCCCGGAACGTAGAAGGTCTTTCCATCGAGCAGGTTGCTGCGATCGTCATCGCAGTAGGCTCCATCCGAGCACGAATACAGCGGGTCCAAGAGCACGTTGGTATCGGAGCCCGCGACCCAGCTGTTCAGCACCGACTGACAAGAGCCGTTGTTCTGGCAAGAGAGAGTACGCAGGTTTGCAGTGCATGCTCCAGATTGGCACTGGAAATAAGTTACCTCGCTGCCCGCCGGGCACGGAGTCACCGCGCCAGCGCTGGAAGGCCCACCATCGAATAGCCCCGTCTCGTGACAGAGGTAGTGCATGCCCGACGTGATCACGCCGCCGGTCGGAGCCTGTACGCTACCGTTGAGCAGCGCGTTCGCCAGACGCGCGGCGTCGGCGGGTCCCGCAGAGAGCATCGTCCGGCTGAGGAGCCCCGCGTCGCATCGAGCTCCGTCAGACAACGACACAGCGATGTTGCGGTTGTCGGTCTGTGCGTTTCCCTCGAAGCTCTCCGGGTCGAGGTCGGCGTTGACGCGGTTCAGCACCATGAGTCCGTAGGCGCCGAACTCAGACCCAGCGCCACCCACGAACTCGCCTGCGAACTCTTCGCGGAAGAAGACGTACATACGCTCTTGGTTGATGAGCGCACCGTCCACCAACCGCAACTGTCGGACACGCGCACGGCCATCCGGGATGGGGTTGGAGCCCGAGAGGCTGGCGTTCAACGCAGCCGAACCTAAGCCGAACGGTTGCATGTCGTCCCTGCACTCGTAGCCATAGCGGACGCCAGTCTCAGGATCTTCGGCTGTGTCGCGCAGGAACCCGGGCACGAGCCACGGAGTGCGCGTGTGCTCGTAGGCGCCGCCGGAGGCCGCGCAGTTGGAGTCGCCAGCCGTAGTTGGGTAGCGTCCACCCACGGCCACGGTCGCCGAGAAGTCAGACAGGAAGCCGAGGCATGTCCCCTGGCGCAGGTTCGTGCATTGCGAGGGGTCCTGCTCGAATGCGAGCCTGACCTCTGGGTCCCCGGCGTACTGGAGGCTCTCCTCCGTGGCTATCCGCCCGCTCATGTGAGTTGTGTCGTCCAGCTTGATGTCGAGCGCGATGGGCAGCTCGACAACACCGCTCGGCACACCATCGCTGGCGTCCGTGGAATACACCCCCAGGCCCACACCGCCGGCGTTGGAGTTGACGCTGGGGTAGCAGGCGACCGCACCGCACCCCGGACCCGACGCGGTGCGCCACGATTCGGTGATGGTGGACGTGAGGATGGACTCGAACTCGAACGTGGAAAGGTCTCCACGGCGAAGGGCATCCCAGCGCTGAATGAGGGCGTTGTCCACCGCATTGGCCGAGCCGCCGTTGACCCATGCGTCCAGACCGACGTCGCCGAACTGCGTGAAGTAGAAGACCTTTCCCATCCAACGACCGGTCGTGCTGCGTGAGTAGGCCAGAGAGACGCGACGAGCACCGAGCTCACTCGACACCTCGAGCACGCCTTCCCAGCGGGGTGGGGGGCCCGTCTGCGCGTTCGCGAGTTCGACCCTGACGCCCTCGGTTCCTGCAGGGACCGTCACGGTGTAGCTCTGGACGTTCTGAGCAACTCCTGGTGCCCCAACGCCAAGCCAAGGCATGGGAGCGGTCGTCTCGCGTTGGACCGTGTCCCCAAAGACGGCGTGAGACACCTTGCGGATCGTGAAGTCGATGGAGCGGGGCGCATCGTGAACGAGCGTCAAGACTTCGCGAGGGTCCACGTTCGACATGCGAACCGTCGTCGCGCTCAAGGTGAACGCGCCTTCAACGGTGCTGGTCGAGAGGGCAGGCGTCGGCTCGGGCGACGGCATGCAGTAGCCAAAGTCGCTGTCGGTGAGTTCGCAGTGCGTCGACTCTGGGCACGACTCGGGGTCGGCAGCCGAGCAGGGCACTCGGCAGGAGTGACGGTAGCAACGTGCCATCCCTCCGCAGTCGGAGTCGTACTCGCAGTTCGAGTAGCAGTTTCCCAAGATGCAGACCTGGAAGTCCGGGCACTCGGCGTCCGTCACGCACGACGGCGCAGGGGCGTCTTCCGACGCAGCACATGACCCCTCGACGCACACGAAGCCGTCGAGGCAGCCCTCCATCAAGCCCTCCACGGAGCACGCGCGATAAGTGCCGTCGCCGTCAGTGAAGCCAGACTGGCACGGGGAGTAGCACTGAGGGTCCTGCGGAACGACTCGGTTTGTACCGGTTGTGCAGATGTCCATTTCGCAGCGAAGGCCGCCCGCACAGGTGTCGTTGCCGAAACAATCGCAGCCGGCGGTGCCTTGCTCGCACGCGCGGCAGCGGTCCTCGCTGTCGCAAATGTACCCAGGCACGCACGTGCGATTGGAGAAGCATGGCGAGCCGCCGCCCCCCACTCCTCCATCCGACCCGCACCCCGAAATGGATACAACGGCCGCCACGACGGCGACCACGACCAGTGGAGGCAACGGCCTCCAGCTCGACTCACGCATTCAGAACTCCCCCCCGGTATCGTCTCCCACTCCAGGACCCGATGACGGGGCAACTTCCAGAACCGATTCTCGTATAGCTGTACGCGGATCACCAGTCAAGGGACTGATTGCAGGCTCATCCCGCGGTCTCTCCGGCGGCCCCAGGGCCCGCCGCGTAGATCGTCAGCTGCACTTCGGCGTCGTCCACCACTTGGTACAAGGGCCGGCGGCCAGATAGCTTCTCGCTCCGGTCGAGGATGATGGCCACGCCCTCGCCGCGCTTGTCCATGAACGACGTGCGCTCGGACTCTTGTCGCGTCACGTCGTCTGGAATGGGGGTGCGCGCCAGCATGCTGGTCAGCACCTCGTTGCGCGCCGCTTGGCGGAGAGCGAGGCTCTCCACGGACATGGTGTTCGGGAGCGCGCCAGGGGTGGCCAACTCCAGCCGATCAGCGAACATGCGGAGCCGGATCTTGGAGCCGTGGATGGAGTAGTCCCGGTGCGCCACCGCATTCACCAGCGCCTCGAACACGGCGGTCACGTCGTACTGCGGCACGTCGCGACGCCCCACCGCCTTGGTGGCGCCGACGCGCATGTTGCGGCGGACGAAGCGCAGCGCGTCGAGCACCTGACGGTCGATGGGGCCGTGCAGATCCGCCGCGTCCAGCTGGTAGTCACGGTCGTCACTTGCGGGAACCACCGTGCTGCCTCGGTATGCGACGGCCTGGATGAACGCGTTGGGCAGAAAGCGCCGTGGCTCGGGCGACGCGAGCAGCACGCCCGCCACCGTGGGTCGCGCCACTCCGTCTTCGTCGACGCGCGCCAGCCCCAGCTTCGCCAGAAACGAGTCGCGCTTCATCCAGAGAGCGCGTGGTCCTGAAGCGCTCCCACAGCGTCGTGTCCAGGTCATCTGGGGTCGCCCCTGGGACGGCCTGCTCGTCGAACCGGATGATGCGCGTCTGACTGCGCTGCTGGAACAGATGCGCCAGGTACTCGGGCGACATCTCCCGCTTGCTGCTGCCAACACGGTGGAGATAGCCGCCAGGGCTCTTGTGCACGAAGAGGCTCTTGGGCACATCCACGCGGAGCACGGCCACCCGCTGGCCCGACCCAGCCGGAACACTCAGGCGCTCGGTGACGATGGGGACCGGAGGGTCCACGGAGTCGACGGCCAGCTCACGTACGAAGTCTTCGACGGCGTTCAGGCGCTCGATGGGGATTCCCGTGATCTCGCGTGTGGAGTCGTCCACTCCCAGCACGAAGACCCCCCCACGGGAGTTGGCGAACGCCGCCAGCTCGTCGGCCAGCGCCCTGCGCGAGGGACCGCTGACTTGCTCACCCTTGAAGTGCAGCGCGTTCAGCTCCAGGTAGGAGTCCTCGCCAAGGCGGTGCTTTTCGAGCAGTTCTTGGAGGTTCGGAAACATCAGCGCGCGGGAGGTGGAGGCGGTTCGGAGAACCTACCACGTCAGCGGTTGCGCAGCAGTGGCAAATGAGGAGGCGATTCCAAGCTCTTGCCGCCCGCCTGTGCAACATGTTACACATCTTTCATGCCTCGCGCGCCACTCACCGTCCGAGACCTACGACTGCACTGGCCTACGGCCGAGCGGCGGCTCGAGCGCGAAGGGGAGATCATCGTGACGCGCGATGGACAGCCTGTCGCAAAGCTGATCGCCTATCGCGGCGAGACGATGGAGAGGCCCACGTGGTCGGCGCGAAAGCATCTCGCGTGGTTGAACCGCGCCTGGAGGAGTGACTCTCCAGGCCCGTCCACCGATGAGCTCTTGGCGCAGGACCGCGACGCGTGACCCGCGGCAAGGCCCAGGCGCTGTACATCGACACCAGTTGTCTGCTCAAGCTGTTCATCCGTGAGCCCGAGTCGCCGCGGGTCATCGAGCTGCTGGGCGAGGAAACCCAGGTCGTCGTCTCCGAGCTGGCTCGGTTCGAGGCGGAGACGCAGCTGCGTGCGCGCCTGCGTGGTGGACTGCTGACCAAGACCAAGCACGACCGACTCGCCCGCGAGCTCGCCGCAACGTTGCTGCATCATCCGTTCAGCGTCGCGCCGTTCCCGAGCGAGGCCTTCGAGCGTGCACGAGCGCTCGGGACCCGCACCGAGGCCCACTGTCGCACGCTCGACCTGCTGCATCTCGCGGCGATGGACTGCGACGGGCTCGGTCGCCTGCTGACCAACGACTCTGCGCAGGCGGCTGTGGCGCGGTCGTTGGGGATCATTGTCGTGCTCCCGCGCTGAGGCGGCCTTGCGCGGCCCGCACGGTCTGTCGTTACAATGTGATCATCGAGGTGCTCTCGGACTCCACCGAGCGCTACGACCGCGGCGAGAAGTTCGCCCACTACCGCAGCGTCCCCTCGCTCCGCGACTACGTGCTCGTCTCTCAGCACACCCAGCTCATCGAACACTACCGGCGCCAGCCCAACGAAGACGGCCCCGAGTGGAGCTACCGCGCCCTTGGCCCCGGCGAAGCCCTGCGCCTCGGCGAGCACGACGACACCATCCCGCTGGGCCGCGTCTACGCGAAGGTGTTTGCGGAGCAGTGACGACGGCGCTCAGTAACAGCTCAGCGGGATGCCCAGCATCGCGCTCTCGGTGGCCGCGCGAACGACCACGCGCGCCACGCTCTCTCCGGCGATGTCCACGTCGCGGGTCACGAGGTCGTAGTCGTTGACGTTCGTGGCGGCGGCGGTGACCGCGCCTGCGGCGTCCACGGACTCTCCGTCGAAGGCCGCAAGGCGCCCGATGTAGAGCGTTCCCGCGGCGTCGCGCGTGGACGGCGTGGTGGGCGCCGAGGCGCTGTCGGCGCCGCCCCAGACCACGTACCAACCGCCGGTCACGCCGTTGACGTCCACGCCGTCGCGCTGAGCGTCCTCGGCCAAGAAGCCGCGCGACGAGTAAGCGATGCGTGGCGCGCGGAAGAGGCCCGGTCCGTCGAGCGACTGCGCGTCGTCTGCGTCGAGCCCGGTGGGCTCGCTGCCCGAGTCCAGCGTGAGCGTGACCCGCGCGAAGCGCACGTTGCCGTCGGCACCGCACGACGAGCGCCAGGTGACGCCCACCTGCGCCTCAGTCTCGGTGCCGACGATGGGCGTGACGGCCAGGGCCACGTCGTTCGCGGCGGCGTCCCCGGTGGGGACGGTTCCGACCAGCACCACGCCCGCGAGCGCAGGGATCTCCACTCCGTCGCGCGAGGTGAGCGTCGCCGGTGCCACGTAGGCGCCGGTGTTGGTGGGGGGCGCCACCTGCTGCGGCACGTAGTGGAGCGCGATGTCTCCGTCCGCGTTGGGGAAGCCCACGAGGAAGCCCTCGCCGAGCTGCACCACGGCGGGTGCGGAGCCGGAGCGCGTGGTGCCCAGGGTCTCGGGCTGCCCTTCCCCGGACACCTCGACGCGGTCGACCACGGCGCCGCCGGTGCGGGCCACCACGCCGAGCAGCTGCACGTCCACGGCCTCGCTGGAGCCGCAGGCCGGCCGCGTGGCGGGCGCCGAGAGGAACGCCATGGCGCCGGCGGCGCCGTTCATGGCGAGCGCCGGCTGGGTGAGGCCACACGCCGTGACCACCGTGCCGCTGACCCCGGCGATGGCGTCAGCGCACGCTTGCGTGGTGTTGGCGGAACAGAAGGCGGACGAGGCCACCGGCTGGATGCCCAGGTACGCGTTCGAGCGACGGGCTGGACCGATGGCCACGACGGCCTGAGGCGACTCTTCGCTCGCGATGCCCAGCCGCAGCTGGCCGGCGGCGCAGCCCAGGGTGGAGACCTGCGCGTAGACCACCGAGTCCCCCGAGCCGGCCAGCGCCACGCGCCCGCCCGTGCACTGGGCCACGGCCGTGGCCGGGTCGCCACGGAAGCAGCGCGCCCCCATGCCGGCATTGGTGAGCTGCGTGGCCACCAGCGTCTCGCCGGTGTGCGTCTGGTAGGTGGGCGCTGCGCCCACGAGCGAGCCGCCCCCCACGTCGTCGGGGTTCTCCACGCGGCCGTAGAGCTCTTCGGCGCCGGTGTTCCACACCACGATCTCGGGGGAACCCGCCGCGGTGGCCACCTCGGTGGCGCGGCCCTCGCGCACGCTGCTGCTGCTCTGGCCCACCACCGCGGTCCCGGCCGAGCGCTCGTCCACCACGCCGTCGCAGTCGTTGTCGGCCCCGTCGCAGACCTCTTCCGCGGTGACCGCGACGCACACGCGGCGCGCGTCGTCGCCCTGCGCTTGGCACACGAACTGCTGACAGCTGTCGGGCTCGGTGCCGTCGGTGAGCACCAAGCAGTCGGTGTTGGTCTGGCACTCGCCCAGCGGGAAGTCCCAGAGCTTGGTCAAGGTGCAGCCACCCAGCAGGCCGGTGCCCAGCAGCGCGGTGAGGGTGAGCCCGTAGGCGACGTTCGGCGTGCGCATCAGAACGACCCCCCGAGGCGCAGGTCGAAGCCACCGCGCGCGACCGTTCCGTCGACGTAGAGGCGCGGGCGGGCGGCCGATGCCTCGTCCTCTTCGTCGCCGCCGAAGTTGGTGGTGAAGCCGAGGATGAGCGCCGTGGCGCCGAAGAGCAGCGCGCTTCCGAAGAGCGCGTCGGCGCCGATGGACAGGCCGCGGATGCGGTCGCGCTCCGCTTGGGTCGCCGTGGTGATGGCCTCGGAGCCGCCGGCCGCGTTGGCGTCATCCACGCGGTTGCGAGCGGAGCGCGCCATGGCGGCGAGCACCACGCCACCCACCAGCGAGGCGCCGGCCACGCCCACGCTGCTGTAGAAGAGCACCGGGTTGGTCCCCTCGTACTGGTCCGCCAGCGCCGTCAGCTCGAAGCTGAGCGCGCGCGTCTCGCGGGCCGGGAGCTGCACCTCTTGGCGGTCTGCCTCGTAGCCCTCGGACTGCACCTCCACCTGGTGCGTGCCGCCGGGCACCATGAACTCGGTCTCGTTCTCGCCGACGCGCTGGCCGTCGATCCACACCTCGAAGTTCTCGACGTTGACCGTGACGGTGAGCGTGCCGAGCAGGCTGCGCAGCACGGTGATCTTGCCGCGCACCTCACCGGCGTCCTCCGCGTCGCCGCCGCCCTCGTCCAGGTAGCGCTGGTAGTAGGTCATGGCGCGCCCGTACTGGAACAGCTGCTCGTAGCACTGGCCGATGTTGTAGAGCACCAGGAAGTGCAGCGGATGGCCCTGCAGCAGCGTGGAGGCGCGCTCGAACTCGGCGAGGGCCGCGTTGAAGTTGCCCATCCCGAAGAGGCGCTCGCCGGTGCCGATGCGCTCGCGCGCTTCTTCGAGGGCCGGGTCAGCGGCCGGCGGGGCCTCCTCCGCAGCGACCTGCTCGGCAGGCACTTCGTCCGCGTGCAGGGTGATCTCGATCCGCTGGAGCGAGACGATCGTCCAGACCGCAAGCTCGGGCCGCTCGGTGACGTGGACCGAATAGGCGATCGGCAGTTTCTCGGGGTAGAGC
>CAZEAA010000106.1:0-9214 GCA_964510015.1 uncultured Sandaracinaceae bacterium
GGTGGTCCTTGAGCGCGGCCAGGCGCCCGAAGACGAAGCCGGCCAGGCCCTCGTCGTGCGGGTTCTGCCAGTCGGCGAAGCAGGCCTCGTAGGCAGCTCGGTCGCGCACCTGGAATTGCACGCGGTCCCGCAGCAGCCCCTGCACCTCGGCTTCGTCCAAGTCGGCCACGTCGTAGACCGTGAAGAGCGTGCGGACCGTGGCCTCCGGCTCTGCGAAGCGCGGGTCAGCCGGCTGTTGCGAGCAGCCGCCGAGCGCGAACGGGGCGAGCAGCGCCAGCCACACCAGGAGGGTGAGGAGCCTGCCGACCAGACCGGGCATGGAGCGCGCGCGCATGGGCGGCCTATGGCAGAGCGCCGGGCGGCGTGTCCAATTTTCGACACGTGGTAGACCTGCCGCGATGGACTTCAATCTCAGTGAAGAGACGCGCCTTTTTCGAGACTCCTTCGTGCAGTGGGTGGAGCGCGAGCTCAAGCCCCTCGAGGAGAAGCACCGCATCACGCTTGACCAGGAGATCCCCGCGGACATCGTGAAGCGCGTGCGGAAGCAGTCGGCCGAGCTCGGCTTCTGGGCGCACCACATGCCCGAAGAGGTGGGCGGCGGCGGCATGAGCGAGGTGGACGGAATCATCCTGCGTGAGGCCTGCGGCGCGACCGGCTCCGTGCTGGCGGCGCTGGCGCTGGCGGGCCCCGAGGGGCCGTCGCCCATGCACCTGGTCTTCAACGAGGCGCAGCGCGAGAAGTACTTGAAGCCGTTGATCGCGGCCGAGACCACCTGCTGCTTCATGCTGAGCGAGCCGGGTGCGGGCTCCGATGCGCAGAACATCAGCACCAAGGCCGAGAAGCGCGGCGACAAGTGGGTGCTCAATGGCGTGAAGCACTTCATCTCGAACGGTCACAAGGCCGACTGGGGCGTGGTCTTTGCCCTCAACGACGCCGACAAGCGCGCGCGCGGTGGCATCAGCGCGTTCATCATCGAGCGCGACCAGTGGAAGGTGGGCCGCATCCACGAGGGCATGGCCGGCTTCGAGGGCCAGGCCGAGGTGGTGCTGGAAGACGTGGAGGTCAGCCCCGAGAACGTGGTGGGCCGCGAGGGCTACGGCTTCGCGGAGGCCATGCGCTTCCTGGGCGCCGGTCGCCTGCACATCGCCGCGGGCGCCGTCGGGGTCGCGCAGTTCCTGCTCAACATGGGCGCCGACCACGCCGGGCAGCGTCAGTCGTTCGGCAAGCCCATCGCCTCGTATCAGGGCATCCAGTGGATGCTGGCGGACTCGGCCACGGAGATCTACGCGGCCCGCAACATGATCTACCACTGCGCGTGGCTCATCGATCAGGGCAAGGACGCCGCGAAGGAGATGAGCATGTGCAAGCTCTTCGCCACCGAGATGGTGAACGAGGTCTGCGACCGCGTGCTCCAGATCCACGGCGGCATGGGCTGGATGAAGGAGACCCGCACGGAGGGCTTCTACCGCTCGCTGCGCGTGCTGCGCATCGTGGAGGGCACCAGCGAGATCCAGCGCATGATGATCGCGCGGGCGGTGCTGGGTGAGGTGGCGCGCCGGGGCTGAGGCGCGTCTCAGACGTTGAAGCGGAAGTGCATCACGTCGCCGTCGACGACGACGTACTCCTTGCCCTCGAGGCGCAGCTTGCCGGCGGCCTTCACGGCGGCTTCGGACTTGAACTCCTCCACGGCCTCGTAGGCCATGACCTCGGCGCGGATGAAGCCGCGCTCGAAGTCCGTGTGGATCTTGCCGGCGGCACCGGGCGCCTTGGTGCCGCGACTGATGGTCCAGGCGCGCACTTCCTTCTCGCCGCACGTGAAGTACGTGATCATGTCGAGCATGGCGTATCCCGTGCGGATGAGCGTGTGCAGGCCCGGCTCCGGCAGCTCGAGGCTGGCCAGGAAGTCGGCGCGATCCTCGAGCGGGAGCTGCATGATCTCGGCCTCGATGGCGGCGCTGATGACCACCACGGGCACGCCGCGCTTGTCCGCGAGGGCGCGCACCTGCGCCACCAGCGGGTCGGTGTCCATCTTGGCGAGCTGCTCTTCCTTCACGTTGCACACGAAGAACATGGGCTTGCGCGTGATGAGCCCGAGCTCCTTACACGCGCGCAGGTCGTCCACGTTGTCGAAGGGCACCGTGTTCGCGGGCTGCCCCTTGTCGAGCGCGGCCTCAAGCGCCTCGCACACCGTGACCACGCGCTTCTCGTTGGCGTCGCCGCCGCGCGAGGCCTTGCGCGCCTTGTCGAGGCGCTTGGTGACGGTCTCGAGGTCCTTGAGGATCAGCTCGGTCTCGATGGTCTCGATGTCGCCGACGGGGTTCACGCGCCCGTCCACGTGCACCACGTTCTGGTCTTCGAAGCAGCGCACCACGTGCGCGATGGCGTCGCAGTCACGGATGTTGGTGAGGAACGCGTTGCCACGCCCTTCGCCCTTGCTCGCGCCCTTCACCAGGCCCGCGATGTCCACGAACTCGACCGTGGCCGGGATGATCTTCTGCGGCTTGAAGTACTTGACCAGCGTCTCCATGCGCGGGTCCGGCACGTCCACCACGCCCACGTTCGGGTCGATGGTGCAGAACGGGTAGTTCGCGGCCTCGGCCTGCGCCTTCTCGGACAGCGCGTTGAACAGGGTGGACTTGCCCACGTTGGGCAGACCGACGATTCCGACTGAGAGGGCCATGGGGGCGATGGGGTAGCGCGCACCGCACGACCGAGCAACGCGAGGGTGGGTCGGAGTCGGAGACCGAGACCGAGGCGGAGACCGAGACGGTCTCCGGCTCCGATCTTCCTGGCCGCCGCCCAAAGGCGGATGCTACGGTGGCCGGGTGCAGGAGGACGACACACGGCGTGCGCGCGTGCGCGCGCGTCTTCATTCGATTGGGCGTCGCAGCGAGCTCGTGACGTTCGTCCTCGCGTCGCTCGCGCTCGGCGTGCCGCTCTGGCTGGTGGCGCGCCCGCCCATGGAGGACTTCCCACAACACGTCGCGATCACGGCGGTGCTGGCCAACCTCCGCGCATCACCCGACCTGGTCGCGGACTTCGGCCGCACGCCGCACGTTGGCTGGTACGCGCTCGCGGTCGTGCTGTCCAAGCTGCTGGGCCCCGTCGTCGCGGCGAAGCTGCTGGTCAGCGCGTCTCTCTCGAGCATCCCGCTTGCCCTTCGGTTCTTGGTGGCGCGCCTCGGTGGCACGCCGAGGGTCGCCTGGGTCGTGCTGCCCGTCGTGTGGAGCGGCTTCGTGGCATATGGCTTCGTGCAGTTCGTCGCGGGCGTGCCGCTGATGCTCCTCGCGCTCGCGCTCGCTGCCGGGGAGCGCCTCTCGCGTCCACATCTCGTCGGCCTCGGGCTCGTGCTGCTGGCCACGTTCTCCGTGCACTTGCTGTGCGCGGCGGTCGCCGGTCTCGGCGTGATCGCACTCCGAGCATCCCGCGACGGGAAGGGCGCCTGGCGAACGCTGCTCGTCCCGGCCGGCGCGGGTCTGATCGCGATGGTGTGGACGCTGCTGACGGACGCCGGCGCCGACCTCCTGGTGATGGCGGGGCTCCGCGCCGGGGGCGAGGTGGCGCCCGCGCCGGCCCGCTTCCTCCCCGCGGCGGGCGTCATTCCCGACGCGCTCGAGTGGCTGTCGAACCTCACGCGCACGGAGGTCGATGACCGCGCGTTCTGGCTGTGGGGCGCGCTCGTTGCTGGATGCGCGGTCGCGCGGCGTGAACGGGCCTGGTTCGCGCTGCCCTGGTCAGCCTGCGTCGGGCTGCTGGTGGCGCTCGCGCTGTTGTCGCCGCAGACGGTCGGCTGGATCTGGCCGCTCGGTGCGCGCTTCGCGTGGCTGGCCGTGATCCTCGGCGTCGCTGGCCTCTCGCTCCCGCGAGGAGCCCTGGGCGGCGCCGTGATCACCCTCTCGCTCCTCGCCACCGTCGTGCGGGTGGCCGACGTCGCTCGGGCGTACGTGAACGTGGAGCGGCACGAGCAGGCGGGCCTCACCGAAGTCATCGCCGCCTTGCCGCCCGGCTCGCGCCTGTGCGGTGTCGTGCACGACTCGCACTCGGAGTTCGTCCCGTGGTGGCCGCATCACTTCTCGGCGGCGTGGGCACAGGCCGAGCGCGGCGGTTCGCTGGTGTTCTCATTCGTCGCCCATCCCAGCACACCCCTCCGCTTCCGGGCCGATGTGCACCCGCCACAGACCGGACCCACGGGCTTCAATCCCGACCGAGTCGCCTCGGAGCGCATGACGTGGTGCGACCACGTAATCGTCTATCAAGGCCCCGGCGCGTTTGAGTACGCGCGCGCGCACGAGCTCACCGCTCATCACGGTCGCTTCCGCCTGTACACCCGCCGTCCCGACCCCCGCTAGCCTCTCATGCGGGTCTCGGACCCCGCCACGGCCACGGCCACGGCCACGGCCACGGTCTCGGTCTCGGTCTCCGCCTCGGCCACGGTCTCGGCCTCCGCCACGGCCCCCGCCTCCGCCCCGCCTCACCCGTCTTCGCGCAGTCCCAGTTCCTTCATCTTGGTCTGCAGGCTCTTGCGGCTGATCTTCAGCAGCCGGGCCGTGTGCGTCACGTTCCCCTGCGTCTTTTCCAGCGCGCGCACGATCAGCTCGCGCTCCACCCGCGCCGTGGCCTCGCGCACGGCTTCCTTCAAGCCCGACTCGCCCGCCACCTGCAGTGCGTCCACGGCCAGCTCGGTGCCGGGCGACGAGTCCGTGATGCGTGGTGCCGGGCGCGGCTCGCTCGCGCCACCGCCCAGCACGTCGGGCGGCAGGTGTTCGGCGCGCACCTCGTCTCCGTCGCAGAAGAGCATGCAGCGCTCCACCACGTTCTCGAGCTCGCGGATGTTGCCGGGCCACGAGTACGCTTTCAGGCGCTCGAGGGCGTCCGGCGAGAACGCGCGCACCTCGCGCTTGAGGCGCTTGTTGAACTTGGACAGGAAGTGCTCGAGCAGCAGCGGGATGTCGCTCGGCCGGTCGCGCAGCGGGGGCAGCATCACCTGCACCACGTTGAGGCGATAGTAGAGCTCCTCGCGGAACTCGCCGTCGGCGATGGCGCCCTTGAGGTCGCGGTTGGTGGCGGCGATGAGGCGCACGTCCACGCTGATGGTCTTGATGCCCCCGACGCGCTCGAACTCCTGCTCCTGCAGCGCGCGCAGCAGCTTGACCTGCATGCTGACGGGGATCTCGCCGATCTCGTCGAGGAAGAGCGTGCCTTCGTGGGCCAGCTCGAAGCGCCCCGGCTTGCTGGTGACCGCACCGGTGAAGGCGCCCTTCTCGTAGCCGAAGAGCTCGCTCTCGATCAGGTCGGGCGGGATGGCCGCGCAGTTCACCCGCACGTAGGGCTTGTTCACGCGCGCGCTGTTCTCGTGCAGGGCTCGCGCGATGAGCTCCTTGCCGGTGCCGCTCTCGCCCGTGATGAGCACGGTGCTGGGCGTGTCCGCCACCTTCTCGATGATGTCGTAGACCGCGTTCATCTCCGGCGATTGCCCGATGATGCGGTACCGACCTGGGGCGCCCCGCGTCGGGGTCATGTTGATCTGGTTGAGCTCGCGCGTGCGCGCGGCCTTCTCCACGACGTTGCGGAACTCGGTGCGGTCGAAGGGCTTGGTGACGTAGTCGAACGCCCCGAGCTTCAGCGCCTCGACCGCGGTGTCCACGGTGCCGTGCGCGGTGATCATGACCACCGGCAGGTCCGGGTGCTCCGTCGCCACGTGGGCGAGCAAGCGCATGCCATCGAGCTTGGGCATGCGCAGGTCCGTGATCAGCACGTCGATGTGGTGCTCACCCAGCGCGGCCAGGGCTTCTTCTCCGTCGCCCACGGTGAACACGTCGAAGCCGTCGCGCTGGAGCTGCGCAGCGAGGACGCGACGCAAGTTCACCTCGTCGTCGGCGACGAGGATCTGCTTGCGTTCCTTCACTCCGCGGCGAGCTCGAGGCAGCGACTGCCCGTGGTGGACACGTCGTCGCCGAGGCCCGAGCAGAGGAACACGAACGCGGCGTTGGCGCCGGGCGCGCCCGCGGCCACTTCGTAGCGCTCGGTCACGCCGGGGATGCCGTAGTGGGTGCGGAGCGCCGCGAGGGACGCGCCGAGGCGGTCGTCCCCGCTGGGGTTCGAGATCTGCATGAACGCGCTGCGGGTCGCGTCGATGCCGCTCGTGCTGCCGGCCACCACGAACACGCCACCCGCCGCGGGCTTCCCGTCCACGGTCATGCGCGGCGCGCCGACCATGAGGTCCGCCCGTCCGTCCGCATCCACGTCACCGAGGGCGAGCGAGGCGCCGAACGACGCGTTGGTGCAGTCCACCCCGTCGAGCGTGGGACAGTCGACGATGGACAAGCCCGGGTCGTCGGCGTTGGTGGTGTCCGTGCAGCCCGCGCCGAGCGTGCTCAGGTCGGCCAGGTCGAACACGTGCACGAGGTTCGGGTGGTCTACGGTGGACTCGCCGAAGCCGATGTAGACCTCGGGCATGCCGTCTCCGTCCACGTCGCCCGCCGTGAGCGCCTGGCCGAAGCCCGCCGCGCCGTCGATGCACGCCAAGACGACCGCGTCGATGTCCGTGGGGTCGAGCGGGTCCACGCCGATGGCGGTGATCACCACGCGGTCCTGTCCCGGCGCCGTGATGGCCGCGAGGTACGGAGTGAGCACCGCCAAGCTCGGGAACGCGGGGAAGTCGGAGGCGAGGGTGGTGGCCTCGGGGAGGCCTGCCGCGGTGATGAACTGGCCCAAGCGTGCGCCCGCTCCCACGACACCCACGGTCTCGGCGATCTCGGTGAGCTCTTGCGGCATGCCGCCCGCGAGGGGCACGCGGAACACCGTGCCGCGCTCCGTGGCGGCTCCGGGGGCGCCGACCAGGACGGACCCGCGGGTGGCCATGGTGAACGCCTCGGGCACGGCGGCGAGGGACGTGCCGAACTCGAAGCCCGCGGGGCTGTTGGACGTGAACATGGTGGTCGGCTCGGTCTCGCACTTCACGCGCACCTGGTTGGCGGCCGCCTCCCCCATGACGATGCACGTGCCTTGGTCCGCGTAGCGCGGGATGCCCACCAGGGCGCTGCCCGTGCCGGTGACGCAGTCGTCCGCCGGGGTCTCGCAAGCAGACGACGAGATGCGGAAGGTGCCCACCGCGTCGGAGTTCCAGATGTTGTAGAGCCAGGTGCCCGTGTCGGTGCCACCGCCCACGGCCAGACGCGTGGACGGCTCGCCGTTGCCGAGGCGGCCCTCCACGGCGGCCACGGTGGCGCCGAAGCCCGAGCGATTGAACGCATCGGGGCGGTTGAGCGCCTCGACCGGCGCCTCGTCGGCCAGGTCCACGAAGGTGCTGGGGGTGCAGCCCGCGACGGCGAACGCCGCGGCCGAGGCGGTGCCCAAGACGGTGCCGAAGGCGGTGCGGAAGAAGCTCATGGGAGTGAGGACTTTCATCAGAAGCTCACCTGCAGCTGAGCGCCGCCCGAGCGGTCGGCGAAGTTGAAGTGCGGGACCACGGTCCAGTCGCGCGGCTCGAAGACGTTGGCCTCCGAGTCGGGCAGCGGGTCACGCACGAAGTAGTAGATGGAGAGCAGGGCGAGCAGACCGCCGATGCCGAACGCCGCGTCCGCGCCGATGCGGTAGATGCGGCCGCGCAAGAGACGGGGGTCGTCTTCGTTCAGCGTACCGGCGTTGCGCGCGGCCCGCAGGTCGGTCTCGAGCCCGTTCGACATCATGCCGAGCGCGATGCCGCCACCGATGATGAGCACGCCGATGCTGGCCGTGGCCCACGCGCCGCCGCGGTTCATGGCCGGCCGCAGGCGCACCTGGATGGGGATGATCTGGCCCTGCACGATGGTGACGGTCTGAGACCAGTCCTTCATACCATCGGACGACACGGTGATGCGGTGCTCGCCGGCCTCGATGTCACCCTCGAAGGGGACCTCGCCGACCCGCTCGCCGTCCACGAACACCGGGGCGCCCGCGATGTTGCCGAGGATGCGCACGCGGCCATAGGACACGCGCTCGAGCTCGAGGCGCACGGCCACGTCTTCCCCGAGGCCGACCTCGACCTGCTGTTCGATGCGCTCGTAGCCCGGGCGCTGAACCCACACGGTGTGCGTGCCCGTGGTGATCACGTTCGCGTAGGGCGAGCGGCCCACGGCGCCCTCTTCGAGGTTGTCCACGAACACGTCGGCGTCGGGCGGGTCCGTGACCACCCGCAGGTAGCCGAGGAACTGACCCTGGCTCATCTCCACGATGACCACGTAGACGCGGCCCTGACCGATGTGGACGTTCTGCTCCACGGTGCGGTAGTCCGGGTGCTGGATGGTCACGCGGTAGTCGCCCTCGTCGAGCGAGTGGTCGAACGGCGCCGGCGCGGTGGCCACCAGCGTGGTGCCCTGGAAGACGCTGACCACGGCCCCCTCGGGCTGGGTCTGGATGCTGAGCAAGGACTTGATGTCCTCGGGCGGCGCGGTGGGCGGCGCCACGTGCACGGTGTCCGGGTTGACCGTGACGTCCGGGTTCACGGGGGTGCCGTCCGGGTTGACGGCCACATCGGGGTTCAGCGTGACGTCGGGGCTCGCGGCGGCGGCGGTGGCCTGAGCGCGCAGGGCCTCGATCTTGGCGCGCACCTCCTCGGCGTCGGAGGCGCCCGGCTCGGCGTCCAGGTAGCGCTGGAACAGGTCGGCGGCGGGGCCTGGGGTCCCGAAGCGCTCGAGGGCCACGGCGGCGTTGTAGAGGAAGGCGGAGAACGGACGCGCCTCGTAGGCCGCCAAGAACTCCTGTGCGGCGGCTTCGTAGCGCGCCGCGGCGTAGTGTTCCTGGCCGGCCTCCATGTGCCCGCGGGCGGCGAGGAGAGCAGCGCGACCGCTGTCCTGCGCGGCCACCGGCTGAGCGACGCTCGACAGCACGAGCGCCAAGAGCACCGCTCGTCCCCAACATGCAGACTTGTACTTCATCTACTCTCCGTAAGTGGTGAGTGCGCGAGGCGCGGCTCAGCCGTGCGCGCAGCCTATCAGGCCATGGCGCGCGTGGCGAGCGAGTGCCAAGGGGGTCAGCGCTGGGTCTCGAGCTGCTGGAACAGGTCACCCAGCTCGGGGCGCATGCGCAGCGCCTCGCAGTAGTGCCCGGCTAGGCCCAGCAGCCGCTGCTCGAAGTCCTCCACGGCCCTCCCGCTGTCCATGAGGGCCTGCTCCGAGGCGGCCTTGTTGGCGCTCATGGTGGTCTCGGTGTTGTCGAGCACCTCGCGCATGCTCTT
>CAZEAA010000106.1:9314-15814 GCA_964510015.1 uncultured Sandaracinaceae bacterium
CCCCGCGTGCGCAGGTTCTGGATGGTGCGCAGCATCTCGCGGATCTCCTCGAGCTGGGCGCGCAGCGCAGGGGGGGCGTCACCGGCCGGGAAGGCCCGCGTCAGCATCTGGTCGAAGATGGCCGTGCGGCGCGCCCAACGCTCGAGCGTGGTGGGCGGCAGCGTGGGCGCCACCTGGGGCCGCGACGGAACGTGCATGGGCGCGGGCCCGGGCGCGTCGTCCTTGGGGGCCAGCTCACGCAGGACGTGGATCAGCGCGTGCGCGTCCACCGGCCGCTGCTCGGGCTTCTTCTCGAGCAGCGCCAGGATCAGCTCTTCCAAGCGCCGCGGACAAGCCGGGTTCAGGCTGCTGGGCCGCGGGGGCGGCTCCTGCATGTGCTTGATGAAGTACCCGGTGATCTCCTGAGCCTCGAAGGGCGGGCGCCCCGTGATCATCTCGAAGAAGATGCAGCCCAGCGCGTAGAGGTCGGCCGACGCCCCCGCGTCGATGTTGGTGAGCCGCTCGGGGGCCATGTACTGCGGGGTCCCGAAGATCTCGCCCGCGTTGGTGAGGCGCGAGTCCCCGAGCGACCGCCCGATGCCGAAGTCCAGCAGCTTGGCCGTGCCGCGCGTGCCGGGGGCGCCGTCGCAGATGAAGATGTTGTCGGGCTTGAGGTCCCGGTGCAGCACGTCGAAGTCGTGGGCGCGCGCGAGTCCCGTGGCGATCTGCAGGCCGAACGCGCACACATCGGCGGGGTTCATGGGGCCCGCGGCGACCAAGTCGGCCAGCGGCCGTCCGCGCAGCAGCTCCATGACCATGAAGAGCCCCCCGTCCGGGGTCTCGCCGTGGTCGTGGATCTCGATGATGTTCGGGTGCGTCAGCGCGGCGGCGTTCTTGGCCTCGCGACGGAAGCGCTCCGCCAGCTGCTCACTGCCGCGCAGGTGCGGCGCCATGATCTTCACGGCCACGGGGCGGTCCACCAGCGTGTGCCGCGCGCGGTAGACGGCCGCCATACCGCCCTCGCCGATCAGCTCTTCGACCAGGTAGCGACCCGCCAGGGTCTGTCCGAGCCAGGGGTCGGCCGTCTGCTCCAGGGCGGCGTTGTCGACGAAACAGCGCGATTGATCGTTCGGGTACTTGAGGCCGCACCGAGGGCAGATGCGCATAGCGAGAGGTTCCTTCGTGCTCGGTTGCGCGGAGGGTATCAGGGTCCAACGCTCACCGCCTGCCTCTGTTCCGCGTGTGGGTCAATGTGTGCAGGGCTGCTGGCCTGCTTGCTCGAATAGCGGTAGAGCCCGGCATGCTGTCCATTGATCTGCGCGGCAAGCGCGCGTTCGTCGCCGGGGTCGCCGACGACGGTGGGTTCGGGTTCGCCATCGCCAAGGCGCTGGCCGAGGCAGGCGCGAGCGTGTGCGTGGGCACTTGGCCGCCGGCCCTCGGCATCTTCGAGAACATGCTGCGCCGCGGGAAGCTGGACGAGTCCATGACACTCGCCTCCGGCGAGAAGATGACCTTCGAGCGGGTTTATCCGCTGGACGCCGAGTACGACACGCTCGAGAGCGCGCCGGCCGACATCCGCGAGAGCAAGCGCTACCGCGAGCGCGGCGACTTCAGCATCGAGGGCGTGAAGAACGCGCTGGTGGCTGACTTCGGCGAGGGCTGCCTCGACATCGTGGTGCACAGCCTGGCCAACGGGCCCGAGGTGAAGAACCCGCTGCTCGAGACGAGCCGGCACGGCTACCTCGCGGCCATCGGGGCCTCGGCCTACAGCTTCACCGCGCTGGTGCAGCAGCTGGGGCCGCTGGTGCGTCCGGGCGGCAGCTTCGTGGGGCTCACCTACCTCGCGGCCGAGCGCGTGGTGCCGGGCTACGGCGGCGGCATGTCCACGGCCAAGGCCGCGCTCGAGAGCGACACGCGGGTGCTGGCCTTCGAGGCCGGCCGCAAGTGGGGTCATCGCGTCAACGTCATCAGCGCGGGGCCCTTCGCCTCGCGCGCGGCGTCGGCCATCGGCTTCATCGGGCGCATGATCGACTTCTACGCGGCCAACTCGCCCCTGCCCGAGGCGCTGACCGCGGCCGAGGTGGGCAACACCGCGGCCTTCCTGTGCAGCCCGCTCGCCAGCGGCATCACCGGCGAGACGCTGCACGTGGACAAGGGCTACAACACCATGGCGGTCCCGGCGGACGTCCAGGGCATCCTCGAAGCCCTGGCCAAGTCGTAGCGGCGGCCGGCGGACCACCTTGCGAGGCGTGCCCCGCCCGTGGTTCGCTGGGGGTGGGCCAGGTCGCGGTCTGCCCCCACATCCGCGGGGTGAATGGAACGAAGGAGCGTCGAGATGAGTTCAGCCCTATCAGACTCGCGTGGTGACCTGCCGTCCGCTTCGTGGATCCGCATGGCCGTCGCGGTGGCGTGTGGCGCGCTCATGGCGCTGCCCTCTCGAGCCACGGCTCAGCCCACGCCGCTGGACGAGCCCCTGGCTGCCGAGGTGCAGGAAGACAGCGAGGGCAGCGACGAAGACGTGGCCGACGACGATGGCGCCGACGACGCGACGGATGCCGACAGCCGCGACGCCGACAGCCGCGACGCCGACAGCCGCGACGAGCCCGTGCTGCCCTTCGTGCCGACCGAGCCCTCCACGTATCCCATCGCGCACACGCGGCGTCCCCTGAACCTGCCGCGCTTCAACGCGCGTGCGGGCGGCGGCCTGCGCGTCTATCACTTCGACGACGCGACCCGCGCGCTCACCAACCAAGACACCTCCCTCTCGCTCAGCATCGGCGGTAGCTTCGCCGTCACGGACTGGCTCGAGCTCGGCGTGCTGGACGAGCGCATCGGCATGCGCCACCCCGTCATCGGCGGCGGCGTCATCCCACAGGGCCTCTTCGCGCTCGCGCTGACCCCCGACGTGGAGTTCGGGGACATCCCGGTGCACGCCCGCGTGCGCGTCGTGGCCGACCCCGCGTTCGACGTCTCCATCGACGTGGGCGTGGTCTTCCCGGTGAACGGGGACTGGGCGCTGTTCGGCGCCACGGTGGTGCGCGCCCGGCTCACGGAGCGCTTCACCATGGACAGCGGGCTCGAGGTGGCGCTGCGCTTCGGCCGCGTGGACAACGACCCCCATCTGGATCTGTTCGTGCCCTTCTCGGCGCTGGTGCAGCTGCACCCCTCCGTGTTCGTGGCCGCGCGCACCGGCGTGCGCTGGGTGGACTTCGACGACCTGGCCTTCCCGCTGGGCTTCGAGCTGGGCTACACCATCGCCAACGCGGAGCGTCCGCTCATGGACGTCACGCTGGGCTTCGGCTTCCCCGCGCTGCTCACGCCCAACGAGACCGACAAGGCGCAGGAAGACGTGTGGCAGGTGACCCTCGCGGGGTACGCGTACTTCGCGCTGTAGCCGAGCGGGTCCGACGCGGTTGCCGCCTCAGGTTCCGGGCCTTAGCATGACCTCATGCCCGCCGACTCGGTCAGCCTCACCATCAGCGTTCCCTCGGCACTGGCTGACTCGCGCACGGCCGACCTGGCACGGCGGCTGCTCATCCTCGACGCCGTTCGGTCAGACCGGATGACGTGGCGTGCTGCGGCGCGCGCGCTCGACATTGCGCCGGACCGTCTCCTCGACATGGCTCGCGAGCACGGCGTTCCGGTTGCGCGCTACGAGCCTGCGGACCTCACCGAGGATCTCGACACCCTCAACAAGATCCTCTGTCACCACCGTTGATCGTCGTCGCGGACACATCCCCGGTGCTCCATCTCGGGCGCATCGGGAGACTCGACCTGATTCCTGCCGTCGTCGGAAGGGTCGTCGTTCCCCGCACGGTCTGGGGTGAGCTGGTCCATCCAGGAACGAACGATGACGTGCTGCGGGCGATTCAAAGCGCGCCGTGGATCGAACTTGCAGAAGACCCTCAGCTCGAGGACCTGAAGCTCGATCCAGGAGAGACCGCCGCCATCCTCCTTGCTGAGGCACTGCCCGCCGACGCCCTCCTCATCGACGAGCGGCGCGGCCGCGCAGTAGCGAGGTCGCGAGGCATCGCAGTCATTGGCACGTTGGGCATCGTCGCGGGTGCACGGCGTTCTGGCGTGATCGAGTCTGCTGCCCCCATCATCGCGGAGCTACGTGCCGACGGCTCCTGGCTCGCTGATTCGCTCGTTGAAGCGCTCTTGCGGGAGCTCGACGAGGGACGATGAACACCGCGACGTCGAAGCGGGGACGACTTGGCAGCACCGGGATGCGCATGCCAAACAGGGCAGGTCCGCCGTCATGATGCCCGCCCACTCACGCCCACTCGCTACGACCGCACTCCCGTTGCTCGCGCTGCTGGCGTTGGGCGCGTGCTCCCGCGAGGCCGACCGAGAAGACCGGCCGACGATCGTGGAGCCCGCGCCCACGCCGGCCCCCGCGCCCCCGCGTCCCGAGGCCGAGCTGCACACCGTGGAGCGCTTGCTGATGGGCACCGGCTGGCGGGTCTCCATCTGGGGCGACGACGCCGCGGCGGCGCGGCGTGACGGCGAGCTCGCCCTCGAGGAGGTGGCGCGGCTCGAGCAGATCCTCAGCGAGTGGCGGCCCACCAGCGACATCTCGCGCCTGAACGCTGCGGCCGGCACCGAGCCCATCGTGGTGGACCCGGCGCTCTTCGACTGCGTCCGCGCGAGCCTCGACGTGGCTCGCTGGAGCGGCGGCGCCTACGACGTGTCGTGGGCCGTGATGCGCGACGTCTGGCGCTTCGGGGACAACGGCCGCGACGTGCCGCCCACCGCGGCCGAGGTGCAGGCGCGCCTGCCGCTCTGGAACTGGGAGCGCATCCGCGTGAACGACGAGCAGCGCAGCGTGCTGCTCGAGCAGCGCGGCATGCAGATTGGCCTCGGCGGCGTGGCGAAGGGCTACGCGCTCGACCGCGCCCACGACCTCTTGGTGCGCGCGGGCCACGAGAACTTCATGCTCTTCGCGGGTGGGCAGGTGCTGGTGCGCGGCCTGCGCGGCGGCCGCAAGTGGCGCGTGGGCATCCAGCATCCGCGCGAGCCGCGCTACTTTGCCTTCGTGGAGGTCACCAACGCGTCGGTCGCCACCAGCGGCGACTACGAGCACTCCTTCATGTACGAGGGCCGGCGCTACCACCACATCTTGGACCCCGAGACGGGCTTCCCGAGCGAGCGCTCCACGTCGGTGACGGTCATCGCGCCCACGGGCCTGTGGGCCGACGCCGTCGACACGGCCGTGTTCATCCTGGGGCCGGAGCGCGGGCTGCCCTTGCTGGAGCACGCACCCGGTGGGCGCGCGGAGGCCATCGCGGTGGACACCGAGATGCGTGTGTGGGCCACGCCCGGGGGTGCCGAGGCCCTGATCCTGCGCGCCGAGCTCGACGCCGCCTGGCACATCGGCCCCGAGGCCCCGCGTGACGGAGTGGACGCACGCCTGTCGGAGCTGCCCGCGCCGGTGCGTTGAGCGGGGCGAGCTGCTCGGCGCTGCCCACGCCGGTGCGTCGAGCGGAGCGAGCCCGCTCGCGACGCCGGGCTCAGCTCTTCGGGACGCGCACGGTCACGCGCACGTCGTCCTTGACCTTGAGCGCGCCCATCAGCGCGTTGTACGGCTTGATGCCGAACTGGGTCTGCTGGAGCGTCACGTCGGTGGTCCAGTGGGCGCCGTCTTCGCGGACGGTGGCCGTCACGCTGCGGGTCTGGCCGTGCAGCGTGAGGTTGCCGGTCACCACGCGCGTGTTGCCCTGCTCGCGCACGCCCGTGGACTCGAAACTGACGGTCGGGTAGCGCCGGCTGGCGAGCACGTCGTCGCTGATGTTGGCGAGGATCTTCTTCTTGTCGCCGTCGCTCAGGGTGCCCTGGTCGTCGCGGCCGTCCTTCATGGCGGTCAGCACGCTGACGCGGTTGGCCTGGAAGGTGGCCTTCACGGACGAGAGGTCGTCGGCCACGTCGATGCTGAATTCGTCGACCCGCATCTTGAGGTCGTGAGCGACCTTGGCGAGCAGCCCGTCCTTGTAGGAGAAGAGCAGGACTTCAGCGGACTTGGCGTCGAATTTCGGCATGCGGCGGAGGCTAGCCGCAGGGCAGGGCGGGCGCAATTGGGCGCAATTGGAGGCGCGCGGGCCCCACGCGCTCACCGCGTGCGGGTGCGCTTCAGGTCTTCGAGGCCCTCGAGCGTCTTGGGCCAGTCGCCCTTCAGCAGCCGCGAGAGCCCGCGGTCGGCCAGCAGCGCGCCGCCGTTCTGACAGCGCGCGCAGTAGTTGGTCTCGTTGTCCGCGTAGCGGATGCGCTGGATCGGCTCGCCGCACACGGGACAGGGCTGCCCGTACTTGCCGTGCGCCGCCATGTCCGGGCGGAAGGCCGTGACCTTCTCGGGGAAGCCGCCATCCAGCTCCGCGATCATGCGCGCGCGGAACTCGTTCAGCACCGCGCGGGTCGCCTCGAACAGCCGCGCGAAGTCGTCGTCCGTGAGGCGCGTGGTCCAGCGCACGGGGGTGAGCTGCGCGCGGTGCAGGATCTCGTCGCTGTAGGCGTTGCCGATGCCG
>CAZEAA010000107.1:0-10269 GCA_964510015.1 uncultured Sandaracinaceae bacterium
CCGCGGCCGTGGGTCCGCTGGTCACTGCGACGCGGGCGGTTCCGGCGGGCGCTCGCTCGAGCGCGGTGATGGCGTGCCGCTCCGCGTCGCGCACGGTGGCGTCGCGCTCGCTGGCCACGGCGGTGCGCAAGGACGCGAGGAGCTGCGGGTCCGCGAGGCGCTCGATGGCGGACGCGGCGGCGGCGCGCACGGCCGGCTCATCGTCTCGCAGCGCGTTGGTCAGCGCCGTGCGGACCTGCGGACTGTTCGGCACCCGCCCGAGGGCCAAGGCCGCCTGCGCGCGAACGCTGAGCGACGTGGACGTCGACAGCAGGTCGATGAAGTACTGCGAGCGATCGGTCTGCGCGCCCGCCACGGCGGCCAGCAGCACGGTCGCGGCCACGAACGCGATCCAGGTGCCTCTAAGTCGTCGCGTTCCATCGCGTCGCGCCATACCAGCGTGCTCCTCAAAGTTCCGCATGCCCGATGACCATCGGACGCTGGCGCTCGGACGCCCGCCGCGGGGTATTGTTCACCGTACGGAGAACATAGGGACTATCGCTGGTTTCGAGTTCTGTTTCCAGAGGCAAAGTGGGGATGGCGCCTGGTACGCTGCGCCCATGTCGCTGCGTGACATCGAGATCGACCCCGCCACCTTCCGGAGCGCCGAGGAGGCGCGTCAGATCGAGTGGGAAGCCAACATCGGCGAGCTGCTCGAGCCCGGACACGCGGTGCTGGTCCCCGAGGCCGACGTGCTGTGCGTGCAATACACGGAGCAGCATTTTCAGCTGACCTTGAAGGACGCGCAGGGGGACACGCTCGCCAGCGTGAGCCTGCCGCACCACACGCTGCGCGACGGTATCCGCGAGTACGTGGACATCGTTCGGCAAATCGGCGGGCTCGACCAAGAAGGAGGCGGCGTGGAGCGCCTCGAGGCCCTCGACATGGCCAAGAAGGCCACGCACGACAAGCTCGCGCGGGTGCTGAAGCGCGAGCTGCGCCCCATGGGGGTGGACCACGACACGGCGCGCCGGCTGTTCACGCTGCTGCTGTCCATTCGCGTGGACACCACACGCATCCACGGCGCCCACGGGCATCGGAGGGTCGGATGAGCGCGATCGACGTCCTGGTGATCGCGGCGCACCCGCCCGCGCTGATTGGCCTGCGGGACCACCTGGGCCAGGCGCTCCACGGCTCGGCGTTCGGGCTGAACGTCAGCGCCAAGGTGTGTGGCGTGGGCATGGGGGTGGCCGGCGCGTGGACCGCCAAGCGGCTGGTCCAGCTGGCGCCACGCGCGGTGGTGCTGGTGGGGACGGCCGGCATCTACCCCGGCGTGCCCGGCTTCCAGCCCCTCGACGTGGTGGTGGCGGAGGAGCTCAAGCTGCTGGACCACGCCGCGCTCGGTGGCCACGCCGCCTACCCCACGCCGATGCAGACGCAGCTCACCACGCCGTCCGCGATGACCGCGGGGCTCATCGGGGACCAGCGCGGCCGCACGCACCGCGTGAAGATCGCGTCACCGCTCGCCGACACGCGTGACACCACGTTCGCAGCGGGCGTGCCCACGCGGCTCGGCTGCGTGGCCGAGTCGCTCGAGGCGTTCGCGGTGGCGCAGGCCTGCCAGCTGATGGAGGTGCCGTTCGGCATCGCGCTCGGCGTGTCGCACGTGCTGGGCGAGCACGCCGAGACGGACTGGCAGCGGTACCACCGCGATGCGTCGCGCGCGTCGGCCACCGCCGTGCTCAACTGGATCCACGCGGGGGCCCCAGGCATGCCGCACCGCACGTCTTAGCGCTGGAACAAGGGGCCGCGGTCGAGCGATTTGCGGCCCCTCTTCAGCGCGTGACGCCCATGACGTCAAACATGTCGTACAGCCCGGGCGGCTGCTGGACGACCCAGCCCGCCGCCCGCACGGCGCCGCGCGCGAAGATGGTGCGGTCCGTGGCGCGGTGCGTGATCTCGATGCGCTCGCCCTCGCCGAAGAGGTACAGCGTGTGCTCGCCCACCACGTCACCGCCACGCAGCGCGAACACGCCGATCTCGTCGGGCGTGCGCGCACCCACCTGCCCTTCGCGCCCGTAGACGCCGGCCTCGCCGAGCGCCACGCCCTTGGCTTCGGCCACCACCTCGGCGAGACGCATGGCCGTGCCGGAGGGGGAGTCCACCTTGTGGCGGTGATGGAACTCGGTGATCTCGGCCTGGAACTCGGGCCCGAGCAGCTCGGTGGCGCGCTTGGCGAGGTGGAAGAGCGCGGTCACGCCTTGGCTGTAGTTTGGCGCGAAGACCACGGGCAGCTCCTGGGCCAGCGCGCCCAGCGCGGCGCGCTGCGCGGGCGAGAGACCCGTGGTGCCCATGACCAGCGGGGTGCGGGCCGCGCGGCAGGCCGCGATGACGGACTCGGTGGCCGTGGGCAGGCTGAAGTCGATGACCACGCTCGCGCCCTGCAGGGCGGCCGGGAGGTCTGCGCCGATGGCGAGCCCGCGCGCCGCCTTGCCGGCCAGCACGTGCGGATCACTCCCTTGGCAGGGCGCCCCCGCGTACTCGACCGCGGCGTGGAGCTCGGCCTGCGGTGCGTCGTCGAGCACGCCGATGATGGCGCGCCCCATGCGCCCTGCGGCGCCGTGCATGGTGACTCGGAGGGTCATGCGGCGGTGGTGTCAGATGGCGCGCTGCGCGTCAACGCTCACGCGGAGGGCCTGCGCCACCAGCCGCCAGGGACCGTCCACCAGGAGCGTGTCGTGGACCTCGGTGTCGCGCGGATGAGCGACGGCGTCGCGGGGCACCCACACCCGGTGATCCGGCAGGGGCAGGAAGGTGGCCTTGTCCACGTAGCCGTCCACGCGCGCCTGCACCGCGTGCCGCGTGAGATCGCGCAGCGCGACGATGTTGAGGATGACTCCGTAGGCGATGGTCACGGGCAGCGCGGTGAACGCCGTCCCCACCGCGGAGAGCGCCAAATAGATGGACAAGAGCGTGGAGAAGACGAAGCGCCGCGGGAACGGCGAGAACACGTAGCCGGCGCCGATGGGGATGTAGACACCCATGGTGAGCACGCCCACCACGCTCGCCGAGAGGATGGTGGTGAGCGCTTGGAGACGCAGGTCGCCCGCCACCGCGGCCGGGCGATAGCGCTCGTCGTCGCGACCATGGCCCGGAAGGGCAGCGCGCGCCGAGGGGGAGTCCGCGGAGACCGCGACGAGCTGGGCGTGCTGGGCACCGGCCACCAAGCTCGCCTCCACGGCGTCCGGGTGTGCGGGGAACAGGTAGAAGCGGCTCTCCCAGCGACCGTCCACGCCTTGCCCCACCAGCGTGATGGCTCGGACCGTCGCGGACTCCGCCAAGCCGATGCGCGCGATCTCGGCCTCGGGCAGGCGCAGCGTTCGCACGCCGAAGAGCACCTTGGACACGAAGCGCACCTCGTTCTCGCCGAACAGCAGGTAGCCGTGGCGCGCGCGGCCCACCTGCTTCGCCTTGAACGTGTAGACGCGCAGCGCGTGCCGCTCGGGGTCGGCGCCGATGGCTTGCGCCTCCGCGCGCGCCCAGGCCGGAAGCGGAAGCGCGGCGCGCTCGGGGTTCGCGCGGCGCAGCAGGCTCAGCAGCACCCGCACGTAGATGCTGGTCAGGCGCGCCAGCCACGGCCCCGTGAAGAGCCCGATCACCAGGTAGAGCACCACCAGCGCGAGCACCACCTTGCTGTCCGCCAGCACCAGGCCGAGGCCGCTCGCGATGATGGCGAACGCGTCGTCGGCGAAGCTGTGGGCCAGCTTCAAGCCGGGCACCGGCACCAGCGTGAGCAGCAGCCGGCCACCCACCTTGCCCACGCTCGCCAGATAGCCCGCGAAGGTGCCGAGCAGCACCGTGAGCCCCGCCCAGGCGAGCGGACCCATGGCCAAGAGCTGCGCGCTGTGCACCGGCTCGACGCCCACGTCCGCGTAGGTGGGGAGCGCCGCCTGCGGGACGCCCAGCCCCGCCCACGCCACCAGCGTGGCCAGCGTCATCGCCGCGAAGGGCCGCCACGCCGTGGACAACGGCACGAGCCAGGCCTCCACCCCAGGGAGCTTGTCGCCCAGTGACTCCAGCAGCGCGAGCACCGTCATGACCACGCCGATGGTCCACAGCACAGGCTCGGGCGCGATGCTGTGAAGGCGCGCGTGCACCGCGGGCTCGAGCACCCAGTCGGGCATGTTGGCCGGCGCCGCCACCAGCGCGAGCAGACCGAAGGGAACCCACGGGTTCTTGCCTGCCGCTGCGCTCACGAGCACGGCCGCGACCAAAGACGATGGGACAGGGGTCACGCCGCAGAGGATAGCGGCGAAGTCACCATCCGGCGATGGGCCCCGTGATCACGCGCCGCGCTGCAGGACCAGCAGGCGCACGAAGAACACCTGCGCCTCGCGTTCGCTGTGTACGCGCAGCCAGGGCACGCCGTCCGCGCGCCCGGTGACGTCGAGGCCCGCGCTGGTGGCCACTTCGTCGAGCAGCTCGGGCGGTCCATCGGGCAAGCCCAACGCGGGGTTCGGCGTGCTGAGCAGCAGCGTCCCACGCCGCACCAGGGACGCGCTCGCGGCTTCGAGGAAGCTCACCGGATCGGCCAGCACGTCCACCAGGTGGAGCGCCACGACCGACTCGCACGCGCCCTCGCGCAGCGCGAGGTTCTCGGCGTCCATCACCGCGCCGATGAGCGGCTTGTTGGCGTCCGACGCGCGGTCCCGCGCCAGCAGCACCGCCCGCAGCGAGAGGTCCGTGAGTACCAGGCCATCCGCCTGCCGAGCGAGCGCCAGGCTCTCACTGCCCGCGCCGCAGCCCACCTCGACGGTGCGCCCGAGCGGACGCCCGTGCAGCTTCAGCAAGCGCGTGAGCGGCGTGTGCTCCGTGGCCGTGTTCACGAACGCGAGGAAGCCCTCGTCCGTGGTGGCGAGGCGCGGTGTTCCACCGTGCTCTTCGGGCCGCGTGAAGTCGTCGTCGAACAGGCGCTGCGTGGTGACCCCGCGGCGTCGCGCCCAGCGCTCCACCGTGGCCAGCGTGCTGGGCGAGCAGTCGGCCAGCTCGGCGAGCGCGCTGATCAGCGCCGTGCGGTGCTCGGCCACGTAGGCCACCGGATCCGCCACCAGGATGGGCACGTCCGCGAGCACCGGGAAGAGCGCGTCGCAGCCCGTGCAGCGCGTCTCGCTCTCCTCGAGGAACGGCGTGAGCTTCCCGCCGCAGCCGGGGCACGCAAGCAGAGACGCCGCCAGGGCAGCATTCGCAGATCCCTTGGCGGCGCTCTCCGTCATCGCAATACCTCTGTCCGCAGCGCTCAGCGCTTGCCGATCTCGACGAACGGCACGTCCACGTCGCCCACCCAGATCTGCGAGGGACGGTAGATGCGGTTGCCCTCGAGCTGCTCGAGCAGGTGCGCGAGCCAGCCGGCCACGCGCGAGATGGCGAAGACGGGCGTGAACAGGTCCACCGGGATGCCGAGCTTCTCGTAGACGATACCGCTGTAGAAGTCGACGTTCGGGTAGACACCCTTGTGCCCGACCAGGTCCGCCATCTGCTTCTCGAGCTCGAGCGCCACGTCGTAGATGGGCGTGCTGCCGTACTGGCTGAAGAGGCGCGTGGCGAGGCCCTGGAGGATGCCCGCGCGCGGGTCCTTCACGCTGTACTCGCGGTGCCCGAAGCCCATGATGAGGTCCTTGCGGGCCAGGCGATCTTCGGCGTACGTGCGCACGCCGTTGGGCGTGGTGTCCGGGATGGCGCGCAGCACCTCGAGCACGCGCTCGTTGGCGCCACCATGCAGGCGGCCCGCAAGCGCGCCCACGGCCGAGGCCACCACGGCGTACGGATCGGTGAGCGTGGAGCCCACCACGCGGGCGGTGAACGTGGAGGCGTTCATCGAGTGCTCGGCGTGGAGGATCAGGGCCACGTCCATGACGTGCGCCGGCAGCTCCTCGGGCACCTGGCCCTCGAGCATGTACAGGAAGTTCGCGGCGTGGCTGAGGTCGGGCCGCGGCTTGATCGGGTCGTCACCGCGGCGGATGCGGTGCCATGCCGCCACGACGGTGGGCAGCTTCGCGATCAAACGGATGGTGCTCTTGCGGCGGAACTCGAGGTCCACCACGTGGTCGCCCGGGTAGAACATGCCCATCATCGCGACCGCGACGGTGAGCGCGTCCATCGGATGCCCGCTCTCCGGAAGGGTCTTGAGCACGTCGATGATGCGGAACTTCAGGCTCCGCTCGGCGACCAGCTCGGCCGAGAACGAGGCCAACTCCGCAGTGGTGGGCATGTGCCCGTTGACCAACAGGAACGCGACCTCTTCATAGGTGCAACGCTCGGCCAAGACCTCGATGGGGTAGCCCCGGTACTGGAGCTTGCCGACGGCGCCATCGATGTAGCCCACCTTGGAGCGGGCGGCGGGGACTCCCGCTAGACCTGGACTGTACTCGGAGCTTTCCGACATCTTCGACCTCTCTCTACGGTTTGGGGTCCATAGCGCGCATGTCCGAGACGTGCACGCTAGAACCACCAGCGTGTCAGCCATCCGTCCTCGAGCGACACCGGATCGGGGTGTCCGCCGAGGGCGCCGGCGAGGCGGGCAAGGTACACAACCCACATCGCGAGCACCACGGCGATCAGCGTGACGGTGAGGGCCCGGCCACGCAGCAGGCCGGCCTCCGGGGACACCCACCCCAGCCGGACCGCCAGCGGTCGCAAGAGCAGCAAGGCGAAGATCGGACTGATGACCGGGGCGAGTGGGTGCAGGCGCCACACCTCCGCGAAGTCGAGGCGCAGCAACGCGAGCGTGGCCCGAGTCAGCCCACAGCCGGGACAGGGGGCGCCCACCGCGAGCTTGAAGAAGCAGGTGGGAAACGCACCGAGGAGCAGGAGGACGGCGATCGCGATGCCGAGCCCTGCGGGGCCCCAGCCGCGCAGCGCGGCGGGGGTGGTGCCGCCCGAACCGGCGAGCGGCGGGGGTGCGGGGTTCGGTTCACCCCGCGGGTCCATCAGTTGGCGCAGAAGAGAATGGCGCAGTTCTTACGATGAGCGTCACGAACGCGGTTACAGAGCTCGGCCAGGTCGGCGTCGATGTCGACGAGGTCACCCGCCGCGGCGCGGCCCGAGTCGTCGTAAGAGCATCCATGAAGGGCAATCCAGCGCCCTTTGCACTCCGGGTTGGAGCAGATCTCATCCCACGTCATTCGATGTGCCATTGACGACTCTCTCCCCCCGGGTGGGCTCCGCGGACCCTCTGGGGGTGGTCTACGGGGAGCTTGGCCGGGGTTGTCAGACCTGATGAGACTTCACGGTTCCATTCGCACTCTGGTAGTGGGAACGGGGATGGCTGGTCAAGAAACTGAGCAGCTCATCCGGTGAAGCGGCCTGGATCCCTTGTGCTGGATCGAAACGATGCCGGAGTATTCCCAGACGCCGGAAATGAGTGCAAGCCGATTTCGACACCCACCTGAACGCCGTGTCAGGGACGACACCAGTCACCGAAGTGCTGACGTGCGCTGCCACCAGCGCCCACGCCGTTGAGCGAGCGGTACAGCGAGCGCGCTTGGTCGCAGCGGCCCATCTGGATGAGGATGCCTACTTTGGTGCCTCCGCGCTGCGCGAGCTGCCCGCGCACGGACGCGACGTCACTGTCGCCGTTGCCGAGCGCGCGTTGCGCGGTGCGGAGCGAGCTGATGGCGCGCTCCACGTCGTTCTGGCTGACGGCGGCCCGCGCGGACGCGAGCGCGGCAGCCCCCGCGGCGCGATCTCCCGACCCGTTGCTGTTGCTGTTGTTGCCGTTGCGGGGCCGCATGTCGGTCTCGGCCGGCTCCGGGTCGGGCGTGGCCGTGGGGGTGACCGTGGGAGGGACCTCGGGCGTGGGCGTGACGGCCACCACGGGCGTGGGCGGCGTCACCACGGGCGGCGCGACCACCGGCTGCACCTGCACGGGCTGGCCGGGCGGCACGTAGGGCTGCGTGGGCGGCTGCACCGGCGCCACGCCCACCGGGTTGCCGGGCGGAGCCACGGGCTGGGGCGTACCCATGGTGGTGGTGGTGGTGTCGTTCGACTGCGAGACCATCCAGATCACGAGCACGGCGCCGGCGCCGCCCACGAAGACCACGAGCGCCGCGATGATGGCGAGCCACTTGCCCATGCCCCCGCCCTGCTGCGGCTGGGACCCGGTCTGGTAGTGACCGCCGGTCATCTGGCTGTTCATGCCGCCGGTCATGGTGGCGTCGTACCCGATGCTCGGCTGGCTCGCGTACATGGGCTGGTTGCCCGTCTGGTTCATGGGCTGCGGCGTGCCCACGGCCGGCCGGGACACGGGCATCTGAGGCGCCGTGTTCATGGGCGGCGTGGTGGGCGGCGGGTTGCTGCCCGACGCCATCCCCGCGCTGGTGGCCATGGTCCACGCGGCCTGCGCGTCCTGGATGCCGGTGAAGTCGTTGAGGAACTCCATCACGGTGGCGTGCCGGTCGTCGCGGTTCTTGGCGAGCGCCCGCATGATGGCGGCCTTCTTGCGGTTGGCCAGGGCCGCGCCGGCCGGATACGTCTCGAGCGGCGTGGGCGGCGCCGTGAGGTGCTTGGTGGCCCACTCCCACGGCGTGCGCGCCTCGAACGGGAGGTGCCCGGTGAGCATCTCGTAGGTCATGACGCCCAGCGAGTAGATGTCGCTGCGGGCGTCCAGCGTCTGCCCGCTGAACTGCTCGGGGCTCATGTACGGGGGCGTGCCCAGCACCATGCCCTGCTTGGTGAGCTTGGCCTGCGACTCGTCGTCCGCCTCGTTCTTCTTGGCGATGCCGAAGTCCAGCACCTTCACGAAGTCCTTCTGCCCACCGCGCTGCGTGAGCAGCACGTTCTCGGGCTTCAGGTCGCGGTGCACGATGCCCATGTTGTGGGCCTCGAACAGCGACCCGCAGATCTGGATGAGCAGCCGGTCGGCGCGCTCGGCCTCCACCGCGCCGCGCTGCAGCGTGTGGGCCAGGTCCTCGCCCTGGATGTACTCCATGACGATGAAGAGCGTCTTGTCCTCGAGCTCGCCGAAGTCGTAGAACTGCACCGTGTTGGGGTGGTGCAGGTCGATGACGGTCTCGCACTCACGGTGGAAGCGGGCCACCAGCTGGGCGTCGTTGATGAGCTCCGTGTGCAGCGTCTTGATGGCCACGTTGCGGGTGGCGGTGCCCATCTTCTGCTCGGCCAGGTAGACCTTGCCCATGCCGCCCTCGCCGAGCAGCTTGGTCACGCGATAGCGCCCGAGCAGGATTCGACCGATGAGCGGATCGGCGCCGGTGACGGCCTCCTGCTCGAGCATGGCCCCGCACTGGTGACAGAACTTCGCGTCGTCGACGTTTTGGTATTCGCACCGCGGACAAGGGCTCGCCATAGTTTCCCGATCTAGCTCGTATGGACACGGCACGGAGGCAGAGAGGCCCCACGCCGATCTGTAGACCATGAGCATACTCCGAGCCTTGGGTTCGGAAAAGGGTTGGACGCGATTGAGGGAACCGGCATGCTGCACTCCGCGTCTCGGGACCCGAGACACGGGAGCGGGACGCCGAGGCCGATGCGGGAGCTGCGCAACATCCAGAGGACCCTGGCGGTCACCACCCCCGAGAACGTCACGTTCCACTTCGAGCTCGCCGGGCCGGGGACGCGCGCGGCGGCGTGGGTCGTGGATCTCCTCGTGATGGGCACCCTGCTCATGGTGGTCGGCATCGCGGTGGCCTTCGCGGGCGCGGCCCTTCAGTCGCTGGCGACGGTGATCATGCTGGTGGCCTCGTTCCTGGTGCTGTGGTGGTACGGCACGCTCTTCGAGTGGGGCTGGCGCGGCCAGACGGTGGGCAAGCGCATGCTGGGGCTGCGTGTGGTCCAGCAGAACGGCCTGCGGATCTCCTTTGCCCAAGCGGTGATCCGCAACCTGGTGCGCGTGGTGGACATGCTCCCGGTGTCCTACCTGGTGGGGGCCGTCAGCCTGCTGGTGGACGACAAGGCGCGGCGCCTCGGCGACCTCGCGGCGGGCACCATCGTGGTCAAGGAGCGCAGCCTGCCGGCGCCGTCGGTGATCGTGCCCCCGGCTATGCGCTACAACACCTTCCTGGCCGACCCCAACGTGCGGCATGCGGCCCGCCGAGTCACCGCCCCCGAGCGCGACGTCATGGTGGCCGTGAGCCTTCGCCGCGACGCCCTCCCGCTGCACGTGCGGCACGCGCTGTTCGAGGACCTGGCCGCGAACCTCGAGCGACGCCTGGCCCTGCCGCGCCCGGCGCAGCTGTCGGCGCAGCGCTACGTGCTGTACGTGGTCGCAGTGGTGCT
>CAZEAA010000107.1:10279-15757 GCA_964510015.1 uncultured Sandaracinaceae bacterium
AGGGCTTCGACGTCAACCGCTTCATCGCCTCGCGCACCCCCAGCTGGCGTGCCCTCGAGCAGCTGGTCCAGGACATGGAGCAGCGTCCGGGGGCGCTGGCGCTCGACGACGTGCGGCGCTTCGCGAAGCTCTATCGCGCGGCCTCGAGCGACCTGCTGCTGGCGCGCACCGAGCGCGTGGACGCGTCCATCGAGGACTACCTGAACGGGCTGGTCGCGCGGGCGTACGCCATCGTCTACGCCACCCAGCCGCGGGCTCGGCGGCGCATCGGCGTCTTCCTGTGGGAGACGTTCCCCGCCTTGTTCCGCGCGGAGTGGCGGGTGATCGCGCTGTCGGCGTTGCTGCTGTTCGCAGGGGCCGGCGTGGGCGCCGTGGGCATCGCGCTCGACCCGGGGTCGCGGGCCGTGCTCATCCCGGAGCAGCACCAGGCCTTCTCCCCCGAAGAGCGGGTCTCGCGCGACGAGGGGCAGGTGGCGAGCGCTGGCGAGGCCTCGGTGTTCTCGGCGTTCCTGTTCACGCACAACATCCGGGTCACGTTCCTGGTGTTCGCGCTGGGCATCACCTTCGGGGTGGGGACCGCGCTGGTGCTTTTCTACAACGGGCTGCCGCTCGGAGCGCTGGCCATGCAGTACCACCTGGCGGGCGAGGGCCTCTTCTTCTGGGCGTGGATCCTCCCGCACGGCATCCCGGAGCTCACGCAGATCTTCATCGCGGGCGGCGCGGGGCTCATGATCGGTCGCGGCATGCTGCTCCCGGGTCGGCAGCGGCGCGGTCGCGCCGTGCAGAACGAGGCGCGCAACGCGGTGTTGCTGGTGGTGGGGGGCATGCCCATCCTCGTGCTGGCCGGCGTCATCGAGGGGACCATCAGCCAGATCCACGCGCCCACCCTGCCCTACGCCGTGAAGCTGGTAGTAGCCATCGTGGTGGGCCTCGGGGTCTACGCCTACCTGCTGCGCGCAGGTCGCAACGGCGCCGCGAACACGGCTCCGAGGGCGAACGCGGCTCAGAGCTCCGAGCGCAGCGCCGTCTGACGCTCGTGGATCTCGATGAGCAGCGCCAGCGCGGAGAGGGCCTCGCTGCTGCGGATGGCTTCTTCGTTCCGGGCCCGCGCGCACACGGCCCGGAAGCGCACCCAGCGCTCGGCGGACACGCCGATCAGCGAAGCGACCAGCGCTCCCTGCCGGCTGCTCTCGGGCAGCTCGAGGGCGTCGGCCACGTCGCGTAACGCGCGCTGCACGAGACCGTCCAGCCGCGCGATGGCTTCCCCCACGCGGCCCTCGGCCAGGTCGAGCTCCACCAGCCGCACGCCCGCCGCCTCGCCCCCGAACAGCGGAGCCCAGCTGGGGCCCCCACCCGCCAGGACGCTGACTTGCGGCACCACGCGCAGCTGCGGGACCTCGGACGGCATGCGCGGCGGTGGCGCCTCCGTCTTGGCGTCCCGCGTGTACGTCACCCGGCTGAAGCGCGCTTCGTCTTCGCGGTCGTCGTGGTCCAGCTCCTCCTCGTCGGCGAAGGAGCGCGGCGCGGGCGGAAGATCGGTGTGCACCTCGCGCGCGTCGTCCACGCGCCAGAGCTCGGCGCTGGCTCGGCCGATCTGCTGCTCCAGCATCTCCTCGGCCTGAAAGAACTTGGGGTCCGGCCGCGGCTTCGGTTCGGCACCCAGCAGCTGCCGGCCCTCGAGGTCGTCCATGACCGCCTGCACCAAGGCGTCGAGCGCGCTGAGCACGCCCTCGCCATCGGCCGCGCAGGTGGGGAACGCCAGGGCACCGAACGCGTTGAGCGACTCGTCCAGCTCCTCCATCTCCATGATGTTGGGGAGGTCGCGCTTGTTGTACTGAAGCACGAGCGGGATGTCCGACAGCGAGCGCCCGTGCGTCTCGAGGTTGGCCGCCAGGTTCTCGAGGCTCTCGAGGTTGGCGTCGTGGCGCTCGCGCTGGGAGTCCGCCACGAAGACGACGCCGTCGGCGCCCGTGAGCACCAGCTTGCGGGTGGCGTTGAAGTACACCTGCCCGGGCACGGTGAAGAGCTGCAAGCGCACGTGATGCCCGCGCACACTGGCCGCCCGCAGCGGCAGGAAGTCGAAGTAGAGCGTGCGGTCCACCGGCGTGGCCAGCGACACGATCTGGCCGCGTGTCTCTGGCGGGGACGCCTGGTGGATGCGCTGGAGCGACGTGGTCTTACCGCCGAGGCCGGGCCCGTAGTAGACCAGCTTGACCAGCAGCTCGCGGGTGAGCGGATTGACCTGCGCCAAGGTTCAGAGCTCGTCGTCGTCTTCGGACGGAGCGTCCCCTTCCTCTTCTTCCTCTTCCCAGCTGACCTCGCGGCCGGTGACCGCGGTGCTGGAGCCATCGCAGGTGTCAGGCCCCTGACGACGGCGCTTGGTGGCCGTCCACGGCCCGCCGCCGGTGCGGTCCTCGCCCATGCCCCACTCGCCCGCGATGACGTTGTCGTTGTCTTCGTTAAGGCTGAGGCGGAAGTAGCCGCGACCGCCGACCTCGACCGGATTGCCCGGCACGTAGGTGCGGGACTCTTCCCAGTTGAACCACAGGATGTCGCCGTCGACCTCACCCGTGATGCGGCCGGAGCGCTCGTTCTTCTCGTAGGAGCCGATGACGTGCTCGCCGGTGACGCACAGGTGCATGTCACCGTACTGCGGCGAGACCCACGCGCCGTGGAACGACCCGCCCTGCGGCATGGCCCCCGGGTGGACGCCGCGGGCGCCGTTGCCGCCGCACGCCACCAGCGCGAGCACCGGCAGCAGGAGGGCGAGACCGGCCGACCGCGAGGCGCGGCGAGCCAAGAGGCGATCCGGGCGGCGGTGGGACGTGAGGGGCGTGGAACAGGGCTGCGCAGCGTGCATGAAGAAAGGGACCTCCAGGGGCGCGAGGATAGACGAGCCCGCGCAAAATGGGAACCGTCAGCGGATCTCGGGCAGCCCCAGCGCGTAGTAGAGCACCCGCTCGCGCGCGCCCACGAGGCCGAGCAGCTCGGCGAGCTCGGGCGCCACTGGGCCGAGCAGCGCGTTGAGCACCGGCGCGAGCTTCTCGACGGCCTGGGCCACGCCCTCCCCGCCCTGCGCGAGCGAGGCGTCGCCGTCCGCCACGAGCCGACGGATCGTGCCGTTCACGAGCAGCGGCCGCATGTGCAGGACCACGGGCTCGAGACGCGCGCGATCGGCGTCGGACACCTTCGCGCGGTCGCGCACCTCTTCGAGGGCGACGTCGAACCCGCCGAGGCGGTCCACCAGCCCTCGCTCCGCCGCCTGCCGGCCCGACCACACGCGGCCACGCGCGAGCGGCTCGATCACCTCGAAGGCCTGCCCGCGCCCGTCGGCCACCAAGCGCACGAAGTTCTCGTAGAAGGCGTCCAGCTCGGTGTCCAGGATCTCGCGCTCGCGGCTGTCCAGCTCGCGCGCGGGGCTGAACATGTCGGCGTGCGGGGCAGAGCGCAGCACCTCGGTGTGCACCCCCACCTTCTCCAGCAGGTCGCGGGCCAGCAGGCGCGCGGACACCACGCCAATGCTGCCCGTGATGGTGACCGGCTGCGCCACGATCGCGTCGGCCGGCGCCGCGACGTAGTACCCGCCGCTCGCGGCCACGTCTTCGAAGTAGGCCACCACGGGCTTCTCTTGCTTCACGCGCACCACCTCGCGGTGGATGCGGTCCGACGCCAGGGCCGAGCCCCCCGGCGAGTTCACCAGCAGGATCACGCCCACGCACTGGTCGTCTTCGCGCGCCGCCCGCAGCGCCCAGAACGTCTGCCGGATGCCGCGCAGCTCTTCGTCGTTGTCGCGAATGGCGCCCTGCACCCGCACCACACCCACGTAGGGGCGCGCGCGCAGCGGCAGGAAGAACTCGTGCTCCGCCGCTTGGAGGAAGTCTCCCGCCCCGCGCAGCGCCACGCTGGGCGCGCTCGGGGTGCGCTTCTTCTTGCCCTTGGCCTTCTCGGCCGGCGCGCGCGGGTGGTCGGGGTACAGCTTGGCGATCACCTCGCCCAGCTGGTCTTCGTAGGCCACGCCGTCGCAGACGCCGGCCTCGATGGCCCGCTCGCCGCGCAAGAAACCGGCCTCGAAGACGGCGGCCACGCGCTCGGGGGTCATCCCGGGACGCGCCGCGATCGCCTCCACCAGCTCCCCATGCAGCACGGCCAGGATCGCGCCGAGCTGCTCGCGCTGGGGCTCGCTCATGGCGTCCCGCGTGGCGGTCTCGGCGGCGGTCTTGAAGTCCTTCCGCGCGAACGACTCCACGCTGACCCCGAGCTTCCCGAGCATGGTCTTCAGGTAGCGGCTCTCCATGGATAGCCCCAGCGCCATGAACGTGGCCTCGGGCCCGAGCAGGATCTTGCTGGCCCCGGCCGCCACGTAGAGCTCGAGGTTCCCGCCACCGCGCGGCAGGTAGACCACCACCTCTTTGCCGCCGTCGCGGAGCGTACGGAACACGTCGCGCAGCCCACGGGCCCGCGACCAGCCCGCCTGGAGGGGCGGAAGCTCCACCAGCACCCCGCGGACGTGGGGATCTTTGCTCGCCGCGATCGCCAAGCGCCGGAGCGCCGCCAGCGAGGTGGGCTGCCGCTGCGCGAGCTCGGGCAGGAAGCGAGCGAGGCTGGGCAGCGCGCTCGAGAACTCCGTGATGCGGGGGCGAACCTCCAGGTGCAGCCAGCCATCCGTGGACCCGCGACGCTTGGCGATGGCGTACACAGGGTAAAATGGCGCCTTCAGCAGATTGGCGGCGGCTCGGAGGGGTGTGGACAGCAAGCGGGGCATCCTCGGGCGGTGAGGGCGCACCATGCGCACCGGGGGGGGAGGTGACAAGGGTCCATCCAAAGAAGCCCAATTCCCACGTCGACGTGGACGTGGTCGTAGCCGTCCACGTGCTCGTTGACCTGCTCGTGCTCGTGCTCGTGTTCGTCCATCCAGCCTCGCCAACCCAACAGTCGAGGCGCCGAGCCCGACGGCCGTTGACGATGGGGGCGGTCACGAGCACGAGCACGAGCAGGACTACGAGCACGGGTACGCCAACGTCGACGTCAACGCCTACGTCGACGTGGGCCTATGGCCTGCTTTGGGCGGGGCTTTTGCCTTCCGCATGCTTGGGGCTTTACCGACCCGGCATGCATCTGTTAGTACCTAGCCTCCGCGCCGCCCGTGAGCCGCCCTCAGTGGGGTCCAACCGGGAAAGGCGGAGCAGGTACCGATGCAGCGCACCCATATCGAGCTACGGATCGCCAGGAGGAGTTCATGACGAACCCGCAGATGGTGATGTACGAGGAGGAGTTCAACCAGATCCAGACGATCGTCGATCGTTTGGTTCGTGAGGCGAACGCCCAGGTCGTATTCATCATCGACAAGAACGGCCAACTCATCGCCAACGCCGGCGAGACCGAACAATTGGACACTACGTCCCTCGCGTCTCTGACGGCCGGCAACATCGCTGCAACCGGGGGCATCGCGAAGCTTCTGCGTGAGAACGAGTTCAGCAC